>USAI01000007.1 GCA_900552675.1 uncultured Prevotella sp.
ATGTGCAACTTTTTACTCATATTTATCAACTTAAATTAATTCCGCCAACGGGTAATATATAACATTTATTTTTGCACATGGAGAGAGTAACATTGATAGAAAGAGTGTTATGTGGAAGTATCGTGAATACAAACTTAAAGCGAAAAGTGTTAATAAGTGTTGTCTTTTCGGTACTGTCAGTTTGCCTTTACGTATATATCTTATTAAACCATTATCTACGACAACTAATAAAATTCTGTGATTATTAAAAACTACTTGTTAAAATGGAACAGAATAATTATGAAAATATCGAACAATTGAAGAAAAGCTCGTATGACGCTTTTTCAAGATTGTATATACAATATTCAAACAACCTATACAGCTTTGTATTTGCCCAAATAAAAAATAGCACCGTTGCTGAAGATATTGTTCAAGAAACATTTCTAAAATTATGGAACGTGCGCGAACAATTAGATAGCAATGGAAATATTCAAGCATTGATTTATACGATAGCGCGAAATCAGATTATTGATACTTTCAGAAAGCAGATAGTACGCATCGACTTTGAAGATTATCATAAGGCTTGTGAAAAGGTATCAACCTATCCAACAGTAGAAGAACAAATTGATTGTCATGAATTCATTACTCGTTTGCAACAAACGAAAAAACATTTACCCAAGCGAGCATGTCAGATTTACGAAATGAGTAGAGAAAAGAACATGCCCATCAATGAAATTGCTAAAGCATTGCATTTGTCTTCACAAACAGTTAAAAACTATCTAACATCTACACTTAAAATATTTAGAAAAGAATTGAAAAAATAACACTCTATGTGTTTTTTTTCATTAAAACAATGACCAATATCTTTATAGGCATTAGGTGGAAAACCAATATATATAACGAGAAACGTTAACAAGTGTTATTTTTAGGTATTGACATTATATCTTTACGTATTTAATAATAGAAGCGAACATTATATGGAAAACCGAATAAAAGAATTATATCAGCAGTATTTGTCGGGACAATTGTCTCAAGCCGATTTTGAGCAGTTGCAGCACGATATAACAACAGTTTCTGATGAGGAACTGTGGAACGTAATGTGTGACAGCTTTTCTGCTACGACCGATACTGCCAAGATGAATTGCAAAACACAACAAAGAATACTGAAAAACATAC
Organism: uncultured Prevotella sp.; assembly: GCA_900552675.1. Classification (GTDB taxonomy): domain Bacteria; phylum Bacteroidota; class Bacteroidia; order Bacteroidales; family Bacteroidaceae; genus Prevotella. The sequence goes on from USAI01000007.1 coordinate 1,156, forward strand.
ATAGCAAAATAAAAAGAAAGACATTGCGTGCGTTGGCTTACAAGTGCCTACGTTATGCCTCAATGCTGTTGCTTATTGTTTCGTTAATGGGTGGTAGCTATTGGTGGCTAAAATCGTCTGCAGCAACAACTCAAAACTATACGTACGTTAGTGTTTTACCAGGAAATAAAAGCAAAATAACATTGCCTGATGGTACTAGCGTATTTTTGAATGGAAACAGCCAATTGCGTTATAACGTAGTTCCCAAAAAACATCGTGAAGTGGTATTGATGAAGGGAGAAGCCTATTTTGATGTTGCGAAAGATGCTACTTGCCCTTTTCACGTTCATATAAATGATATGCAAATAGAAGTATTGGGCACACAGTTTAACGTGCGTTTAGATGATGGCGCTATCGAAACGGCTTTGTTCTCGGGCGCTGTACAGCTTTCATCCGACTCACTCCTTCAAAACTATCAACTCCGTCCAGGCAAGAAATCAATTTACAGACCTGTTTCTCACCAAATCACAATTTGCGATAATGATGGATTGACCGATGCACGATGGAAAGATGGATATTTGGCTTTCAATAGCCTACCATTTAGTAAAGTGCTTCAAGAAATAGAAAACTGGTATGGTGTAAAAATACAGCTACGCAATCAGTGTTTGGCCAATGACAAACTAACTGGCGCTTTTTATAAAGAAACCTTGGAAAGTGTGCTGGTTTCATTAAGTATGCAATATGGCTTTAAATATAAAATGGAACGCGAGCATATTATAATAGAATAGCATATTATAATAGATGAATGAAGTGATGACTTAAAACCTAAATAAGATGACAAACAATTTAAACAGTAACAGGAAACGCATTTTGCGCTTTGTGGCCTTAACATGGCTACTATTGGTGCCTATGATTATACAGGCGCAGCGCGGAAATGTGACCCTAAATCTTCAAACGAAGAAGTACGTCGATTTATTCGGCAAGTGGAAAAACAAACGAATTACACGTTCGTGTATCGTAACAGTGTGCTTAACCCAAAGACGAAAGTCACATTGGTCTGTAAAAACTGGTCATTAGAGAAAGCCTTGTCTGAAGTGTTTTCTCCCTTTGGTATACAGTATTCTTTTAACAATAACACCATTGTCTTGCACAAAAAGAGAGACAAAAACGGTAGTTTGAAGCAAAAGAAAGCGAAACTTGTTGATGAAACCGAACAAACAATGCCCAATATGAATAAAATATCGGGTCTTGTTCGTGAAGCTGATGGAACCCCTATCATGGGTGCGAGTATTTTTGTGAAAGGTACAAAGATAGGTACTGTAACAAATATTCGTGGCGAGTTTTCATTAGAAGTATCAGCAAATAGCACGGTGTTAGTTTCATATTTAGGCTTTACGACACGTGAGGTTTCAGTAAAAGGATCATCAAACTTAAAGATAACCCTAAATGAAGATGAGGCTCAGTCGCTGAACGAGGTTGTGGTTATTGGCTATGGCACACAGAAAAAAGCAACTGTTACTGGCGCTATTGCCTCTGTAACAACAAAAGATTTGGTGCAAACTCCACAGGCAAACATCAGTAATATGCTGGTGGGTAAGATGCCTGGCTTGATAGCTATGCAGCGAAGTGGTGCTCCTGGCGAAGACTCCTCTACATTGTTAATTCGTGGTGTCAGTACGTTTTCAGACAATACTGCTCCGCTTGTGATGATTGACGGCGTAGAGCGCCCTAACTATAACGGTCTTGATCCTAATGAAATTGAAACGGTGAGTATTCTTAAAGATGCATCTGCCACAGCTATTTATGGTGTACGTGGTGCAAACGGTGTTATCTTGATTACTACTCGAAAAGGTAAGAAAGGCAAGCCACATCTTAGCTATTCAGGCAATGTCGCTATCCAGTCGCCCACAGCCCTTCCTCATTATTTAAATAGTGCTGATTACTGCGAAATGTATAACGAGGCATTGAAGAATGATGCCTATACCACTGGAACCACATATGTGCCTCGATTTACGAGTGATGATATCAAACTGTATCGCGATGGTACCGACCCTATTATGCACCCCAATACCGACTGGGTGGGAAAGTTTTTACGTAAGGCCTCATTGCGTACACAGCATAACTTTAATATCTCTGGTGGTACTGACCGTGTGAAGTATTTTATCTCGGCAGGCTATTTTCATCAAGGAGGTATGTATAAGTACACTAAGATAGACCGTCACCATGACGTGAACGCTTCAGACACACGTTACAATTTTCGCTCAAACCTCGATTTTGATGTAACCCAAGACTTTAAAGCAACCGTTCAATTATCAACCCAAATAAATAATATTCGTACACCCGGACTTGGTAACAGTAACCTATGGAAGGAAATTTCATGGGCTACGCCGTTAGGTACCCCTGGTATGGTAGATGGAAAACTGGTTCGTCTTGAAAATACTATTGACGATGAAAATCCCTGGCAAGCTTTGTTGAATAATGGTTATCACGATATTAACGCTAACACTATTAATACCACTTTGCGTTTCGAATATGACCTTTCGCGTTTGCTGCTGAAAGGCTTGTCTATTCATGCCAGTACCTCTTATGATAGCTACTACAATAGTAAGCGTCTGTCAATAAAGAAGATGCAGACTTTTGTGCCAAAGAGAGACCCCGAAAACCCCAACGAGATTGTTCTCATTCCACAAAATGAAGGCGATACCTGGGGTGGAGGTTTTGAATATAGTAAGAATCGTAAAGTTTATTTTGAAGCCGGACTTCATTATAACCAAAAATTTGGCAAGCATGAGACCACAGCCCTCTTGCTCTATAACCAAAGCAAATATTATGCTCCTAGTTTGGCTTACCATGTGCCCAATGCCTACCAAGGTATCGTGGGGCGTGTAACCTATGGTTATGCCAACCGCTATTTAGCCGAATTTAATATGGGTTATAACGGCACTGAGAACTTTGCCAAAGGACGTCGTTTTGGTTTCTTCCCCGCTGTGTCAGCAGGATGGGTACTTAGTGAAGAGCCCTTCTTCCCCAAAAACGATTACCTCGTTTACATGAAGTTTAGAGCTACTTATGGTGAGGTGGGTAACGATAAGATTGGTGGCGACCGCTTCTTGTATCTTCCTTCGGTTTATGGTAATACCAGTGGCACCTTGTCAGGCTATAACTTTGGTTCGTCTTCAAACCCCGTCTACTCACAAATGGTTGCCGAGAAACGTTTGGGTAACCCGCTGCTTACGTGGGAAAAAGCACGTAAACTAAACTTGGGTGTTGATGTAAACTTCTTTAAGAATCATCTTACGGTATCGTTCGATTACTTTAAAGAGCGTCGCAACAACATTCTGTCAAATAGAAACAGTGCGCCTATGCTGATTGGTGCCACTTTGCCCGCTTATAATATGGGTGAGATGGAAAATTCGGGCTTTGAGTTTGATATCAACTATCGTAACAAGATACGCGACTTCAACTATTGGGGACGTTTCAACTATTCGTTTGCACGTAACAAAATTTTGTTCCAAGATGAAGTGCCTGAAAAATATGCTTACCAAATGCGTACAGGCCGACGCGTTGGGCAGTTTTACGGTCTGCTTTTTGATGGCTTCTACAATTCATGGGAAGAGATTAATGCGTTAGATCGCCCTGTTAGCAGCTGGAACAACAACCGTTTGCAGCCTGGTGATATGCGCTATGTTGATGTTAATAAAGACGGAAAGATTGATATGTATGATATGGTGCCAATAGGCTATTCGCCCACACCTGAAATTATATACGGATTCTCGTTTGGTGGCAGTTGGCGTGGTTTTGATTTCTCAGCTCTCTTTCAGGGTGCCGACCACGTGTCTATTAAGTATTTCGGTCGTGCATTATGGCCATTTATCAATGCTCATAATAGTGCAAAGACCTTGATATTAGAGCGCTGGACACAGGAACGTTATGAAAATGGTGAACCTATCAACTTCCCGCGTTTGTCGATGAGCCCCTCGCGAGACACTGATAACAACTATCAAGATTCAAACTTCTGGATACGCAATGCTAGGTATTTGCGCTTAAAGAATGTAGAAATTGGTTATACACTTCGTAAGAACCAACTCAAGGCATTAGGCTTAGAGAGTTTGCGTCTCTATGTAAGTGGTACTAACTTGTTTACATGGACTAATGTGATTGATCTTGATCCAGAGGCTCCTTCAAAGGGAGGTAACACTGAGATTAATACTTATCCGTTACAAAAAATCTATAATATTGGTTTAAACATTCAATTCTAAAAACCTTCTGTATGAAAACGAAACTTAAATATATAGCATGGGCATTGGCACCTTTCTTTATGGTGTCTTGTTCCGATTTTTTAGAGACACCGCCTTCTGTCGATTACGGCGAAGATGAGGTATTCTCAACGCGTGCAGATGCCGAAAAACTATTAACCACGCTCTATGCTGAAGGAATGCCCTACGGCTTTTGTATGAGCAGTACAAATACTGATCGCCGACTGTTATCTTCTTCTACATTGGCTTCGGCTTGTGATGAAGGCGAAGACGTAGGTACGTGGGCCATGGGCAATGCTGCATGGAACGCAGGCAACCATACCAATAGTAGCTTTTCGTGGGATGAAGACTGCCGCTTCTATTTGCGCAATCACACCACACGTGTGGCAAACCTTATCTTAAATCGTATTAATGATGTGCCCTATGATGAGGGCGATCCTGATTTTAATAAGCGTGCTACGGGCGAGGCCTATTTTATGAGAGCTATGTTGTTATGGGAGGGCGTATATCGTTATGGAGGTATGCCTATTGTACGAGAGGTTATTGCTCCGAACGACTTCTCTGAGCGTAAGCGTAACAGTTTTTCTGATTGTATTGACTCGATTCTTGTCGATTGCGATCGTGCCACGCATTATTTGCCCGATTATTACACCGATAACGCTAAGTTAGGCCGTGCTACACGTATTGCTGCTTTAGCTCTGAAAGCAAGGGTACTGCTGTATGCAGCAAGTCCGTTGTTTAATACGAACAAGCCTTATATGTCGTTGCCTGGTAATGAAGAACTGATAGGTTATGGCAATTATGACAAAGAACGTTGGAAGAAGGCTGCCGATGCTGCCAAAGAGGCTATTGATGCAGCTGTAAATTCAGGACATTATAAGATATATAATACGGGTAATCCTGAAACCGACTATGAATATGTATGGACCACACCTGATAATGAGGAAATTATTTTGGGTAATATGAAATACAGAGGTTTCAAGACAACAAGCCGTCCTTTGGTTGCAAACCTTCCCACCTGGGCTATGAACAAGGCTTGGGGCGATGCAGGATTGTATGTTACCTTCAATTTCGTTAAGCACTATGAGAAGCGTTCTAATGGTGAACCTGCCGATTGGGATATGAATGGTGGCGACGATTTGATAGCTATTTATAATAGTTTAGACCCACGCTTTAAGCAAACGGTAGCTTATCATAGCAGTAGTTGGAATGATGAAATACCGTTCATCAATTTCCTCGATGGCGGTCCTGAAAAGTCGCCCATGGATCGTACTGCCCATCTGCTTCATAAGTGGGTGCCCCGCATCTTGCATGTTAATGGTAGCAATAAGACCAACGTGCAGTGGCCTGTGTTTCGTATGGCCGAACTTTATCTGAATTATGCTGAGGCTCTGAACGAATATTACAGTGCACCTCCACAGGAGGCCTACGATGCAGTAAGCATTGTTCGTGAACGCGCTGGTATGCCCGCTTTTCCTGCTGGTATGAGCCAAGAAGCCTTCCGTACAAAGCTTCGCAACGAGCGTTCGGTTGAGTTGGCATTTGAAGATCATCGTTTTTGGGATATCAGAAGATGGCTTATTGCTGGTGATGAAGGGGTGATGCAAGGTAAGTTCTATGGCTTAAAGATTCATTCGATAGATGGTAATAAAACCCATGTTCATTACACACCCTATGTGTTTGAAAATCGTTTCTGGAATGATAACTGCTACTTGTATGCCATTGACCAGTCAGAAGTGAACAAGGGTTATCTCGTTCAAAACCCTGGATGGTAATATAAAGTGAACCTTAACGTAAAAAGATAGAACAATGAAATATAGATATTTTATTATAGGATGTGCTCTCGTGCAGCTCTGTTCGCCAGTAAACGCACAAGATGTCACTGACACTACAGCAGTACAGATAGCTTACGGAGAACAATCTTCGTGGGCACAATCGCAAGCCATTTCTACAGTAAAGGGCGATAGACTGATGGAGATAACATCGCCAACCGTGGGAAATTCATTAAAAGGTATGCTCCCAGGACTATCGATTTTGCAGAAATCGGGAGAGCCTGGTTACGACTTTTATATGGAAAATATGTTCACACGTGGCGTGAGCTCTTTCAATAGCAATCAGAAGATGCTTATTTTCGTTGATGGCTTTGAGGCTCCGTTAGACAATCTTTCCTCAGAAGAAATCGAGTCGGTGTCATTGTTAAAAGATGCTGCTGCCTTGGCCATTTATGGTTCAAGAGGTGCTAATGGCGTGTTGTTAATAACCACTAAGAAAGGTTATCGTTCGGCACCCAAGATAGGTTTCCGTATGCAAACGGGCATACAGATGCCTACGGTTATGGATACGCCTATGAATTCGGCCGACTATGCTAAGCTTTACAACCAGGCTCTTACAAACGATAACAAAAGGCCGCTATACGATACCGATGCCTTTACGGCCTATGAAACAGGTAGCAATGGCTATCTCTATCCTAATGTGAACTGGAAAAAGCAAGTTTACAGAAGCACGGCTCCCTTGACGATGGGTGAACTGTCGTTCCGTGGAGGAGGTGATGGCTTAAACTATTATGTAATGGCAGGCCTGATGAATAATGGTGGTTTATATCGTGGCACCGACTCGAAGAAGCGCGAAAATGCTAATGTCGACTACGCTCGTTATAACTTCAGAGCCAATCTTGATGTTGATATTACACGCTATTTTAACGCGTTTCTCTATTCAGGTGTAAGCTTTGCCGAAAAAACTACACCTGGTGGCGGTGGCGCCAGCGATTATCTGAAATCTATCTGGAGCACTCCTCCCAACGCGTTTCCTGTTTATAACCCAGATGGTAGCATAGGCGGAACATCTCTTTACACAAACCCTGTGGCCAATTTGTTAAACCGCGGTTTAAATAAAGAGAACTCTCGCTCTATGCAGGTGGTATTTGGCTTGAAGTATGATTTTAGTGCCTTAGTTCGTGGATTAAGCGCGAAAGTAATGTTTGGCTATCATAACTTTATGGCTGAGACCTCACCCAAGTCGCGTAACTATGCACGTTATGCACTTTCACAGTCGGGCGTCGATGCCCAAGGTGAACCTGTTTATAGCTATACACAATATGGTTCAGATGCAGCGCTCACATCGAGCGAAGGATTCAGAACCAGTGATACACGTGTAAACTTACAGGCACAGATTGATTATCAGCGTCAGTTTAGTAAGCACGGTGTGCACGCTATGATGATGATGATGAACGATCGTTATCGTGTATATGGTGTGCGCGATGACGAGTGCTATGTAAACTTTGCTGGCCGTTTGAATTACAACTTTGATAAGCGATATGTGGCCGAGATTGTTGCATCTTACATGGGAACCAATAATTATGCTCGTGGTAAACGTTTTGGCGTTTTCCCTGCAGCCTCGGTAGCATGGGTTATGAGCAACGAACCGTTTATGAAGTCGGTATCTTGTATTGATTTCTTGAAGCTTCGTACCTCTTATGGTCTTACTGGTAACAACCAAACATCAGCCCGATATATTTTTGATGAGGCTTATGGTAGCAAGGGTAGTTATCTGTTTGGAACTGGTAGTTCGCAGTCATCGGGCTTCTCTGAGAAAACACTGGCCAACCCCTCTGTCTCATGGGAGAAGAAACATATCTTTAACGTAGGACTTGATGCTACTTTGTGGAAAAGCTTATCAGTAAATATTGATGTCTTCAACGAGAGCCAGTCGGGTATTCTCGCCCTTCCATACGCTCAGGTGCTTGGCATCGTAGGTGCTTCGTATGGAAACATATTGCCGCTGATGAATGTGGGTAAGGTAACAAATCATGGCTTCGAGTTCAAGGCACGTTATCAAGGAAAGATACAGGACAAAATTACCTATTATGCCGAGGCTGGAGCATGGTATGCTATGAGCAAGGTAAAAGAACAAGGCGAAGACGTGAAGGCTGAAAACTATCTTTATAAGAAAGGTCACTCGGTATGGAAGCCTATAGTGCTTGAAGCTGAACGTTTTTATACTGCCGACGACTTTGATAGCGAAGGCAAATTAAAGGCTGGTCTTCCTCAACCTCAGTTTGGTCATGTAGCACCTGGTGACATCAAGTATAAAGATTATAACTGCGATAACGTCATTAATGAAAATGATGCACATCCTGTAGGCAATTCAACCGTTCCCGCTTGGAACTATATGTTCAGTGGTGGTCTTAAGTATAAGGGTTTTGATCTGAGCTTCGTTTTCCAAGGTGTTGCTAAGCGCGATGTTTATCTGAGTGGTGCCAGTGTTTACTCTTTCCAAAATAACGGAACAGCCTCAAATCTCGCTTTTGATAGCTGGACACCTTCAAATACCGATGCATCATATCCGCGTCTGTCAACAGTAGATTTCAGTAACAACTATCGCACTTCTACCTTCTGGCGTCGCAATGGCAGCTTCTTAAGGTTACGCGATGTTCAGGTGGGGTATGAACTGCCAGCTGCTGTATCTCAGGCCGTGCGCTTAAGCAATATTTACTTCTATGTAAATGCTACCAATTTGTTCACAATCGACCATCTCGGAAAGCTGGGCGATGCTGAGCAAGATAACCTGTTAAGCTATCCGCTCATGCGTACCGTTAGTGTAGGCTTGAAGCTTGCTTTCTAACTCATTTCTAACTAAAGAACTATATCCTATGAACGCAAAGTTTTTAAAATATACTTTCATCTTAGCGGCGTTTAGCAGCGCTTTCGCCCTCAGTTCATGCAATGATTTCTTGGACCGTGAGGAAGATTCGTTTATAGATAAAACTGCTACGTTCGATTCGTATAATCGAACAAAGCAGTATCTTACCTATGCCTATTCGTTGCTTCCTGATGGGCTGAATCGTTTTTCAAATGGAGCTATGTTAGCTTCAGCTACTGACGATGCCGAGTTTGCAGTTGAAACTGCCGACATACAAAAATTTAATAATGGCTCATGGAATGCTTTGAACAATCCAGATGATACCTGGAACCGATATTTTGCAGGAATAGCTAAATGTTGCACCTTGCTGGAAAATTCAGACCATGTAAACCTGGATATTTCACGTCTTGACCCTGACAAACAAGTAGAATATCAAAACTGCTTGAAAGACATCAAGATGTGGCGTGCTGAGGCCCACTTCTTACGTGCCTATTTCTATTTTGAGTTGTTAAAGCGTTTTGGCCCCGTTCCTATTATTAAGTCGACGCTTAGCATCAATGAAAATTATGAAAACATGCCGCGTCCTACAATGCAGCAGGTAGTTGATTTTATTGCTGAAGAGTGTGATATCGCTGCTGAAACGCTTGAGCTTACCCCCTGGCGTAATGATAACGACGCCTTTGGTCGTGCTACTAAGGGTGCTGCTTTGGCCTTGAAGAGCCGATTGCTGCTTTATGCAGCCAGTCCGCTTTATCTTGAATTTGGCGATACAAACGAAGCAAATAAACCTTCTGATCCCGCTAAGTGGAAACTTGCTGCCGATGCAGCAAAGGCTGTAATCGACCTTAACCAGTATGAGTTGGCTCCCTCTTATGGCAATTTGTTTAAGAACAATTTCCAGTTCAAAGAGTATATCTTTGTAAGAAGATACGACTCTAATTCGGACTTTGAGAAGAGCAATTTCCCTGTAAGCTTTGGTGGCAAGGGAGGCACAAACCCGTCGCAAAACTTGATTGACGACTATGAAATGCTGGATGGCACTGCTTTTGATTGGAACGATCCTGCCAAAGCGGCACAGCCTTTCGCCAACAGAGATACACGTTTAGCTGCTACAATCTTAATGAATGCGGCATCGTTTAAAGGGAAAAAAGTTGCCACTTATGTAGGAGGTGCTGATGCACAACCCAAACCCAATGCTACTAAGACGGGCTACTATCTGCGTAAATACCTTAACGAAGATGTTAATGTACAGACTGGTGGCAGCAGCAACGGACATGTTGTTCCGCTTTTCCGCTTGGCCGAGATTTATCTTAATTATGCTGAGGCCTTGAATGAGTATGATCCTACAAATGTTGATATTACCTACTATCTTAACAAGGTGCGTAACCGCGCTTTCTTGCCCGATACCCCATCTGGCCTTTCACAAGAACAGATGCGTACCTTTATCCAGCATGAACGCCGTATAGAATTGGCTTTTGAAGAGCATCGCGCTTGGGATGTTCGTCGTTGGAAGATAGCTTCTTCTACACTGGGTAAGCCTCTCATGGGTGTGCGTGTAGAGCAAAAGGAAACGGGCGGATATACCTATACACCTGTAGAGGTTGAGCAACGAGTATTCCAGCCCAATATGTATTGGTATCCTATACCGCAGTCAGAAGTGCTCAAACTGAAGCAATGGAGTCAAAATAACGGTTGGTAACCCAAAAAATATTTGATAGCTATGATAAAAGTAAAAAACATAGTTGCAATGCTATTTGCTTTAAGTGTGATGGCGTGCAGCGAAAATAATATTGCATACGATGAAGTGATAAATGTCCCACAGGGAATTTATCTTTCAGGCTCTTCTTCTGAGTTCTCCTTGCCTATAGAAACAGGACGATTGAGGGCTGTTGAGAGCGACAATGAAAATATGTTGAGCATCAGAGCTTGGTTGAAGGCTGATGGCCGTTTTCAGATATCGTTTGTCGATACTGATGGACAGCCCCAAACCTATGGCATGGGTTCTAAACTGGAGCTTGCTAATGCTCATGCCACCTCATATAGCTTGACACAAGGCGGCGAGGGCTTTACTGTTCCCACCGAGGGCCTTTACCAGGTAGTGGTTAATAAAGCAAGAAAAGAGCTTACCATTATTCCTATTCAGTTTACTATGCAAGGTGACAATGCCCTTACAGAAGAAGGAAACAATGATGTACCTCTTAGCGATGTAACTTATGACCGACTCACACACGTCGTAACATGGTGTAACGCCGACTCGACGAAGCAGTTGCTGCCAGGTAAATATATCTTTAAAATGAACGATGGTGAAAAGCTTAGCTTGCGCGATAGCGAAACTGAGAACTATAACATATCGACCATTTATACCGGTACGGCAGCGGCCGAACGTACCAATCAACTTGATGAAACCTTTCGGCCTCTTACCAATCAGTCGGCAGTAAAGCTTAAATTCCCGTTGAAAGGAAAGTATAGTGTAAAAATACAATATAGCGTTTTAACAGGAAAATTCACTGCTCGAATGGGCGGTAAAGGTGTTGAGGTAACAGGTATGTCCAACGACCTGTATATGTGTGGTAGCAACTTTGGCGTATGGAACAGTAATGACGTTGTAAAGATGGCCCCTGTGGGTGCTGTAGGTAATGGCGAGTTCTGGCATTTGTGTTATTTGAAAGCCGGACAATCGGTTGAGTGGTCAACATCGAAGGATGGTTCACAGCTACTCTCTTCATGGCAAACCACGCAAGGTGTAGAGATGACTAGTGATGGAAAGGCTACCGTAAAAACCTCAGCACTTTATCTGGTTTATGCTAATTTAGACCGCAAGTTGATAGCCTTTGAAACGCCGCAAGTATATGCTTCGGGCGCTGCATTAGGTGATAATGAGAAACCATTAGAAATAAATGGTAGCAACATGTCGATAGAAACAACCGAAACAGGTAACCTTAACATTTTTGCTACCTCTAACCAAAATGCTCGTAACTGGTCAACCATGCAGATGACCGTACGCAACGGTAAAATTGTTTATCCTGGTACCTCTGTTGATCAGATGCCTGGTTTGCCCGTATCAAAGGGCACGACGGTAACGCTTGATGTGGTAAATAATACTGCCGATTTTGGAGGAACCACTCCTGAAGTTCTTATACCCGAAGGCGTGAAGCAGCTATATATGATTGGTGATAGCTTTGGTGAATGGGATTGGACCTCTTCAAAAGTTGTATCTATGGAGAACGGTTATGCGGGCGACTCGCGTTGGTTCTATATCTCATATATGCGAGCTGGCGAAACACTTAGCTTCTCTACTGATAAAGCCTTTGGCAAGGGCAACTTTGCACAGCTGAAAAAGGTAACCGATTATAAGGTAGAAAATGATAAGGCCGTAGTTGAAAAAGAGGGTATCTATATGGTTTATGTGGGTCTCGACACGCGCGAAATTGCTATCCAGCCATTGACACTCTCTGGCGACTGCGGTGGCGCATCGGTTAATTTCACAATTAACGATGATGGTCAAAGCATGAGCGCAACCATTGCCAAGGGTGGTCGTATGCGTATATATCCGCAGATACCAGCCGTAAAAGGCATAAAAACCTTTGGCTCATGGAAACGTGAGGTGTATGTTGATCCTGAAACAGGCGACTTCTTGTATCGTAAGAACGGAGATGGTGAGCCTAATAAGGATTATGTATGGAAGGCAGGAACGAAGATAACAATCAACTTCGTTACGATGAAATCGGTAATAGAAGAGCCTTAACCGAAGGCCATTCTGCCCTCTATGATATAAGACGTTTCTTTCTATTATAATAGATTATAACCTCTATCATATTGCAGAAGCAATCTCTATCCAATAAACGGGTCGGGTATATTACTCAGATATGCGTTTAAAGGATAGAGATGCTTCATCAAACTATAACTATTGATTTACAAATTTATCTTAAAAAGAGGAATTATGAAAACAATTATTGCTACTATTTGCTTCCTAAGTATGGGTGCCGTTGGCGCAAGTGCACAAACCGAAGTGACCCAAATACCGCTCTTACCAGGTTGGAACAATTTGCCTGGCGATGAGTTTGAGGGCACAGAAGTAGACAAATCTATTTGGGGCCTTTACGGTGATCGTAACCGTAACTATTATTATGAAACCTTTGGTAATAATACTAGTCAGGGTATGGCCCAAACTTATCGTGATAACATGGTAACAGTAAACGATGGTATTCTGACCGTTCGTGCTACACGCGATGCCATTGAAACAGGTCTTCGTAACCCTGGTTATACTGATCCTACTGTCGATTATAGCGTTATTCCGCGTTACCCACTCAAACCCCAACATGATTATACAAAGATAGGATGGTGGTCGGGCGCCTTGTCAAGTAGAGATGTCGACAAATATTATCCTCTTTATTCGCGTATTGAGGTAAAGGCAAAAATACCATACGAAATAGGTGTATGGATGGCTTTATGGCTACGTCATCGTAATGGTGGCGCAAGCACTTTTGAGATTGACCTTGAAGAGTTTTTCGTACATGACGACGATGCCAATATTACGAACAGTTGGGAGGGACATACCTACGAGTTTAAGGGTAAGAAAACTATTCATCAATCGGTGCATGGCCTCACACGCTACAAGGATAGTGACAATAATATTAAAGTGAAAAATACGTATAATCTGAACCCATTCTCTGAGCGCGTAAGAGAAATTTCGTTCGATCCCTCTGCCGATTATCATGTATATGGTGCACAGATTGATCCGCTGCCTGGCGACTCGGCCACTCATTTTGCTGTTAGTTTCTTGTTAGATGGCAGAGTGCGTTCAGTGTTCTCTACGAAAGAGCATAAGATTGAAGGCACCTCAATATATAAATACAACGAGATGCTGAAAGACGAATACATTAAGGGCGACATTGATCATATCTGGGATGTAGCAATAACAGGTGGTATTGGTGGCAAACCCGACGGAAATGGTGGCGGCATTTTATATCCCGAGTTAGATCCTCAATATGGTGGCGATTTGAACAAGGTGCCTCGCAATTATGAAATGAATATTGATTGGCTACGTGTTTACAAACGTGCAAGCCAGCCACTATGGTTAGGTTCGGTGCCTGTAAGTTGGGATTGGAAAGCTGAAACAGCTGAAGTAACCATTCCGGCAGAACGCTTTGCTGATTTGAGAATGGGCGATCAGCTGGTGATGGATTTTGACCCCCTTAGTGTGTCTGAATATCGCAATCCTGGAAAACCCGCACTTGATATCTATAATGCTGCTGGAACCGCTATCACAACGGTGAAACCCGAGATAACGCAAAACGATGCGCAGGTAACATTTGTTGTTGACAACGAAACCTTGCTTAACGAACTGAAAACAAATGGTTGTGTAGTGAAAGGTAAAAATATACGTTTGTTCTCTGTTTGCCGTTATTCAGCAGCCAATACCAAATGGGCTGGCTTTAAACAGATTAAGTGGGGTGAGTCGCTTATCCCAGCAGTACAATTTAGCAACCTTACCGAGGGACAGAAATTGGAACTCACGGTTAGAGATGTATCGAAAGGCTCAAAGGTGTATTTGCGCCTGTTTGCTGATCCCGCACCAGATAAGCACGACCGTCCCAACCTTTCTTCCGATAAGAAGTACGGGCATATCGTAAACTTGGATGAAGGTGTTGAAGAAAAAACATACACTGTAGAGTTGAGCACCAAGGGTATTCAAGAGTTGAAAGAATATGGCTTGGCCGTAACAGGTAATGGATATTACTTGCGCAGTGTGCGTATTTTGGGCGAAGAGAAAGCCCCCACTGCTATCAATTCGGTAGTTTCTCATCAAACCCATAACAACGCTGTTTACTCGTTAACAGGTATAAAGGTGGCTAATAGCTTTAAAGAAGGTACATTGGCTCCTGGCATCTATCTAGTAGGAGGACGTAAAATAGTAGTTAAATAAACGTATAATATAAAGTGTATATCCTCCATTATTTTTTTATGTTTTACATGTTAGGAATATGGAGGATATACTTAAAAAAATAATAAGCCACTATCGTTATGCATTATCTTAATTGTTTGTTTTGATATGATGGCGCATGTGTGCGAATGGTTAGAAAACGATATTAGAAAAGTAATTCTCTTATTAATAACTCATAAGAACCTCAATTTATAATGAAAACTTTTGCCCAACCTTTCTTTAAACATACATTCACGTTCATGGTGATAATGTTATGTTTCTTCTCTTTACAAGGTTATGCTTTCGAACGCTGTTTGTGGGATGAAGGCTGGCGTTTTGCTTTACATAAAGGCAATTCGCCCCATCAAAAGTCGTTTGATGATAGCGGCTGGCGCTTATTGAACTTACCACATGACTGGGCGATAGAAGACGACTTCTATGCTCAAAATCCATCTGGCGCAACGGGTGGAGCCTTGCCTGGTGGCATAGGTTGGTACAGAAAGCATTTAACGTTACACGATAACGATACCACATCTCGTTATGTTCTTCACTTTGACGGAGCATATATGAACACATCGTTGTATGTAAATGGAAAACTTGTAGGAACACGTCCCTACGGATTCATTAGCTTTAGTTTTGACCTTACTCCCTATTTGAACAAACAGGGCGATAATGTTGTGGCCGTAAAGGTAGACAACTCTGAACAACCCAATAGCCGCTGGTATACTGGGTGTGGCATTTATCGACATGTATATCTGATGAAGTCGACAGATATTCGTGTAGCCCAATGGGGTGTGCAAGCCATTCCTGAAGTAAAGAAAGGTGTGGCGAAGCTTACTCTTAACATACAGATTGAAAACCCAAGCGGACGTAATCGTAAGGTTACAGTGCGCCAAAAACTATGGAATAAGGCTCATCAATTAGTGGCTCAAACCACGAAGACTTTAAATGTTGAGGCTTCAGGCGCCACCGTTACCCAACAAATGCGTGCGCAAAAGCCGCAATTGTGGTCGTTGGCCTCGCCCTATCTCTATACGGTAACAACCGAAATTGTGGAAAATGGTCGTGTGTTAGATACTGAAACCACTACCATAGGCTTTAGAACTATAGCATTTGATGTTGAAAAGGGTTTCTTTTTAAATGGTGAAAATATTAAGCTTAATGGCGTTTGCTTGCATGGCGATTTAGGTTGTTTAGGCGCTGCTGTTAATGAAGATGCGCTTCATCGTCAGCTTATCATGATGAAAGAGATGGGTGCCAATGCTATTAGATGTTCGCATAATCCTCCCGCTCCCGAACTGTTAGACCTTTGCGATAGTATGGGCTTTGTTGTTGTTGACGAATCGTTTGATAGCTGGCTGCAAGGAAAAACTCCTTACGACTATTCGTTGCATTTTAAGTCGTGGTATGAACGCGATTTGCGCGATATGGTTTTGCGCGACCGTAACCACCCCTCTATCATTCTTTGGAGCATCGGAAACGAGGTGCTTGAGCAGTGGAATAAGGTAGATAACTCGGGCATGGCACTTGAAGATGTTAACATCTTGCTTAACAATAGCCGCGAAAAGAGTGCACTGTCGAATGATACTACCCTCAATGTGAAGTCGAAACTTACTCAGGTGTTGGCTGCTATCGTGCGTCGTTATGATCCCACTCGCCTTGTTACGGCAGGATGCAACGAGGTGTCGCCCGATAACAACTTGTTTAAAAGTGGCGCTTTAGATGTTATAGGCTTTAACTATCACCAACAAAAGGTGAAAGATGTGCAGAAGAATTTTCCTGGAAAGCCGTTCTTAATGACTGAAACGGTGTCGGCATTGCAAACGCGTGGCTATTATAGAATGCCGAGCGACTCGCTTTATCGCATGCCAGGACGCAAACGTCCGTTTACTGATCCTACATTCCTTTGTTCGGCATACGACAACTCGTGCGCATATTGGGGCTCAACTCATGAAACCACTTGGGATGTAGTGAAGCACACGCCCTATTGTGCAGGACAGTTTATTTGGACAGGTTTCGACTATATAGGCGAGCCCACACCTTTTAATTTCCCCGCACGCAGTAGCTATTTCGGACTGGTAGATTTGGCCGGCTTCCCCAAAGACTCTTACTATATGTATCAGAGCGAGTGGACCACGACGCCTGTGTTACACGTCTTTCCACACTGGAATTGGATTAAAGGACAAACCATTGACTTATGGTGCTATTATAATCAGGCCGATGAGGTTGAACTGTATGTGAATGGTAAGTCGCAAGGTGTGCGCAAAAAACGCGACGACCACGAATATCATGTGGCATGGCGAGTGACATATGAACCCGGAGAGGTACGTGTGGTAGCCAGAAAAAACGGACAGATTATAGCCGAGAAGACACAGAAAACGGCTGGCGCCCCGCATCATATACGTTTAACCCCCGATAAGCAAGTGATAAAGGCCGATGGCCGCAGCTTGTCGTTTGTTGCTGTTGAGGTAGTAGACGAGAAGGGAAACTTGTGTCCCTGGGCTGAAAACAACATCTATTTCTCTTTAACGGGCGACGCAACAATAGCTGGTGTTGATAATGGCAGCCCCTTCTCAATGGAGCGTTTCAAGGCTCATGAGCGTCATGCCTTCTTTGGTAAGTGCTTGGTGGTGATACAGTCGGGTAAAACGCCTGCTACTATTTCGCTTACAGCAAAGGGCGTAGATTTAGAGTCGCAAACCATTGAAATAAAATCGAAGTGAAATCAATCATCATTATATGAAACGCAGTATCATATTGGTAGTTTGTGCTATGAGCTGGCTTTTTGTAGCCAATACACACGCAGCCGTCTCTCATCAGCCCCAAAAGCGGGTGCATAATAAGATTGATGCATCTGAAGATAAAGAGACGGTTTTTGTTACCTCTCTTATGCAAAAGATGACATTGGCAGAAAAAATAGGTCAGCTGTCGCAATATGTGGGTGGCGAACTGTTAACCGGACCTCAAAGCGATGCACTATCCGACTCGCTTTTTGTGCATGGTATGGTGGGTTCTATCCTCAATGTGGGTGGCGTTGAAAAATTGCGAAAATTGCAGGAAAAGAACATGCAATTATCGCGGTTGAAGATACCTATATTGTTCGCTTTCGATGTTATTCATGGCTATAAAACAATATTTCCTACACCTTTGGCAGAATCGTGTTCATGGGACTTAAATCTTATGTACGAAACGGCCAAAGCAGCGGCTGTTGAGGCGTCGGCTTCAGGCATACACTGGACCTTTGCTCCGATGGTAGACATTGCTCGTGACCCTCGCTGGGGAAGAATCGTTGAGGGTGCTGGCGAAGATACTTATTTGGCATGCAAAATAGCCGATGCCCGCGTGCGAGGCTTTCAATGGAACCTTGGCGCCCCCAATTCGGTCTATGCTTGCGCAAAGCATTTTGTGGCGTATGGCGCACCGCAAGCTGGTCGCGATTATGCTCCTGTCGACCTCTCATTATCAACCTTAGCCGAGGTGTATCTGCCTCCGTTTAAGGCATGTGTTGATGCTGGAGTAAAAACATTTATGTCGGCTTTTAACAGTGTTAATGGCGTACCAGCAACAGGTAATCGCTGGCTGATGACCGATGTTTTGCGCAATAAATGGCAGTTTAATGGTTTTGTGGTAAGTGACTGGAATGCTGTTCAAGAACTGAAGGCACATGGTGTGGCCGAAACTGATAAAGATGCAGCGCTCTTGGCTTTTAATGCTGGTGTAGATATGAACATGACCGATGGCCTGTATAATCGTTGTTTAGAAGAGGCGGTGCACAGAGGCCAAGTTGACATGCAAGCCATTGATGCTGCGGTAGAACGAATATTGCGAGCTAAATATGCACTGGGCCTTTTCGATAATCCTTATCGTTTTCTTGATGCCAAGCGCGAACGTCGTGAGGTGCGGTCAGCAAACATTACAGCATTGGCCAGAAAGGCAGCGTCGTCGTCAATGGTGTTGTTGAAGAACGACCATAATATGCTTCCTTTGTCAAAGCAAACAAAGCGCATTGCGCTCATTGGTCCATTGGCTAATAACCGTTCTGAGGTAATGGGCTCGTGGAAGGCTCGTGGCGATGAAAAAGATGTGGTTACTGTGCTCGAGGGCATTAAGAACAAACTGGGCAACAATGTTACCGTTACTTTTGTTCAAGGGTGCGACTTCTTAAAACCTTCAATGCAAGAGTTTTCGGCAGCCTTTGAAGCTGCACAGCAAAGCGATGTGGTGATAGCTGTTGTTGGTGAGAAAGCTTTGATGAGTGGCGAGTCGCGTAGTAGGGCCATTCTTCGTTTGCCAGGACAGCAAGAAACGCTACTTGATACGCTGCAAAAAGCGGGTAAACCGCTGGTTGTTGTGCTGATGAATGGCCGACCGTTGTGCTTAGAAAAGATCGATAAACAAGCCGACGCCTTGCTTGAAGCGTGGTTCCCTGGCACGCAGTGTGGAAATGCTGTGGCCGACATCCTTTTCGGCGATGTCACTCCTTCGGCTAAACTTACCGCCTCTTTCCCGCTTACTGAGGGGCAAATACCCAATTATTATAACTATAAACGCTCTGGCCGACCTGGCGATATGCCATACAGTTCAACGGTGCGCCATATTGATGTGCCCAACAAAAACCTTTATCCCTTTGGCTATGGTTTAAGTTACACTTCGTTTGCGTATGGCAAGATGCAATGTGCATCGCAGTTTGATGCTGATGGCGTGCTGCAAGTTGCGGTAGATGTAACTAACAAGGGCAATGTAGATGGCGAAGAAATTGTGCAACTATATGTAGCCGATAAGGTGGCATCAATGGTGCGCCCCGTAAAAGAGTTGAAGGGTTTTAAAAAGGTATTCATTCCCAAAGGCAATACAAAGCATGTAGAGTTTACGCTTCACGCCCGCGACTTAGGTTTCTGGGACAACAATATGCAATATATTGTTGAACCAGGTACCTTTACAGTAATGGTAGGCGCTAATAGTGAAGACCTACAGCAGCAAGATGTTGTATGGGATGGAAAAGAAAAGCAATAAACGTTAAAAGGAAAGTGGTTTATTAACGAACACCGTAAACAAATAAACATTAAATGAGATGAAACATATATTAATGGGGCTCATGTTGCTCTTTTCTGTATCGGCTCTAGGCATACAGATAAAGCATGGCCCATGGATTAGCGACATGGATAGCACAAGCGTTACTATTTTGTGGGTTACTGATCAGCCAGGATTGTCGTGGGTAGAAATAGCACCCGATTCGGCCGACCATTTCTATGGAAAGGCCCGCCCAAGGTATTATGATGTGCTTAATGGGCGAAAAATGCTTAAAGACAGCGTGCACAGAGTGCGTATTGAGGGCTTAAAGCCTAATACTAAATATCGCTATCGAGTATTTACGCAGAAGGTGGTCGACTGGCGTTACGACGATTGGGTAACCTTTGGTAGCACTGCTTGTACTGATGTGTGGCGTGGCAAACCGCACGAATTCACTACTTTCGCATCTGAACCCAAAGAGATAACGTTTTTGGTGCTGAACGATATTCATGAGCGTGCCGCGTTTATGAAAGACTTGTGTAAAAATGTCGACTTTAATAAAATTGACTTTGTCTTGCTCAATGGCGATATGTCGAACCGATTGAATAGTCAGAAGCACATGATGGAGGCTTATTTAGATACGTGTGTACACATGTTTGCAACGCATACGCCGCTGTTCTTCAATCGTGGCAATCATGAGCTTCGTGGCCCGTTTGCTGATTATTTATACCGTTATTTCCCTACAAATAATGGTAAATATTATCGTTTACAGCATGTGGCTGGCGTCGACTTCTTGTTTGTTGATTCGGGTGAGGATAAGCCTGACGAAGATATTGAATATAGTGGTATCGTGGCTTTTGACCAGTATCGTGTGAAACAGGCGCAATGGTTACGAAGCCTTCGTGAAGAACAAAAGGTGGGTAAGCATCCTTTGGTGGTTTTCTGTCACATGCCGCCAACATTAGAAAACTGGCATGGCCCATATCACCTACAAGAAACATTGGTGCCCGAATTAAACAAACTAAATGTTTCAGTAATGCTTTCAGGACATCTTCATGCCGATGGATATCAACAACCTAATGAGGTAATTAATTTCCCCAACTTGGTGAACAGCAACAATACTTATCTTCTTTGCCATATTAAAAACGGTAAGATGGATGTGAAGAGTGTAGATGTTAACGGAAAAGTGAAAAAGCAATTCACGTTTCCATTAAAATAAAAATGCCGTAGTGAAAAGTGCCAGTCAGGTTGCTCGGAGCTGAGTAACTTGGCTGGCTTTTTTGTATGTAAAAAAGCACAACAGCGTTTTGCATATTTATGCAAAATGGAATGGCGTTGTGAAAGGCAGGGAATTACGGTCTGAAAGCATGGGTTTCAGGCTGTAAAACCAAGGGTTTTAGACGGTGAAACCAAGGGTTTTAGGACGTGAAACCCATGCTTTTGCAAATGAGAAGTATCAACTTTGAAAAGTGAAAGAAAAGAGTTGCTAATTAGTTTCAATCTGAAACATAATTAACAACTCTTAAATTAATTTTTGTAAAGTCGGTTTTGTATATTTATGCAAAACCGAGTGTATAAATATTCATTTCGGTTTATCTTCTTGCCTTCACGCTCATGTTGCGGCCATCGCTGGTGCTTACGCTAATGATGTAAAGACCAGGCTGCAGGGCAGTGCTCAGCACGGTGTGGGGCTGAGTGGTGGTGGCTGTGGCTACAGCTGCACCCGATAGGCTGTGAACGTTGATGGTGGCGGTTTGGCCAGCGGCTAAGGCTACGTTGGCGTGTATGCGTCCGGCAGCATCAATGTGTGCTTGTATGCCATCGTTTGCCTTGCTGCCCATGATGCTTTGTATGCCGTTGGTTGATGCATCGGGGGCAATGTTCAAGCCTACAATCTCGGTGGGATAACCTTTATAGCGCACGGTGCCCAGCAGCTGTGCCTTGCCCGTGGTGATGTCGATCTGGAAGAGCTTGCCAGCGGTGTTGAAGCCGTTTTGTACCCAGAACAGGCGGCCCGACTTGCGGTCGAAGGTCATCGAGTGTAGGGGGCGCACATCGTCAATGCCCAGGTCGCCCACCAGTGTTGATACGCCAGTGGTCTTGTTGATGGTGTACAACTTATAGTCGTTGGCAATGGCGTAGAGCTTGCCTTCGGGGCTGCATGCCAGTGTTGAGAAGGCGTGGTCGGTATTGGCTACCCAGTCGTTGTCGCCATTCTCCAGGTTCACGGTGCTTATCGACTGTTGATTGTCGAACACGCTGAGCGAATACATGGTGTTGGTGGTGTAGTCGTAGGTCATATCAAATACCAAATCCATGGTGCTGGCGCTAAAGGTGGGCGACCACGAGGTGGTATTGAGTGCTACAAACTGTTGGGGCGCATACACGTTGTTGCCAGTGAAGCCATACAGTTTGTCGCCTACATATTCGCCAGCCTGCAGCAGGTTGCCATTGGGTCGAACCTCGGTCACGAAGGTAGCCTCTTCAGGCACGTTGGCATGGAAGTCGATGAGGCCCACATAGTCGTATGCATCCCAGCGGAAGCCCTGCAGGTTTACATCGGTGTAGTTGGGCAGATACGTTGATGCGGTATCATCGGTCAATATTACGTCGCCCTCAAGCTTGGTGTAAGCCTTGATGGTGTAGTAGGTTTCGGGCTTCAGTGTTATGGTGCCCACGGTAAAGTCGGCACCTTCGCCCTTCACAAGGTTGCCTTTGTAGGTGGCATTGAGGCTTTGTCCGTCAGACAGTTCTACCACTACGGGCACGCTGGTAGCGGGTTTCTCACCATAGTTGTGCAGGCGCACTTTCACCTCTACGGCGTCTTGTAGGTTCTTGCTCTTTACGGGCGAGATGATGCTCTCAACGCCAGTGTCGATATCGGCCTTGCGCTCAATGGCGCCTGATACGGCTGCCAGCGAGGTTTTGTTGCCAGCATATACAGCTGCTACCTTATAATGATAGGTGGCGGGATGTGTGGCATCCCATTGCGTGTCGTTGTAGGTGTTGCCTTCAACGCCCTCTTTCAGTAGCACGTCGGGTGCTCCTTCAGTGTTTTCGGTGCGGTATATGTTATAGGTGGGTGCCTGCAGTGTGGCTACAGGTGTGCCATACTCGCCATTGCTGCCCGGTATTGAGCAGTAGGCTGAGAGGTTCCAAGCATAGTATCCGTCGTAGGTATAGGCGCTGTTGTCGCTCCATTTCAGGTTGTTTTTGTTTTTCACCTTCGAGTAGTTGGGACCTTGTCCTACACAATTGTTATCGACGGCCTGCATACAGTGTACGCCTACCATATAGTTCTCGTTGGCACGCAGCTCAACGGGGTTGGGGAAGTCGACGGTTACCCATCCTTCTTTACCCTCGGGCACGTTTATTACTACCGAGTCGGCCACCTCATGTTCGGCACGTGTGCCACGCCATACCATGGCTGTATATTTTGTTCCGTTGCCGTTGAGGTAGGCGCGCATGCGTGTGATGCTCATGCCCACCATGCACGAGTCTTTTAGGTCTTGTGCGGTGTAGGCGTGTGCTACATAGTAGTCTGTTGCCGAGTAGTCGCCACCCAGGTTGTCGTGGGTTTCAGACTTTCCCCAGCGGCTCCACTGCACCTTTCCTGTGCGTGTTTCGGGCTTTCCCCATGTAAGGTTTACGCTCTTGCCATCGGCTGCTGTTGCTGCCTCTACGGTGTGTGGTGCAATGGGGCTTCGGGGTAGGGTGATGTCAAGGTCGGTGATGTCGGTGGTGGTGTTGAAGGCTTTTTCAACACTGTCGAACAAGGGCGATGAGAAGGTGATGACGTAGTCGGATGCCGAGTAGGCTTGCAGTGCAAAGCTGCCATCGGCGGCCGTTGTGGTGGTGGTTTGCTCGCCGTTCAGCGTCAGTGTGGCTTTGATGCCAGCCGTGGCGCCCACGCCTTCAAGCTTTATTTGTCCTTTCACGTTTACCTTGGTCAGTTCGCTCAAGGCGATGGTGGGCTTAGCGGTTTCGTTGGCTGTTACCTGTACGGTGAGGTTACGGGTTTGATATTTGGGAGCCGAAACCACCAATTTCTCTTCGCCAGCCTTTACCACATAGAAGCGGAAACTGCCATCGGCATTGGTGGTGGCGCTGAGGTTTTGTGCAGGTATGGTTACGTTAGCATCAGCAAGGGGCTTTCCGTTGGTGGTGGTTACCTTGCCTTCTATACAACCAGCGTTGTCGGCGGCCATAATCAGTCGCATTGAGGGCAACGCTTCGGTCAGGGTGCCATTGCTTGGACGCAACGTTTCGGTATCGACCGTTTCGCCATATATTGAATGGGTGCGTGTGCGGTCGGCCTTGCCTGTTTGGGCTTGCACATAGAAGCGGTCGAAATATCCGCCCATACCTACCTGGGCTTCCATCACAACCAGCACCACCAGGTTCTTGCCTGTGTAGGTGTAGGGTGTGGTGAATGGTATGTTAATGTCGTTTTGTCCGCCCTTCATGGTAACGGGGCCACTGTATACGGCGGTGAGCATAGAGGCGGGTATCCATCCCTGTGATAGGTCTTCGTCATCGGTCTCGCCCATATACACATTAATGGTTTTGGTCATTGATGTGGCTACCGAGAAGCTGTTTTTAAACACCAGTCCTTGCATCTTGCCCACAGCCTGGTACAGGTCGGCGGGGTAGATAATCATCTCGGTGGCGGTGCTGCTGTTGCGTGTGTCGAAAGGCAGGGCTATGTTGCTATTCGCAACGTTGGCGTTGGGGGCTACGTTGATGTCTTTATATTCGGCACCAAAGTGAACTACCTCTCCGCTCAGCTCTTCTTTGCCTTCGCCCGCGGCATTAACGGGTATCACAACATAAGCTGCTGCGGTGCCCGATGCGGCTGCATCGACATAGCTTGTGGTGGCCACGTTTTCGGCAATGAGGGTGCGGGCCTCGTTTACCACACGGTATATCTTATAGGTAAGGCCATCGGCTTTAATGAAACCCAAATTGGCACCTGTGGTGGGGGCTGTCCAAGACAGATGGTTTTGTCCGTCAATTACGGTAACGGTTAATTTTTCAACCTTGTCAGGAATATCCAAACCCACAAACACGTTCATTGATACTGGCAACGAGCGGCCCTCGTCGGTCTTGGCCACTACGGCATAGGTGTGCTTGCCGTTGCTTACTGATGTGTCGGTGTATTGTGAGGTGGCGCCTGGTGTTACACCATCGGTCAGTGTGGCAATGAGCTCGCCATCGCGGTATATTTCGGCTTGCACAGCGCTCAGTTTGCCTTTCACACCGTTGGTCGAGGGGTTGGTCCACTTTATAGTAGTGGTTAAGGCTCCCTCGGCACCTGCTTCAACTTTCAGGGTTGAGGGCTTCATGGGGCCAAGACCATTGGTAACCTTTACGTCGTCAATGCCTAAGGCATAAGAGTTTACACCCTTATGACGGAAGGCAATGTAGATGGTTTTACCTACATAGTCGGCCAGCGACAGGTCGCGTGCTTGTAGCGAAACATCGTCGTAACCGTTTTCAAGGCGTTCAGAGAAGAGCTCTTTTTTGAAGTCGGCGGCCTCGGTGCCTGTTTCCGACACTAATACGCTGTAGCTTTCTGGCGAGTCTTGGTCTTGTGCGCAGCACTGATACATCAGCTTATAACTGTTGTTTGTAACGGTGATGGGCTGCAGCACCAGATAGTTGTCTTGTGCGCCATAGGCATCGGCGTTTTCAGGGTTAACGGTGTAGGAAATGGCTATCTGATTACCGTTCAGTGTAGCCATGCCACGCTTGGCTATTTGCCAGCAGTGGCCGTCGCCATCGGCATCAATCACCTTCCATCCTGCGGGTGGAAACCCTTCGCCTTCGAAGCCTTCGTTCACGAGGTAGCTCTGTGCCTGTGCTTGTGTAGCAAAGGTCAGGGCGGCAACGGTCAGTGATGACGCGAGAAATGTGTGTAAACCTTTCAGCATAGTTATAATTATTTATGGTATGTATTTACTGTTTTGGTAGTATTTCTCTTTATTTCTTGTAAGATGATGCTTAAAGAATGTATGAAGCTTACAAAATGTAGCGTTATGTGTGGCAAAGATAAACATAATATCTGAAAAACAAATGTTTTTCCTTTCTTTTTTCTACTTTTTGTGCGGATATCCATCGGTTGCGTGACCGTTGTGCTGAATATAAGCTATGTAGCAAACATAATGTAAAAAAACTTATACTATATATCTCGCTATGCGCTTTATATCAGTAGGTTCTTCTTGTTTGTGTTAAAAATATAAATGTATCAAGGCTTTGAGCGTGTTACAACTGTTTTTTGTAACTTTGCATACAGTAATATTGTTCAAAGAACGTTAGCATAAAAAAGACGATACGTAAGATGAAACAGATATTGATAGTGGAAGACGACCTGGCCTTTGGCACAATGCTGCAAACATGGCTCAAGAAAAAAGGTTTCGATGTAGAAAAGGTTACCAATGTAGGAGCCGCCGCCCGATGGCTGACAGAGGGAGGGGCCGACAGTGTAAACCTGATACTTTCTGACCTTCGTCTGCCCGACCACGATGGCCTCTTCTTGCTCACCTGGATGCGTAAACGCAATATTGCGGTGCCCTTCATTGTGATGACGCATTATGCCGAAGTGCAGAACGCAGTGCTGGCGATGAAGTCGGGAGCTGCCGACTATATAGCCAAGCCTGTGCAGCCCGACATCTTGCTGCAAAAGATAAACGATGCCTTACAAGCAGCATCGGCCGCAACACCTGTCTCTCAGGCTGTGTCGGCAGCGTCGGCTCCCGTTTCGGCCTCTTCAACCAATGCTGCCGCTTCATGCACTACGGCCAATGCCAATGCCTCGGCCTCAGTGCCAAAATATTTAGAGGGTAGGAGCGAAGCCTCGCATCAGCTATACGACTATGTTCGATTGGTGGCGCCCACCCCCATGTCGGTGCTCATCCTTGGCGCCAGCGGTACTGGTAAAGAGTATGTGGCGCGCCGCATACACGAGCTCAGTGCGCGCAAGGACAAACCCTTCTTTGCGCTCGACTGTGGTGCGATACCAAAAGATGTGGCCGCCTCAGAGTTTTTTGGCCATAAGAAAGGTGCGTTTACGGGTGCCGATGCCGACAAGCGTGGCGCTTTTGAGGTAGCCAATGGTGGCACCCTGTTTCTTGACGAGGTGGGCAACCTGAGTTATGATGTTCAGGTACAACTGTTGCGTGCTTTGCAAGAGCGTTGCATACGCCCTGTGGGTGGTGACCGCGAACTGAAGGTAGACATACGCTTGGTGTGTGCTACTAATGAGAACCTTGAACAGGCTGTGGCCGAAGGCCGTTTTCGCGAAGATTTGTATCACCGCATCAACGAGTTTACGATATATATGCCCCAGTTGCGCGAGCGCGGTAACGACATATTCCTCTTTGCCGACCTATTTATTCGTCAAGCCAATGCCGAACTGCAACGACAGGTTGATGGTCTTGATGCTGCCGCTGCCGAACTGTTGGTGCAGCACTCGTGGCCAGGCAACCTTCGCGAACTAAATAATGTGATGAAGCGTGCCGTGTTGTTGGCGCGTGGCCGACAGATAACGGTCGCCGAGCTGCAACAGGCCATGGGCCCTGTGCGCCAAAACGCTGTGCCCACGCTTCATGACGAGGCCGATGAGCGCCAGCGCATAGAAGAGGCCTTGCGCCAAACAGGTGGCAACAAGGCCAAGGCCGCCCGATTGCTGGGCATCGACCGCAAAACCATCTATAACAAGATGGAAAAGTGGGGAATGGCATAGCTCCTCGCCACACCCTTCTACAGAAAAGTGTGGAATGTTTCTACATATCTTCCACACTTTCTACACTCGCGTTTTGGGCATGGTATGCAGTATGTGTATTGATTATCAATGATTTAAACTTTTTCGGTTGTGTTTGGCACGCTGGTTGCACTATGATAAGTGAACGGCGCAACAAGTTATAATAACAACAACTAAGTTGACAATGTTCACTAAGTAAAACAAAGTAACATTATTAATTTTAAAACACAACAAATATGAAAAAGTTATTTTTTGCAGCTATCGCATCAATCGTTATGGTATCAGTAAGCAACGCTTTTGCTCACGAGTATGTAATGAACCAGACTGGCGCAGCGCCCATAGATACGGTTATCACCAGTACCGACTCGGTAACACCCGCCACTGAACAGCCCGCCACTGAACAGCCCGCTGTTGAGGCCCCCACACAAGAGTCTCCCGCTGTAGAACAGCCCGCACAGGAAGCACCCGCTACTGAGACTCCGGCTACTGAGACTCCGGCTACTGAGACTCCGGCACAGGAAACCCCCGCTACTGAAGCTCCTGCCGAGTAAAAGATAGGTTTCCTATTTCCCCGTATAAAGTTTGTCTAAATGATAATTGTCGCCCGCACGGCTCGTTAACGAAACGTGTAGGCGGCATTTTTTTGTTTTTATGCCCCTTGTTCAGCGTGTTGCGCTTTCGGTTAAGGCATAATTTGCATACTTGCGCAAGGATCGTTATCTTTGCACTATGAATGATAACCCAATCGTCATAAGGGGTTGACGATACATTTTTACTGTATGAAGAAATTCGGAATAAAAGCAAAAATATGGGCCGGCTATGGCGTGCTGGCATGTGTACTTGTGGTGTCGACATGGATGACCTACGACAATAGCCGTTCGCTTGTGGCCGTGAACCAAGCCTCTGACCAGATGGTGCACCGCCGCGATGTGGTTGACAGCCTGGTGTGTGCTATGCTCGAAACCAGCAATGCCGAGCGCGCCGTACTGCTGGGCAATGCCGAGGCGTGGCCACACTTCGACCGTTCGCTCACCGAGGTGATGACCAAGGCGCAGCAGCTACGCCAACTGTTATCAGCGGGTAATCAGCGCCAGCGTGTAGACACCTTGTTGGCCTACATGCAGCAAAAACGCGACAACACCCAAAAGGTGATAGAACTGCTGGGCGCCGACCACCGCGATGCCTATTATCGCAGTAGGGTAGAGGCGTTGCAAGATGGGCGCGACTCGGTGGTTATCCATCCCAAAACCACCGGAAACGTGTTGCGACACGAAACGGTGTATGAGGTTGAACGCAGCAAACGAGGCTTCTTTCGTAGGTTAGGCGATGCCTTTCGCCGACAGCATGCCGACACGGTGGGCATCACAACCATTGCCCATCAGGCCCAGGCCGACAGCATGCAGCAAGCCATAGATATTGCCGACTCGGTGGCCCATGTGCTGGCCGATATACAGCTGGCCGAGAAGCAAGCTTCAAACCGCCGTCAAGATGCCGTTACCAGTCGCTACCGTCGTCTGCAACAGGTTAGCTTGGTGGTAGCCGACCGCACCGGACAGCTGCTGCGCGATATACAAAAGTCAGAGCAACGAGCCTTACGAAAAGCCGTCGACCAATCGATGACCTCGCGCGAAGGTGCCATCCTTCGTATCGTGTTGCTGGCGTTGATGGCCATTGGGTCGGCCGCCATCTTGCTCACCTACATCTTGCGCGATGTGCGTCGCGACCGCCTACACCGTCAGCGCCTTGTTGAGGCCAAAGCCGAGACCGAAAAACTGATGCAGCAACGCGAGCGCCTTTTGCTCACCATCACGCACGACATCAAGGCGCCAGCGGCATCAATCGCGGGCTTTATCGAACTGCTGCAACCTTATGTGCAAGGCGCTAAGGCCACGGGATATCTGAACAACATAGGCAGTTCGGCCTCTCATCTGCATCGTTTGGTGACAGCCTTGCTCGATTATCATTTGTTAGAAAGCGGAAAGGCCGAACTGCATAACGTGTCGTTTGTGCCGCTACGTTTAGCCAATGAGGTGGTGGGCGAGATGCGCCCCATGGCACAAACCAAGAACCTAACGCTGCATACCGATGCCGACGAGGGGGCACAACGTATGTGTAGAGCCGATGCTTTCCGCGTGAAACAGATATTGAACAACCTGGTGGGCAACGCTCTAAAATATACTGACGAGGGTGGGGTAACCATCACCTTGCGCCTGGTCGCTGGCTGGCTGACGCTGGCCGTAACCGATACGGGCCGTGGCATGACCTCTGACGAGCAACAACATGTGTTTGATGCCTTTACCCGTTTGCCTGGTGCTCAAGGTATTGAGGGCATAGGTCTGGGCCTGTCTATCACGCGCGAGACCGTGCAACTGCTGGGCGGAACCATTCGTGTTACATCCACAGTGGGCAAGGGCTCTACCTTTACGGTGCGCTTGCCCATGAAGGTAGTGCCTCAGGTTGAGGCTTCAACCCCCAGTGCGGCCACGCCCGCTCCTAAGCTATCTTCTACGGCACGACAAGGGCTAACCGTATTAGTTCTTGACGATGATGCCTTGCAACTGCAATTGCTGGGCGAGATGCTGGCACAGTTGGGGGGCACACCACTGAAGGTGCTCGCCACGCAGCACGTGAGCGAGGCGCTGGAAAGCATCGCAACACAACACCCCGACGTGCTGTTTACCGATATCGAGATGCCAGAAATGTCGGGCACCGACCTCATACACCATATCGACCACAGCCACATGAAGGTGGTGGCCATGACAGCGCACGATGATAGCATGGTGCCCCGCCTGCGTCAAGCGGGCTTTGATGCCTGTTTGCTGAAACCCTTTTCAATGCACACGCTGGCAGCCACACTCACACAGATCACAAGGCTGCCTTTTGCGCCGAACGACGTGGCACCCGAAACTGAGACCGAGACCGACAGCGCCCCCGACTTCTTTGCTCCGCTTACAGCTTTTGCTGAGGGCGATGTCGAGGCTGAACGCGACATCCTTACACAAACCCTTAAGGCGCTGGACGAATATTTGGCGCTTCTTACACCTACATCCAGCAACAACGTGCCAGAGGCTGAACGCCACACCGCCTATATAAATAAGGTGGCAAAGGCGGCACATAAAGCGTTGCCACTGCTCACCATGCTCATGCCCCAGCAACACGATGTTTTTTTGCCAATCACGCCTGCTAATATTGCATCTACGGCACCCAACAAGCGCGAACGCCTGGCACAACAATTAAAAGCTGTGCTTGAACACATTAGGGGTCGCCTGTGCGATAAATTAAACATTAACAAGCCATTATGCAACTAAAAAAAGTGAAATACTGCAAAAATATTTGGCGTTAAAAGAGAAAAAGACTACATTTGCACCGTGATTATTACATAAAGTCACAAATACCTGACCTTTTACTATAATATACTAACTAAGATTGCTACTATGAACGTTGAGAAAATTATCCAAGACCTGGAGCGTAGACATCCGGGTGAGCCCGAATATATTCAGGCTGTAAAAGAAGTGTTGCTGTCAATTAAGGATGTATATAATCAGCATCCCGAATTTGAAAAAGCAAAACTCATTGAAAGACTGGTTGAGCCTGAACGTATTATCACGTTCCGCGTGCCATGGACCGACGATAAAGGCGAGGTGCATGTAAACATTGGCTACCGCGTGCAGTTCAATAGTGCCATTGGCCCGTATAAAGGTGGATTGAGGTTCCATCCTTCGGTAAACCTCTCTATTCTCAAGTTCCTCGGATTTGAACAAACATTCAAGAACGCACTTACCACACTGCCCATGGGTGGCGGTAAAGGTGGTGCCGATTTCTCTATACGTGGGCGGTCAGATGCTGAGGTTATGCGCTTCTGTCAAGCGTTCATGACCGAGCTGTACCGCAATATCGGACCCGATGAAGACGTGCCCGCCGGCGATATCGGCGTAGGAGCCCGCGAGATAGGCTACCTCTTCGGCATGTATAAAAAGCTTACCCACAAGTGGGAAGGCGTGCTTACGGGAAAGGGTCTTGAATGGGGAGGATCGAAAATCCGACCCGAAGCCACCGGTTTCGGTGCGCTGTATTTTGTAAAACAGATGCTGGCCACACGCGGCCTGTCGCTCGAAGGCAAAACCGTTGCCGTGAGCGGATTTGGTAATGTGGCATGGGGAGCCGTAAAGAAGGCTACTGAGCTGGGCGCCAAGGTGGTAACCATCAGTGGCCCCGACGGATACATCTACGACCCCGAAGGCATCAGCGGCGAAAAGATTGACTTTATGCTCGAATTAAGGGCCTCGGGTAACGATGTCTGCCAGCCGTATGCCGACGAATACAGTAGCGCCACATTCTTCCCTGGCGAGAAGCCTTGGGGACAAAAGGTGGATATTGCTCTCACGTGCGCCACGCAGAATGAACTGGACGGCAACGACGCGCAAAAACTCATCGACAACGGTACTATGTGTGTGGCCGAAGTGTCGAATATGGGTTGTACCGCCGAAGCCGTTGACAAGTTTGTGGCAGCACATCAACTCTTCGCGCCGGGGAAGGCCGTCAATGCTGGCGGTGTGGCAACCTCGGGACTGGAAATGACACAGAATGCCATTCGCTTAAACTGGAGCGAAAACGAGGTGGACGAAAAGCTGCATTATATCATGCACTCCATCCATGAGCAATGCGTCAAGTACGGAACACAGCCTGATGGATACATCGACTATGTGAAGGGCGCAAACGTGGCTGGCTTTATGAAAGTGGCCAACGCCATGATGGCTCAGGGCATCGTGTAAACCACACACACCCTGTTTAACCAAACTTTTTTTAACGTGATCATTAAAAAGATTTTTAAAAAGACAGAGTTTAAAGTATTATTTTTAATTGTAATTGCATTAATAATGGGCCTTGCTCAGGCTGGTGCACAAAGTAAAAGCCGTGGGGCAAAGAAACAGCAAACTGGCAAGGCTTCGTTCTATTCGAAACGCGCCACTGGTGCTCGCACCAGTAA
Organism: uncultured Prevotella sp.; assembly: GCA_900552675.1. GTDB lineage: Bacteria > Bacteroidota > Bacteroidia > Bacteroidales > Bacteroidaceae > Prevotella. The sequence continues at coordinate 33,711 of USAI01000007.1, forward strand.
TGGTGAAAGACTGCATCACGACAGCCTTACCTGCGCGCACAAAACACACCCTTTTGGTACACTGCTGAAAGTGACCAACCCCTCAAACGGCAAAGAAGTGGTGGTACGTGTTACCGACCGCGGACCGTTTAAACGCGGACGCATTATCGACTTGTCGTGGGGAGCCGCCAAAGAGTTGGGCATGCTTTCACAAGGCGTGGCAATGGTAAAGGTAGAGGTGGTAGAAAAACTACACGTTCCCTATAAACCAGACCCACTGTCATTGCCCGAGCTCGACTTCGAATACACTGATAATCTTGCGTTCAGTGGCGCCAGCTGGTTGAAACCAGAGGTGCAACATAAGAACACGACGGCACTGGCCAAACATCATAATGTTGCGAAACATCCTACATCTGCCACAAACAAGGGTGTTACCAACGATAAGATATTAACGGCCAACTATACACCAAAAGCCTCGCGCTAACGAGGCTTAAACAATAAAAAGTGAAACCCTAAAGGGTGTAACAATAAAAGCGTGGATGCTCAATTGCCAACTATAGGCAAAGAGCATCCACGCTTTTTTGTATTCTTATTTTTTATAGTAGCCAAAGGTGTATGTGTCACCTTCATCGTCTTTTAGAATGAGCTGTTTTTTACTCTTAACAGATTTGATGGTATATGTCCATGTTTCAGTCTCGTCACCAAATGTAAGTCGCATTATCAATTTGTTCCCTTTTACAGTATATGTTCCTTCTCCGAAATCGTATTCAGGTTCTAAGTTGTCACTGTCATCATCAGGTTCATATGATTCGGTATAGTTACAAGTTCCATCGGCAAAGAACCCAAACTCCTCCATATACTGATCATTATCTTCATATCTAAGCCAATATCCTACAAGTTCGTTACCATCATTATCATCATCATCAGAACTACAGCCTGTAAACATTGTTCCTACCATAGCAAAGAGGAACATCAATGAGAATAACTTCATCTTTTTCATCATTTTATACACTATGTTCGTGTCGTGCGCAACCTTTAAATTAATTAAAAGTGATTATTTTTCGTAATAAGTTCTGTTTCCTATGTGTAGTGTTGAACCATCACATGAGTATTGGCGTTTTGTGCCGTCAATGTATAAATACTTATTGTCGACAGTGTACCATGTTATATTGTCTTCTTCGTTCACCCATTCAATATCGCTCTCGAAAGAACCGTGAATACCTGTTCCGTCAGAACTGAAATTATAATAATCGTGAACATACTTGTTACCATCGTTTGCAACCCATTCTCCATACAGAGACGAATCGTGTTCTTTGTTAGATGGAGAGTCGTCATCGTCTGAACTACAGCTCGTAAACAAAGAACCAACAATGATGACGAAGGACAAAAGTGAAAATGCTGTAGCTTTTGTATTGAAAAATTTCATAGCCATTGTGTAATGAATCTTTCAACCTCACAATATACGTGAGGCTGAAAGGAGTTTTTAATTATTGTTTCGTCAATGTTAATTTGTTTCCTTCTTCATCCTTAACAACAAGATTTTTACTTGTTAAAGAGGTGACTGTCCATTCTGCTGTATCATCGTCATCCCAATTAATCTTCAAAACTTTTTTGCTGGCATTGTAAGAATAGCTGAAAGATTCTTCGTAAACCCCATCTTTGTCAACCTCTTTCATGGTTCCTTTTCCATTCGATTTGAAAGTGATGAGCTGGTATCCCTCATCATCACTCCATTTCCATGTTCCAACGATACTTTCTACAATCTCTGTGTTGTTACCACCATCGTCATCGTTGTCGTCACTTGAGCAACTGACAAATGACAATCCCATAAAAAGAATTGCGAGCAATGCTAATGTTTTTATTCTCATAATTTCGTACACTATGTTCGTGTCGTGCGCAACTTTTAAAGTGAATAATTATAAATGAATAATACCTCTAACCGTATATCCGCGGCTTTTGTGGTTAAAGGTTATATCTGTATTTAATATTTACGAAATATCCATATTTGTAATGTCTGCTATTCCTGCTAATTATATTGGCTTTTTCTGTCTATTCTTTATTTGTGGTCTACTAATTTATCATTTTCTGAAAGTACCTTCGTAGTGCAATATATGACGTTTTTGATCATCATAATCATAATTACCATTAATGTCAATAATTATATTTTTGCCAGAATATGATATCTTTGCTTTTCCATAAATAGTAATCCAGCCAGAGCCTTTGATTTTTGCCATGCACGCATAGCTATGTTTATAAGTACCGCCTCCTACTTCATAAGTTCCAGCATACCATAAAGGGTCTGTAGGTATCTCATATTGGTAAAAACTTTCTTCTATCCATACCTGATAATTACCATCGCTGCTCGTTAATGCTAATATCTTCCAATTAGTACCTGTGTTATTAATTGCTTCAAGATGCAGCTCTATCTTCATTATTGCAGTAGACATTTCAATGTATGTATTTTTAAGAGAGAATGGATTATAAAGCCAAGATTTGTATGGACTTTTGTTCGCATTACCGCCATTTTCTCCATTAGTGCCTGCACCAGAATTGTTTCCATTGTTTACAATTTCATCATCGTCATCCTCTGAAGAACAGCAACCTGTCAACATAGTACCCATCATTGTAAAAAAGAACAATAATGAAAATAATTTTATTTTCTTCATTTCTTATCTGCACTTCATTCGTGTCGTGCGCAACCTTTAATTTAATAATTTTCGTTATAATCTGCCTTGGCATGATGGGCAAACGCCCTTGCCATAACACACTTTACATTCTATTGTATTGCCAAGCATGTCAAGAGTGACCTTGTTTCCGTTGCAGTTCTGACATACGCCAGTATCATTGCAATGCGCCTTGTCTGTAGCTGACAGTTTCTTGCATTTGTAGCCACCAGAGCTGGCTGATGCTGAAGACGAATTTCTGCTCACCCCCAATTCTCTGTCATACAGTCCGCTGCTTGCTTGTTGCACGGTTTGGTATGCATTGCCTTTGCTTTGTATATAGCTGTTGTATGCTGCTTGCACTTCCTCTGCAGATGGGTCTTTGCCGTGCAATTGGCGATAGGATGAGGCGAAGCCTGTTTTCATTTGCATTTCTTCTTGCTTCCATTGCATTGCCACTTGCATCATCGAGTAGTTGGCAAGCTGACCAAGGCTTGTATTTACATTGTTTGTAAACTCAGCATTGTTCATAGTTCCTAAACTGGTGCCTTGTGGCATAGACGCATAGTTGTATCCAGGCATACCATTGTTAGCCTGGCTGGCCGCCATGTAGGCCGTGCCTGCTTCGGCCACAACTTGAAACAGACTGCTAAAAATGCTGGCCGTGCGTTCAGCTCGTGCATCACGTTGCTCTTCCGCCTCGGCCATTAGTTTACGGCTTTGCTCTTTTAGCTCTTTAGGACAATCGTCTATGCTGATAACCTGTTCAAAGCTTTCAACGGCCGTACTCCATTTCTTACGATGATAGGCACACATGGCTTTGCCAAAATATGCTTCCTCGCAAGGCAGATATTTGCCATGATTGCGTATGGTAGATTCAAACAAGTCGTTGGCCTTCTTGTAGTTGCCCAAGTCGAATATTCGTGATGCTTCTTGATACTCAGAAAAATATCCGGCCATGTCTTCCAGAATCATTTCGCCATCTTCCTCCGATCGTAGACACAAATACTTTTTGTCAACAGGCACCACTATCTCTAAACCTGTATAGAAGGTGTCCATATCAAGATTTACGGTTTTCAGCATTTCTGTCGTTAGTCGATACCTGTCGGCCAGCGTTTCAAGCGTCTCACCACGTTGCACAATATGGCTTAGGTTTACAATATCTTGCCCATAACAGCTGTATGAAAAGGAAGCGAAGACCATTGCAAACATTGCTATTATACGAGAAAAACGTTTCATATATATGCCGTTCTTTTTAATAAACAATGCTCTTTATCTTGGCCTTGCTCATATTGAAGATGGCGGCCTTGCTTGAATTTGTTTTCTTATACGACACCATGCTGTTTGTTTCGCTGCACACCCAAACCTTCATGCGCATGCCTTTCTTTGTTATGATGGTGGCTTTCTTCGGGTTGGTTGCCGAGGCTGCGGCTTCTACGGTTGCCTGCTTTATCGAGTCGGCCACTACGGCTTCTCGCTGCGCTTTCAGCCTTGCCTCTTCAGCTTCACGTTCACGCTGGCGCTGTTCTTCAACGGCAAGGTTGGTCAAGATGTCGCGTGTACCATCAGGATAGCGTATCATAAACACCTCCGACTTTGCCGAATATATCGGTCTATTCTTAGCTTTCTTGTCCGGCTTAAACGACACTACGTTAGCATCCATTGTTAGGTTATAGGCTGGCACCTCTCGGCCATCTTTATAATAAACCACAACGGCGTCTTTCGGTATTTGTATGCGTTCAGAGGTGGCGAGTATTCGCTCGCCATTGGCGTTAAACACTACATTGCCGCGCGTTTTAAACTTTAACATAAACACTTGCTTGTTGTCAACATATTCTTCCGCAGCATGTTTGTTGCCAGCCTCTTTAAACAACGTCTTGTCGTTGTTGGTCTGAATAATCTTCACCTCCTTTACACGGCCATCTCGATAGATGATGGCATCTTGGGCTTTTATTGTTGTGCTTGTCAATCCTAATAGAAAGATCGATATAAAGAAACTTCTCATTTTATTACTGTTGTAAGTCCTACCATTAAGCATCCACCTTTAATCATATCTCTGGTTTTAAATTCACTTGCCATTATTACATAACCAATGTGTAAAAAAGTAGAATTTCCTTTTCCTGTATTCCACAATTTTATTCCAACAGATACATCGGCAGATGCTCCATAAGTAAACTCGGTTTTATCTTCTGCTTCTTGACCAATTTCTATGTTTTTAGGCGTGTTACTTTGAGAAAGTCCTATATAAGGGTAAAGTTTTCCTTGAATGAGAAAATTATCTGCAATGACCAACTTGCGTCTAACTCCTCCTCCCATCCAAGCAGTTGAAGCTGATGTGGCTTTTCCCCCAAATTTTAAGTTGCTAATAATAGATGCTGATAAGCAAAATAAATTCGTGCCCAACTCCATTTGTAAACCATACAGCTTTGCATCTGACTGGTATAAGAATGAAAAGCTACTACCTCCTCCATATTCTAACAAATTATTGGAGCTTGTTCGGTGGTTAGACATATTTCCGTTATCTTTGGCAACATAACTGTCCGTGTTTTGTAACTGTTCGTTACGTTTCGTATCTTCATTTACACTTTGTCTCTCTTCTTTAGTGACACTGTTTTGAATGGTACTATTTGTTGGTATGGTAAGTTTCAGCCCCACATACACCACCCCATCCATATTAGGGTTAGCTTTATCAATATCTTCAACACTCACATTATAATATTCGGCAATGCTTTCAAGGGTTTCGCCACGCTGCACTACGTGCGAAACGGTTTGGTTCTGTGCCATTGCAAACATGCTTGCGGTGCCAAAAAGCAGTGAAAGAATAGTTCTCTTCATCATAGTGGTAAGTTTTTTTATAGTTGTATAATTAGATAATTGCTCACGCTCCAAAATAGGGTGGGGTTGGTTATTACAAGCACACAATGGCCATCGCCGCTTTCTTCAAAATGATAAGAGCGGTTACTGGGTTGTGGCGTCAGGATTTTCGGATTGCTCGACTTCAACGATATTTCGCGACACTTACGAATGTCGACAGCGCTAAACTTGCTCTTGTCTACATCTTCATAGTTTACTTTCTTCTTTTGCAAGAAGCCGCCTTTCAGCAATCCTGCTGCCGACAGTTGTTTCTTCGTGCCTATTTTTATGTAACACTCGTTTATAATCTCGTCTTGTTTTGATAAGGCTGTTGTAAGGGTTTTCGATTTCTTTTCAGCCCTGTCGGCCCGCGTGCGCATGTCAGACAACGATGCTCGCAGCTGCGTGATGTCTTTCTTCGAATTGTTTAGGTCGGCTCGCAACGATTGTATCACCTTATCTTTTTCGGCCAACTGTTGGTTAAGAAATTCAACCACCTTTTGTAGGCGTTCAACACTTTCAGACGAGCTTCGGTTTGCCAAAGAGTCTTGAAGCAGTTGTATCTTCTTTCTTTGTCGCGCCAAGATATCTGCCATGTGGTTTAGGTTGGCTGCTATCTGGTGGCGGTCGAGTTTTACACCGTCACGCCCTTGGTTGGTGAAAAGAATGTTTTCTTGAAGGGCAATGCTGTCTAAGCCTGTAGCAATAGTGGTAATGATGCCGTTCAGCTCGTTAAGTTGTTGTGTCTTTGTTTTATTCTCTTGTATAATAGAGTCTCTTTCTGCCATGTAGTCTCCCATATCAACCTTATTGTTTTTGCACGACACGGCCGATAACAGAAGCAACAAAGCAAACGTTGCTTTTGAAAAGTTTATCATTATAAGGGTATAAAAAAAGGCGTAGAACCGTTCGTGGCTTGCTTTGTATCTGGTTACCGCCAAGTGACCAACTCTACAACAAGCACAGAACGGCTCACGCCAAAATAGCGTGAACCTCCTGCAACTTGTTCTCGTAGAGATTTGAATATTGGCGGTATTCGATACAAGAGAACAAGAGCTAAAAGCTCAATATCTTAAAAGTCATAGAACGTAAACGCCCATTAACAATTTTGAGGTTTGCACCTCGTAAAAGTCTCTGATGTTGTAGGACAGCAATTGTTTTCTGTTGCTTATCCAAGGTTGCGTTTCATTCTTCTTTAATGTCTGTTTCTTTTCTTCTTTTTTAAAGTTTATGTATGTGTGATAACATTGCAAATGTCAGCAATTATCATCTCTTGCCACCTATTTGCACTGCAAAAGTAATAAATAATCTTCGTACCCCAAGCATGAGATGAGAGATTTTTGAATTTTTATCGATAATGTTCTGTTAAAGGCTACTTATTTGTCATTGAAGCCCCACCCCCGCACCGCTTACGCGGCTTCCCCCTCCCCGTTGGAGAGGGGAGTGAATAGCATTGCTAATCATTGTAGGACGAGGAGCAAACCTTAGTAGGACGAGGGTCTCCGGAGGGCACTGAAAAAGTAAATCCACTTTCAGATTGAAAGCTAATGACAGATAAATCGTAGTTTTATCCTTCTTTCTCTGTCAAATACAGCCTTATTAAGGCGATTTATAGAAAAAGAAATTATAAATCGTAATATTTTTCCGCTTTAGTCCTTAAAAATGGGGACTTTTTCAGTGCCCTCGGGTCTCCGCGCCCCGTCCTCCAGCCCCAATACAACCAGCCCTTATTGTTGATAACCTCCCCAAAATATTGTCTATTTCTAATCTTTGCGAGCAAAATAAAAATAGTATGGCTCAGTACTTGGCCCAAGTACTGCAGTAATCTCCATCAAGTACTGCAGTAATCTCGGCCAAGTACTGGAGTAATCTCCATCAAGTACTGGAGTAATCTCCATCAAGTACTGAGGCAAGCACCGCCTGTTGGGCCTCTGAACCGATGCTTATTGTGATGTGAAAGCATGGTTCTTGAAGCACTGATAACTGCTTGTTTTGTGTTAATATGGTGATTGTCAATCTATTACTTTATTTTCTTTTTGCTGGTGGGCACGGAAAACTCGGTTACTTTTGAAATGGCGTTTTCGCCTTGCACCACTGATAGGCAGATGTGGGCCGTGCCGTCGCCCAAGCGGTTGTCGGCTTTCAGCATGGCGGTGTAGCGTATGCCTGCACCCGGTTGCAGTTGCTCGACGTGCATGCCCGGCGAGATAAAGAGGTGTCGGTTGCCAGTGGCCTCTACCACGGTGGGCTGAATGTCGTGCAAGGTGCTTTGGCCTGTGTTATACACCTCGAATATCACTTTGCACAGTTCGCCTCGGCTGATGATGTTGTCTTGGTTGGCATCAACAATGCGGGCGTTACGTATCTCGATGTGCGGGGCATACTTCATGCCTTGTAACAGGTCGTCAACGCTCGACGAGGCAGGCATCTGTGTGAACGGCTGCTGGGCGCTGTAGGTGCCTGTATAGTCAGACGACGAGAAATCGTACAGGCGGTCGTCGCCACTGTTTGTGGGGTCAATCACATTGTCGCTGTTGTTATAATTGCTGTTATCATAGTTGTTATAGTTGCTGTTTCCGCCGTAGTTACCATAATTATCGCTTCCGCCATCGTTATTATAATAGCTGCTGTCATTGTTGCGACGTGTTGCACGCTCGGCTTTATTGTTACGATACTGAGCAAGGTCGGCTTGTCGCTGCTGGTCGGCTTGCTGACCAATAACGCCGCCAATGATGGCTCCGCCAGCCATACCCACGATGGTGCCGATGTCGCTACCGCGTGGGCCGTTGCTAATACCACCAATGGCCGAACCTAATATTGAACCAAACGATGCTCCGGTGTATGCCCCCTGGCCGGTATAGGTGCCGCAGCTGGCTAACAGCATGGCGACAGTAAGGGCAATGATGTTATGTTTCATAGCGTTATGTCTTTTTTAATGATATCTCTCTACACCTGCAAATATACGCTTTTTCCTCATTAGTTGCGTAGAAAATGATGTTTATTTTGTTGCTATTATTGTTCAAAAATACGTGTTTGGGGCTCTTTTATAGTCATCTTGTTTAAAAAATGTAAACGTATGTTTGTCTTTTTTTGTAATTTTGCACATTATTATATTAGTATTGCTTTAGCAAGCAGCAAAGCCGTGTGGCTGAGCTGATAAGAACATGAGTCTGAAAGATAATATACGATAAAGTAAATAATAGAATGAGAAAAATTAAGTTTTTGCTTATGCTGGCCCTGATGCTGGTAGGCATAAGTAGTGTAGCACAAACCGCCATCGAGGTTGAGTTTGTGGCTGGTGTTGATAAAGGTAAAAATGTAAAGGTCGACTGGAAAGGTAAAGCTGGTGCTGACCAAGTGGAGAAAGAGGGCGTGACGATGAAGTCGGACAACGCACTTTTTGCTGCCGATAAGTACATGACCAAAACCTATATTGGTAACAAATCGCTCACCTTTTCAGCAACAAAAAGCATTGTAAAGATACAGTTTGTTGATGGCGAGGGCTTATCACATCTTACTGCCGAAGGTTTTGACGACGCTACTGCAACGTGGACGGGCAAGGCTGCCGAGGTGACCTTTACGGTAAAAGGCGAGGTGAAGTATGCCAAGGCCATTGTTACCTTGGAGAACAAAACTATCCCTACGCTGACTTTTGATAACCCACAGACCGTGGCTTATGCCGAGTTTAACGATAAGTTTAGCTTCCCTGTTATATTGAAAGATGGCGAAACCGTGCTTACGGGTATGCCCATAGCCTATGCGAGTAGCAATCCTGAAGTGGCTACCATCGACAATAAGGGTGTCTTGACTCCCCACAGCCTGGGCGCCACCATTATTACCGCCTCGTTTGCTGGTAACGATAGCTACGAGGCTTCAGAAGCCGAGGTAACCTTTTATGTGGTTGATGGAAAGAACCTCTTTACCGAGACCTTTGATAAGATGAATGGCCAGGGTGGCAATGATAACAATTTCAGCGTTTTGGGTTCTCCTTTCGGTAATCTCTCTGCCAGTCAATTCGACAATCAGGGCTGGAGCTACAGTGGTGGAAGCAATGGCACCGCTAACCATTGTGTGCGTGTAGAGATGTCGGCGTCGGTTACCACTCCCGCTTTGGCCACACTGAGTGGCGATGCTTTTATCTTCTTCCGTGCTGCCCAAAACCGCGATGTTGCTACATCAATCAACCTTTCGGTGTCGGGTGGTGGCACCCTCAGCCAGAAGAGTGTATCGCTGGAAAAGCAGTTTAACGATTATGTGGTGTTTATAAAAGATGCTACGCCCAACACAAAGGTTACGTTCTCATGTAGCGCAGCGGGTTGCTATTTCCTTGACAATGTGAAGATTGAGCGCGCCATTGGCCTTGACGAGGCCACCGACAATAGCGCTGTACTGGAGAAAAACAATGGCAAAGAGGTGAACGTGATGCTGAAGCGCACATTGGTGGCCGATAGCTGGAACACGCTGTGCTTGCCCTTCAGTATGAGCAACGATGCTGTGCAAACCGTCTTTGGCGAGGGCACCGTGCTGAAGCAGATGAAGGAGTGGAACGCTGCTGAAAACGTTATTTACTTTGAAACGGCCGATGCTATTGTGGCAGGTCAGCCCTACATTATTAAGCCTGTTGAGGCTAAGGAGAGCTTCCTGCTGCAAGACCAAACGGTGCTGAACGCTGTTAACAACGCTACCAGTGGCGACATTAGCTTCTGTGGCATTATGAGCAGCACACAGCTTAGCGAGAGCGACGTGTTCCTGGGCACTGATGGCGAACTGTACTTGCCTAACGTTGCTGAAGAGAATGGCGATGTGTTGCGTGGCTTCCGTGCCTACTTTAAGGGCATTAACAGCGTTGCCAATACTAAAGTAAACATTGAAGGTGTGGTTTCGGGCATAGAAAACATCAATGGCGCCACTGCTTATACCAATGGCAAGGTGTATACGCTGGCCGGACAGTATGTAGCCAATAGCACGAAGGGCCTGATGAAAGGCATCTATGTGGTAAACGGAAAGAAGATTGTAGTGAGATAAAACGCTTGAATAATGGAAAAGAAACAATATGTTACACCCCTAACACTAATGGTGTGCATTGAGGCCAATGAGGGCATCTTGCGTATATCGGGTGGCGGCTCCTATATCCCTATTGAGGGCGGCACGCTCACCCCAGGCAACGCTGGCATCTTAGGTGCCTCACAGCTTAATATTAATAATGTGTGGGGCGACGAGTAAAACCTCGACACTAAGCAGGGCTTATACATCACACCCCTAAGCCTTGACCAAAAAGAAAAGGCGCACGAAACAAATGAATGTTTCGTGCGCCTTATTTTATTTGCTTATCAATCGGGGCTTTGTTAAGCCGCGAGGTTGATATTAGTCGAGCTGAGCGAGCTTGCCGTCAGAACCGAGCACGTCAATGATCTTGT
>USAI01000008.1 GCA_900552675.1 uncultured Prevotella sp.
TAATGTCGGGAGGACGGGGCACGGAGGCCACCGTCCTACTTGGATAATTCATGGATTAATTCGTGGATAATTCATGAAAATTTGTGTCCATGAAAACGCGCGTCGCGCGAAATAGATTGTTAAAAACACAACAATATCATTTGATCCGGTGTTTGAACCGTAATACTGAACAACAAAAAAATCGCATTGCAGGTTTTCATCTCCTACAATGCGATTGTTATTTTTATAGTTTTATTTGATGATTATTGCTCTTCATCATCGGCCCATACGTCGTAGTGTTTTGAAGGGGCCCAGCCATCTGTCTCGGTTTTTCCACCAATACCAAGGTCGCCATGAGCTTTTCCTGGATCAAGCGAACCAGCCATGATCGTCATACCTTCAATAATCGTAACGCTTACCTTGGGGGCTATATATTGTTTCTTTTCCATATCGTTTGTTTATTAGTGGGTTAAACAATGTGTGTTTATTTTACAAGATACTTCTTGCCGTTCTTGATAACGATGCCTTTGTATGCAGCGTTTACCTTCTGGCCAGCGAGATTGTAAAGGGTGTCGTCGTTGCTTTCTGCAGCGTTTACGTTGGTAATGCCAGTAGTTTCTTCATCATTGAAGTTCAACTTAGCAGAAGCGCCTTCTGGTATGCCTGTGAAGTAAGCACGGAACGGAGAAATCTTAACACCATTGGCCTTTACAATAGAAGCATTAATACCTTCGTTCTTGATAATCCACTGTGAACCATCGGTTACGAGAGCCTCTTTCCAGTTGCCACAGAAATAAATATTTGTGGAACCAACTTGTTTCTTGTCTGCAGCATCTGTGCCCACCCATGATTTCAAGTTGAGGTCGCCTGCTCCAGTGAAGCTCAAATCTGTATCTTCGTCTGTTGAGTTACGAACCACATACGGGAAGTTGCCGCCAATAACGTTTGCTTTGTTAAACTTGATGCCTGTTGTTTCATCATAATCAACAGCCTCCCATGCTCTTAGGTTAGCAGGAATCTTGTCAATCGCATTAATAACACATACTGTAGCATGAGTGTGAGCCGGAATGGTGCGGGTTACCTTCCAACCTGTGTTACCTGTGCTGATAAAGTCATTCAAATCTCTCAGACCACCCATCCATAATGGCTCACCAGGAATATCAACAAATTCAAGTTGCTTGAGAGGATGATAATATCCATCCACCAATACTACTAAGTTTGTCATGCCTTTAATAGCATCATATTTGCTATCAGCTGAATATACACCATCAGCCACTGAACCTGTTGCTACGATGATAGCGTTCTTGCGCAAGGGCTTGATGGTGATGCCATCTTCAATAGTAGTTACACCTGTCAAGTCGATGTTCATAGCATCAACATTGTTAATCTGCTCAACTTCGGCAGCAGTGATAGGACCAACCACCTTGGCAACATTGCCACTGGTAGTGATGTTAAACTTGATGTCAGCCTTTGTTGCATAGATGTTGTCGAACAGCACGGTATAGTCGTGTTTAGCATCAGTGCCAATGTTGAATTTTATGTATTCCATACCAGTGCGAGCAGCATCGTTAAATGGCACCTCTATATGGTTCCATCCGTTTTTAAGCGTTCCTGTAGCTTCGGGAATCGATGATTTTTCAAAGGTAATTCGATACGGAATTTTTTCTATGGCATAAATGTCGGCGCAAAGTTTGGTGTAAAGGGTCATGTCTTGAGCTCCCTTAGAAAGTCCCCATGTGCCAACACCTGTAACACACTTGGCTTGATCGGTAGCAGAGAGGTTGATGTCGGTAGATGTGGCCCATCCTTTTTCCCAACCGCTGTTATACTCTTCAATGTTTTCAACGGTATATTGGTCGCTATAGTAAGCCAAAACGTTTTCTGCTGCCTCAGTAGGTGTGGGTGCAGAGCCCACAAAGTAAACCTGTGTTGTAGCGGTATTTGTGCCACTGGTAGCTGTCAGGGTATAGGTGCCTGCTGCATCGGCTGTGATGGTGAGGTTGTTTCCTTCAGCTGTGAGGTGTGCGCCATCGCTAATGGTATAAGTAACAGTGCCATTGAACACTGTTCCATCAGATGCTTTTGGGGTAACGGTTGTGTTTAGTGTGCTTGTAGCTCCAGTGAAGCTGTTATTGATTGTGATTGATTGCAATGTCTGCTCGCCAACCGATTTGTTGTAGAAGTAGATGTTGGCAATGTAAAGTTCATCGGTAGCATTGTTGCCTTTATCAAACTTTATTTGGAATACCTTGTTGTTGATAAAGTCAAGGCCGAAGTCGGATAACGGCATATCGATAGCGTTCCACTGGCCCAGCTTTAAAGTGGTTTTGTCGCCCACCTTTGTTGAGTTTTCTTTTATAGAACCTGATGCCAAAATAGGAGTTACGCCAAGGCTTCCTTCCATTGTAACGGGCAGTACGTCAATGTGCATGTGGGTCATGCCTGATAAATCAAGCTGATTGCTGAAACCATCAAGACCAATGTAGTTGAACTTAGACAGGTGGATGACGGGTGCGCCATCAACGTTGATATTTTCAGAAACCGTGCTTTGGCCCCAACCGCCGAAATTCCAAGTGGTGGCAGGAGTGTAGGCTGTAGACAATACAGAAATAACCTTGTTAGCATCAACTGTAGGAGTTACAGGAGCGGTCAAGGTAAAAGCGGTGGTTGTTTTGAAAGAACCTGTCTTAGCCTCAGATACGTTATTGGCTTGATCGGTAGCGGTTACAGCGAAATCGTATTTAGTTTCAGCGGTAAGACCAGTGATGTCAATCGTTACATCTTTGCCTGCATTGCCTTTAACAGTATAGCTGTTATCGCCAATGGTAACTGTATAGGTCAAGACTCCGTTGCTGTTGTCGGTGGCGTTCAGTGTCAGTGTGGCCTTGGTGTCATGAATAGTAGTGGCTTCGGCTTTCACCATTTCAGGCTTTTCGGTGTCTGGGGCTGCTTCAGTGCCAGTTATGTAAGTTACCTCATCAAACCACATGCGGCCTCCTGCTGCATCGAACCAACCATTTACTTTGATTTCTGTTCCTTTCGCAAGACCAGTCCAGGTGCGAGTCGTATTGTGAGTTTCGTAATCACCTTGAAGTCGGTTTATGTCATAAAGAAATGTGCCAGCATATCCTATGATGCCATCCAAATTTGGCGTTACGGTAAATGTCACGTTACCGTCTTGTTCAGTAAATTGGTACTCGTAGGAAATACCGTTCTTGTTACTGTCGTTGCCTTTGGTTACTCCGCTACCCGTCGCATCAGCGAAGGCTGTCATAGCAGAGACAAGCAATACGAATAAAGTTAATAATTTTTGTTTCATACGTTTATTGATTTTAATTAGTAATAGTTGTACAGAATATTGATTGGTAATTATTCTTTCTTGTTTGTGGTGTAAAGGTAATGCGTATAGCAAATAGGTTTTATAAGGTTTTATAAGGAAACCCCTTATTAGCTTGTAAACATGTATGTTCGTCCTCACTGTTGAGAGGAGCGAACATACATGTTATCTGATTTGTTATTGCGTTTATCTTACGATAATCTTCTTTCCGTTGCGAATGTAGATGCCTTTAGGCAGGTTGTCGCCCTTTACCTCAACGCCGCTGAGGGTGTAGGTGCGGTTGTTGCCAGTGGTGGCATTGTTCTGCTTCACGGTGTTGATGCCTGAGGGCACGCTGCCATCGTTGTAGAAGAAAATCTGGTCGAAGGTGAGCTTGGTGCCTGTTGTTCCGCCAGCAAGGAAGTAGAGCACGTTGCCAGTAACATCTTCAGGATTGTCGAACACCTTTGTGGCGCGAGCTTCAATCTCGCTGTAAGGAATGTCGATGTTATACCATTTGCCGTCGCGGGGGAAGTCGCAAAGGGGAGCGTAGCTTGTGCCACCATCAACGAAGGCCGAAGCGCCAATAGCAAATTTTGCGTTGCCCACTGCGATAAGGTAAGAAGCGTTAGTGGTGGCCTTCATGCCCAGGTGCAGATAGTAGGTGTCGTCGAGCATAGACATATCCTTGCCTTTAGCCTTTGATGCGTAACCCAATCCTGACCAGCCCACGGTGCCTACGGTGTAAACCGGATAGCCTCCCTCGTCGTAACCGAACGAGTTGACGCCGCTTTCGTTGCTGGCTGTCATGGTGCCTTCCCAAATATAGAGAGCGCTGTTTACGTCGTCAACGTTATAGTCGGCCTTTACCTTTTTTGCCAGTGTGGCGCTTACGCCGCCTGTGGTACCAATGAGCACATAGTTGCCAGTGTTTTCAACGTCGAAGGTGCTTTTGCCCTCGCCATTAAGTGCCGCAGTAACATAGGTAGGAATGTCGGGTGTTTCGCCGCCATCTTTCTTGCTGTAGAAGAACACCTGATCAAAGTTTACCTCGGCGCCCTTGTTGTGTGTGGTAGCCACGGCAAACACGTTGCCCATAAAGTTGGCAGCATCGTTAAACAGTGTGCCTCCGCCTATCTGTTTCAGCTTTGCTACCGGAATGTCAAAGTTGTACCATTCTCCATCGCGACGGTAGTCGCCTACGATTTGCTGTCCTGAGGTGGCATTGCCTATAACAAATACGGCATTGCCTACGGTAACGGTTTGTGAGGGGTGGGTGAGGGCATCGTCGCCACGCATGGCGAAGTGCAGATACCATGTGTCGTCAATCATTGAGAGGTCTTTGCCAGTGCCCTGTGAGGCATAGCCAGCGCCGCACCATGTGCTGTTGCCAGTAACCTGAAGGCGGGTAGACGACTCGTCCCATCCAAACGAGTTCTTGCCGTTTGAGGGCAGACCAATATAGTCGCCACCGTCCCATATCCAGAAGAAGTTGGTCTTCTCGTCAACGTTATAGTTCTTAACGGTAACATCAGTCAAGGCATCGGTCACGCCGCTGCTGGTACCTATTAGTACGGCCTTGCTCACATTGGAAAAGTCGAAGGTGCTCTGTCCGCCCTCCATGGCCTTTGTGGCATATTGGCCTATCTTAGTGGTGTTGTCTTCAGTAGGCACACCCTTTTTTACGTTGGGGTTTTTATAGAAGAAGATGTTGTCAAACTGCAGGTCGGCGCCTTGTGTGCCGCCGCTCAGTATGGCCACTACGTTGCCAGTATAGTTGGCGGCGTTATCGAAAAGCTCGCCTCCAGCCAGTGTCTTCAGTATGGTAACAGGAATGTCAAAGTAGGTCCATGTGCCATCGCGCTTGAAGTCGCCAATGATGGTTGCGCCCTCAACGCTGTTATTGCCTACAGTAAAGGCTGCATTGCCTACAGTAACCTTGTGGCTGGTATGTCCATCGGCAGAGGTTCCGCGAAAGCCAATATGAAAGACATATTCGTCATCAATCATTGATAGGTCTTTTCCTCCTCCCTGAGAAGCAAAGCCTAGTCCTGACCATCCTACTTTTCCCACGGTAAAGTGGTTGAAGGTTTCGCCGAAGCCAAACGAGTTTACGCCCTCTGACGGTTCAGCGTTGTAAGTGTTTTCCCAAATGTAGAGAAAGTTTTTTTGGTTGTCTACATTATAGTCGGCCTTTGTTTTCTCAGAGAAAGCATTGGTTACCCCCATGCTGGTGCTGATGAGCACAGCGTCGTACGAGTTTTTAAAGTCGAAGGTGGTGGTGCCAGAGGCATCGAGCGCCTTTGTGCCCCAGTAGCCATATTCGGTCTTGGTGTCGGGGGCTTCGGGGGTGATGGGGGTGTCGGGATTGGAGCCCGTGTTGTCTCCATCGGGTGTTTTATATTGTGCTTCGGCATCGGCCTCGTCTTGATAGACGCGCACCCAGTCGACAAACATTTTGGCTTCGTCGCCCGCGTTGGGCAGTGCTGTGATGCCGCCAGCATTGTAAATGCCAGTATAGTTTCCGCCCACAGCCAGGTTAAAGATAAAGAAGAAGGGCTTCTGGAAGTAGTGGCCTATGTCGGCGCTGTTAGTGCTAGCGGGTATGGTGGCGCTATAGAAGCGAGCCTTGTTCTTGGCAGCCACGGTAAAGTCTTGCAGATCGTAATACATCGACAAGAACTGTCCGTCCCACTCGGTGGTGATGATGTGATACTCGTCGTTTTGCAGCGGGTTGCTCTCGGGTGCCAGATAGCTGGTGCCATACTGTTTGTGGTTAGCTCCAGCGCTGGTTCCCCAGTGTAGTGTGGCGCCAAAGTGGCGGGTTTGTGTGCCGTTCTTAATACCTTCGGCGTTACCTGTTTCAACAATGTCTATCTCGCCACAGCGGGGCCATCCCAGCTTGCCATAGTCGTTACCCATCATCCAGTAGGCAGGCCATACGCCGTTGGCTGTCTTCGGAAACTTGATGCGTGCCTGAATGATGCCATGTTTAAAGTAGGCTTTGTCGCGGCTGTTGATACGTCCTGATGTAAACTGCTTGTTGTTATAGTTTTCACGACGTGCGGTGAGCACGAGGTTGCCATTTGCTACGGCCACGTTCTCCTTGCGATAGTATTGCAACTCTTGGTTGCCTCCACCGTTTCCGTTCTCCTCAATGTTCCATACCTTGGTATTGAGGCTTGTTCCGTTAAACTCGTCGCTCCACACCATCTTATATCCTGTGGGGGGCGTGGTGGTCTGTGCTGAAAGGCTTAACGGCAATGCTAATGCCGAAAGCATAAAGGTGCAAATCCTTTTCATACGATTAATGGTTGATGTCGTTTTTTAATATTTAGGTACCTTTTGGGGTTATTCTTACTTCTGTTATCTTGTCATTATCTTGCGGCACACCGTTTGGCCATTGGCATATAGGGTGCGCTCTATGCTGAGGCCGCGTGGGGCTTGTGCCACCTCTTGTCCTTGTGGGGTGAAGTAGCGCTTGCTGATGATGTTGTTTGCCTGGGCCTTGTTTATCTCGCTGATGCCTGTGGTCGAAACAAAGTTGAACCATGTTAGGCGAGCGTGATTGATGGGCTGCGAGCCTACCAGTGTAAGGCGATGTTTGCCAGCCGTGAGGGGCACCTGCGCTGTGGTGGTAGCATACACCTCGTTTTTGTCGCGATAGGCACCTGTTGAGGTTAGTGTTACACTGCCCGTTTCGTTGTCGTCAATCTTCAGCTTCAGCACCTGTTGGCGTGCGGCCGATGCGCGGTCGCTGTAACGGAAGCTGAAGAGGTAGGTATCGTTCTCAGGCACGTCGATAAGATACTGAGTGCTGCCAGAGTTTCCAATCTCTACCGATAGGTGTGTGTTGATGGCGCCTTTCAGTGTGTCGCCACTTACCTCCAGTGTTATGCTGTTGCTGGCCACATAGTCTTTGGCCATAACAAGCTCGGCAGGCTTATAATAATAGGTGCTGTCGAAGGTCGACATGTAGGTGTAAACCACCCCTTGGCCTGTCATGGTGCCAGCTGCGGGCAGATGGGTGCGAAGGTTGGGCTTGTAGAGCAAACGCCAGTAGGGACTTTTGTCTACCATGCGCGAGCCCGATGTGCCTTTAAACCAAGCATAGCGAAACACGCCTGGGTTGCGCTCAAGGCCTTCAACCTTTTTTACCATTTCGCGCACCTGTGTAAGCGAGTCGGGGTTGTTTTCTCCCGCTGCAAACTCGGTTACCCATATTTGTTTGTTATATTTGTCTATCCACTGTTGCACAAAGTTCAGTGTGGGTGCGGTAGCGTTCATGTAGGTATGAATGGCGATATAGTCCATCTTGGGTTCGCGACCGTTCTTTTCTTTATATAGCTTTATAAATTCGTCCATCCACTCAAAGGGCTGCCATATCTTGCCATCGTTGATGGCTGAGCCCGTGTAGCTCATTGCCGGCGAGACGAGTTTTAGGCTATACTCGTTGGCAATGGCTTCAAGATCTGGCCACGCGTCGGCGGCCTGTTGCGGTGTGATGTTCGACTGGTCGGCCAAGTTAGGTTCGTTATATCCCAGCAGATACTTACAGTCGGGGTGTTCATCATAATATTTTTTTATCGAGGCTATGTTCGCGTTTCTATTCCATGCCATGGGCAGATACTCCATCTTCTTGCCTTCGCCCGTTCCGAAGAGGTCTTTTATCAATTTGTTGGGCGCTGTTCCCCAGTTGTATGTCCAGCATACGCCAGGAGCCAGAGCGTCAATCTCTTCAGCATAGGTAAACTGCTCTTCGGCCACGCCACGCTTTTCGCTGCGCTGTTTGGGTTGGGCTTCAGCTACCATCGCCATACACGCTAAGGCAATGGCTGCCATGCCAGTGAATAGATGTTTCATCATTCTATAAATAAATATTATTGTTTATTGATGCGGGTGTTTAGGGGTTTGTTTATAATGTAAGAGCGGCCACACCTTCACGGCGCATGCCGCTCTTGAAAGGTTTTATTATTTTAGTTCTTAGTTGACGAGTTACGAGAGACAAGTTACAAGGAGATTTGCCTCGATTATAAGATTTTCACTTTTTATTTCTATTTACGAGAAACAAGATAAAGGAGCAAAGCTATAGGATTTTTCACTTTTCCCTTTTCTCTTTTCCTTTTACGAGGAAATAAGCCTCCTTGTCAACTCGTCAACTAAGAAATTACTTCTTCAACACCTTCTTAACGCCGTTAGCAGTTTTCTGAATGTAGAGACCCGGTTTGCTCATATCCTTCACCTGCATGCCATTAACGGTGTAGATGGCGTTTACCTTATTGTTGTCGGCTTTTACCTGGTTGATGCCAGTAGCGTCGGCTGCCTTCTGATAGAAGAATACAGCATCGTAGTTGAGCTGAGCACCTGTAGCACCACCGCTGAGGAAGGTGAGCACGTTGCCTTTACATTTGTCAGTGCAATTTGTAAGGTCGAAGCCCAGGTCAACGAGGTCGTCAACGGGAATATCAATGTTGTACCATTCACCGTCGCGATCAAAGTCGCCTACCAGCTCATAGCTGGCGTCGGTTTTATCCTTGCCCAGTGCGAAGTGTCCTTTAGCATCGGGGCCTACGGCAATGTTGTGTGTAGCGTGGATAGTGCCACCATCTTTCATAGCCATGTGCAGATACCACTTACCGTTCTTCAGCATGCTGAAGTCGAAGCCATCCAGTTCTTTATCAGCGTCAACTACGCCATTGTGTCCCAGTCCTGACCATCCGACTGTGCCTACTACGAAGCTCATATAGCCTGAACCACCGAATGAGTTGAAGCCTTCGCCTTCGCCACCCGTGTAGGTGTTATCCCAGATGTAAACGGGGCGTGCCCCGTCAAGATCAGTGGGGTTCTCGTTCTTCAAGATTTTGGTTTCGCCCAGTGCGTCAACCTCGTCTTCTGAAGCATAGAGAATAACGTAGTTGGTTGTGCCTTTGAAGTCGAATGTAGGGTCACCGCTATCTATATCGGTTGCGGGTGTTACATAACTTGTTTGAGCTGCTGCTGCAAGTGCCATGAAGCACGATGCTGCCAAAAGAGTAAATTTTCTCATAGTTGTTTTGTTTTTAATATTAGTAATATTGTTTATTGTAAAATAATATCTTTTTCCTGTTTTGCTTTGTCGGCGCTTTGGTTTTGACAGGAAGCGGAAACCGCACGGCCTCACGCTTCCTGTTCTGAACCAAATGCAAGCAAAGCGTATATCGTTATGTTAAGTATGATACTTATAAATAGCGATGATTTTTTTATATGTGTGTTACCAGTTAGGGTTCTGCTCTATGCCACTAAGGTCAATCTCCTTCGATGGTATGGGGAACAGCTCGTGCTTACCTTTCTGGAAGGTGCCGTACAGCTCCTTGGCCTCTTCAGTTTCGCCTGCCATGTAGGTGTCCATCGTTTCTTTGGCAATGCCCCAGCGGGTGAGGTCGAACCAGCGGTGGCCTTCCATAGCCAACTCTACGCGGCGCTCGTGACGAATGGCCTTGCGCAAATCTTCCTGGTTATCGTTAAAGGTAACGGTTTGGCCCTGTATCACAGCGGTGTAGGGGAACTGGCTCAGGCCCGCACGGTCGCGCACCTCTTTCAGTGCTGTCTTGGCGCTGGGCAGGTCTCCACTTTCGCAGCACGCCTCGGCATACATTAGCAGCACATCGGCATAACGTATCTGTATGTTGTTCTTGGGCGAGCGTGTGGCGTGTGCCAGTTTGTAGATGCCACCGTTGGCGCCATCGTTATACATGGCATATTTGCGGTTCAGCATACGGTCGCCACAGTATATTTCTTGTGCTGGTGTTTCAATCTGTTCATCGGTAGGAACAAGTATGGTCTCATCGCGACGCGCATCGCCAGCCTCATATTCGTTGTACAGGTTCTGTGTGGGGCGGTCGTAGCCCCATCCAGCCTCGCCGAAAGCCGACGAGCGTGAACGCTGTAAGATGGTGGTCATGGTTCCGCGTGTGTAGCCCTCGCCACCGTAGTCGGATGTTGCCTCTTCGGCGTATTGAATTTCAAACACACTCTCGCGTCCGTTTTCGTTTGCCAGACGGAAGTTGTCGAGGTAGTTGGGCCAGAGCGAATATTGTCTGCTCTTGATAACCTTTTCGCCCCACTTGGCTGCCTCGGCAAAGTATTTCTGAGCCTCGGTTTCGTTGCCAGCGTTACGCAGATAGTCGGCACGGTAGAGGTTTGCCTTTAGCAGCATGGCCTGTGCAGCACCCTTTGTGGCGCGACCCAGCTCTTCGTTGCTGTATTTGTCTTTCTCCCACAGCAGGTTTTCGGCGCGTTTAAAGTCTTCGATGGCAAAGTTGAGCGTCTCGTCCATTGTGGTGCGTGTTTGTGCCCACTCGTTTGAACTCTTCACCACGAAGTCGATAAGAGGCATACCGCCAAACATACGTGCCAAGCGGAAGTAGTAGAAGCCGCGCAAGAAGTAAGCCTCGCCCAAGTAGCGGTCGCGATATTTGGCTTGCTGTTCGGCCTCTGTACCTTCGGTCTCGATACGTGTGGTAGGAATTTCGTCGATGGCCAAGTTGGCGCGTTGTATGCCTTGCCATTGTGCGCGATAATATTGAAGAAGAATTTCGTTATCCGAGTTGGCTTTGAAGTTTTCCAGCTCGCGTAGGTCGGCACCGTCGTTAATGTCTTGTCCGCCCTTGAGGGCATCGTCTGACACGATGTCGCCGAAATACCATTCGGGGTAGTAGGTTGTACCAAACTCCCATGTCATTGGCACGTAAGCAGCGTTTACCACAGCCTCGGCGGTAGACAATGAAGTGAAGAATTCAGACACCTTTGTTGTTCCTGGTGTTTCTTCTGTCAGCCAGTCGTTGCACGAACTGAGGCTCAGTGTAGCCAACGCCAAAGCTGAATATGTTAATGCTTTAAACTGATTCATATATTATATAATGATGTTATTTCTCTGTCTGTTGAACATTAAGATAGCGTTACATACACCTTTGTTAGAAGGTGAAGTTGCAACCAAACATGTAGGTGCGGCTCTGCGGATAGTTGCCATAGTCGACACCGCTTCCCACCTCGGGGTCGTAGCCCGAATAGTTGGTGATGGTGAAGAGGTTGCTGGCCTGTGCATAAACGCGCAGGTTAGAGATGCCCCATCCGTTCAGCAGCTTCTTAGGCAGTGTGTAGCCCAGCTGTATGTTCTTCAGGCGGAAGTAAGAACCGCTCTCAAGGAAGCGGCTCGAGTTGAGCATATTGTTAGCGCCCTTGGGGTTAGGAATGGTGCCATCGGGGTTATCCTCGGTCCATACGTCGCGCATCTTGGTGCTGAGCTGTGAGGTCAGACCATTGCTTTCAGTGCGTTCGCGCACGGCATTATATATCTTGTTGCCAGCTACGCCCTGAAAGAACAGTTGCAGGTCAAGACCCTTCCAGTCGGCCGACAGGTTCAAGCCGTAGGTTACCTTCGGGAAGTTGTTGCCCAACTTTGTGCGGTCGCCTGTTTCTGAAATCTTGCCATCGCCATCAAGGTCGGCATAGATAGCATCGCCAGCACCGTAGGGGTTCACCTCGCCATCGCGAGCATAGCCAGGCAGTGCAGCGTTGGCCTCTTCCTTGCTCTTGTAAACGCCCTGATATTTATATCCCCAGAACTCGAACAGAGGCAGCCCCTCGTCGCTAATTACGCGGTCGCCATAAACAATCTGTCCGCCGTTTAGGCTGGTAAGTTTGTTCTTGATGAACGAGATGTTACCGTTTACCGAGTAGTTTACCTTGCCGATGTGGTTTGTGTGTCCGAGCGAAATTTCAACACCCACATTGCGCACGGTGCCCACGTTGCTCTGTGCATCGAAGCGGTTGCCGCTCCAGGCCGGACCCTTTACCGACAGCAACATATCTTTTGTGTTGCGCACGAAGAAGTCGACATTGGCCGACAGCAGACCGTTAGCCCAGGCAGCGTCAACGCCAGCGTTCCATGTTTCGGTGCGTTCCCACTTGCCACCCTGGTTTACGTAGGTAAGGATGGTAGCGCCAGTGCCCACCGTTTGGTTTACGCCGAAGGGGTAGCCCACAAACACGTTTTGCGAGGTGAAGATGGTTTGGTTAAAGGCGTCGTTGGCAATTTTGTCGTTACCAATCTGTCCCCATCCCAAGCGCAGCTTCAGGTAGTCGAGTTTCTTAAAGCGTTTCATGAAGGGCTCTTCGCTCACCTTCCATGCAAAGGCGGTAGAGGGGAAATAGCCCCATGTGTTCTCGGGGAACTTGTTTGAACCGTCGGCACGGAAGTTGACGGTTATCAAGTAGCGATCCATCAAGTTATAATTCAGACGTGCCAAGAACGACAGGCGGCGTGTGCGGCCTACGCCATCAGCGATGGGGTTAGTGTTGTCGTCGGTGGTTTGTGAGAGATACCAGTTTTTCTCTGATGGGTTGAGGATGGTAGAACCGCTTCCACCTATTGAATAATAGTTATACTCTTCAGTGGTTTGGCCCACCATAGCATTGAAGTGGTGTATCTTGCCCAGGTCGAACTGATAGTTGATGATGTTTTCCCAAGTAAAGGTGGTATATTGCACCAGTCCGCGTGTCAAGAAGTTTTTGCCCTTCGAGTCGTCATAGCTGTTTACGGTGTGGGCATCGGTAAAGGTGCGGTTCTTCTCGTTCACCTGGTCGTAGCTAAAGTTTGTGCGATAGTTGAGGCCCTTGATGGGTGTAAACTCGAGGTACATATTGCCAAACCAGCGGTTCACCACGTTGTGCGGATGCGAGTAGTAAACCATTGAGAACGGGTTAGTTACGTTCTTAAAGTTAGAGGGAACGCCCACCTTTCCGCTCATATCTTCATGTTTGCGGTTATAGGTGCCAGCGGGATAGTAAGGTACATCCCATGGAGCCATTGCCAATGCTGCCGAGATAACGCTTGCACCTGGCGATGCGTTTTGGTTCATGGCGTTGCGAGCTTGGCTGGTTGCGAACGAGAGGTTCTCGCCAATCTTCAGCCACTTCTTCACCTGAAACGAGGTGTTAGCACGCAGTGTGAGACGATTATATTTTGAACCAATGATGGTGCCTTCCTGGTCGTAGTAAGATGCCGAGAACGAGTAGTTGCTCTTGTCAGAGCCACCATCAAACGACACGTGATAGTTTTGGATAGGAGCGTTCGAGTTGAACACCTCGTCTTGCCAGTCGGTGTTGACGGCGCTATAGTCGAAACCATCTTGATAAGTTTTGGTCTTTGCTACAGCATAGTAAGCATCGTTACCCAACTTATATTTCTGCAGCCACTCGTTAAAGCCCTTCTTCTCGTAATAGTTGCGCTCTGACTTGGGAGCAGCCAGCTTCAGATAGGTCTGTACAAACTCGTCTTTACCCATCAAGTCGAGCTTCTTCCAACGGTTCTGCCAGCCATAATACATATCAAACGATACCTTGCCACGGCCTTTCTCGCCACTCTTGGTGGTGATAAGTATAACACCGTTAGCACCACGGGCACCGTAGATGGCGGTTGACGAAGCGTCTTTCAATACCTCTGTCGACTCGATATCGTTGGGCGAGAGGAATGAAATGTCGCTGGTGATGTTACCGTCTACTACATAGATAGGAGCCGAGTCGTTCACAGTACCGATACCGCGGATGCGCACCACAGCGCCAGCACCAGGCTGTCCGCTGTTAGCGTTTACGGTCACACCTGCCACGCGACCCTGTATGGCTTGGTCTACACTGGCGGCAGGGGTCTTCTTCAGGTCTTCAGCCTTTACCACTGCTACTGATCCTGTGAGGTCGCTCTTCTTCATTGAGCCGTAACCTATGGCTACCACCTCGTCCAGCATATTGGTGTCTTCCTCCATCTTAAAGTCGAAGGTTCCAGTCTTACCTTTTTGGGTTACTGTTTTATAGCCAATACATGAAAATTCTACCACATCTTTAGGATTTACCTTTAACTGATAATGTCCGTCGATGTCGGTAACGGTTCCTGAAGCGGTACCTTTCACACGTACTACTACACCTATCAGCGGTTGGCCGTCAGTTTCGGAGACAATGGTTCCTTGAATCTTGTCAGTCTGTGCCGATACTGCCATAGGGAATAGCAATGCAGCCGAGAGAAGCTTTAGATTTCGTCTCATAATTATAATGATTTAGTTGTTTTAGATATTCTTTATATTTTTCGTTCTATTTCGTTTGAGTAGGGGAGAAGACTCGTTTTGATTTTTTTGGTCCGAATTATCTTTGACGATTTTTAGGTTAAAACGTTTAAAGGTTTTTTACTTCTTGGGGTCGTCGAAGTGGTTAATCGAACTTTGCTCTCGAATTTGTTGTTCGAGTTTTTTTTCATCTTGCTCTTTGCTCAGGTTATTTGTCTTGTCTGGGGAAGAAGGTTTTTAGTTGACTGTTGCGTCTTGTTTTCATCCCCTGGGCAGGTTTTCGTTGACAAAAGTAGTGTTTTATGCTATAAAAAGCAAAAAAATGAGCCACAAAAAAACTCACTAAAAACTCACTTTTTTAGTTTTTATTTTTGCTAACATATTGTGTGATAATAATATAAGTATATATAAACACTACGTCAACCCTCATGTTGTGCTTACAAATAATTGCGTTTTTTTTTATGCTGTTTTATTTGAATGGTTTCAAAGTGGTGAAACATTTATTGTGCATGTATTGTCAAGTCGACTTGTCAAACGCTATATTTTTATTCGTTTTTCATTGAATGTTCGTTTTTAGTTTTTGCCCTCGATGATAAAGAAATGTACCTACAAGTACGCTATAGAATGATGCCGATTATGCTTTACCAATTGTGAAGAGGTAATGCAAAAAACATAAAGCTATCATTTGGAAGTTTGCAAATTTGCGTTTTTGCATAAATATACAAAAATAGGACTAAAAATGAATGTTTATGCAAAACCGATATTTTACATTCTTTTACATAAGATTGTTTAAAATACTTACAGTCTATAGTTAAAAACCTGTGTCTTGCTTTCACTTTTCAAAGTTGATACTTCTCATTTGTGAAACCATGGGTTTTAGGTCGTGAAACCCTTGGTTTCAGCTTGTGAAACCCTTGGTTTCAGCTTGTGAAACCCTTGGTTTTAGAGCCTGAAACCCATGCTTTCAGACCGTAATTTGATGGGTATTGCAAACAGCACCCAATACTGTATATTTATGCAAAAATGTGAATGTCGTTTTAAAAGATTATTCAATCACCCAATCGGTGATATTTTTCTTCCCTTCAAGGCTGAAATTGATGCCCACTTTTGTTACAGGTAAGTCATCGAGAGCAAAGCTGTCGGCATAGCCACGGCTCTTGATTTGTTCAAGCGCTTCTTGTGCCGAGCCGTTAAATTTCAATTCCATAATGTATATACGGCTGTTTGTGCGTATTGTGATATCGATACGCCCCGTATTAGTGCGCTGCTCTACCTGCATGCGATAATGGGTGAGGATAGAGAAGATAATATACAACATTTGCTGGTAGTGGCCCTCATAGTTGGTGTTTTCGCAATAGGGTACAGTGGCAAGAAAGGCTTGCAACAACGACAGTGCACCGTTCATATCATTGTGGTTAATGAGAGCCGACATTTTTGCAATCGTAGTATTACCCATTTGCGAGTATTGTCCTAAATAGTGGGGCAAAAGGTTTCGGAACAAGCCCACACGTATTTCTTTATTGGGTATGCCCAGCGTATATAGGTCGGTTTCGGGGGTATATTTCTTAATGGTGAGGTATCCGCTTTGGTAGAGCAGTGGCATGATGGTGGTAAGCGTCTCGGTGGGAGCATCAAAATCTCCCTTGTCGGCCTCAATGTCTTGTCCTATATTTGCTGGCATCATATCAAATTTTCTCATCATCTCAATCAGGTATGTGGGTGTGCCTGATGCAAACCAGTAAGCGTTTAGTTTTCCGTCGGCAAAGCAGTTGAGCAAGCTGTAAGGATTAAACACATCAGGTCCGGGTATGGTGAAATGATAACCATCATAGTTCTCCTTTAGCTGGTTAATGGTTTCTTCGCGTGTGAGCGATAGCTTTGCTGCCAGCATATCAATGTCATTACTCATCTGTGTCAGCAGTTCGTCTTTTGTTATTCCGCAAATACCAGCGTATGGCTCGTCCATACTTATGTTTTTGATGTTGTTTAGCTCGCTGAAAATGCTGAGTTGTGAAAACTTGGTAATGCCCGTAATGAATACGAAGCGCAGATACGGCTCGCTAAGTTTAAGCGGACTGAAGAAGTTGCGCATGATTTGTCGCAGTGCGCCAAGATATTCTTCATGATGTACTACATCCAGTAAGGGGGCGTCATATTCGTCAATGAGTACCACCACTTGTTTTCCTGTTTGGTGATAAATGCTGTTTATAAGATTTGAAAGACGGATATTGGGGTCAGTCGAATCAGTGTTCACCCCAAAACGCTCTTCATTACTTTTCAATATATACAGTAGGTATCTGTTTAGTTGCTCTTTGTTCATGTGCTTGCCGCCGCTCATGTCAAAGTGCAATACTGGATATTCATTCCACTCATGCTCAAGTTGTTCAATGGCCAGCCCTTTGAACAATTCTTTCTTTCCCTCAAAATAACTTTGAAAAGTTGACACCAATAGCGACTTGCCGAACCGTCTTGGGCGGCTCAAGAAAAAGAATTTTCCACTTGATGCCAAGCGGTATACATACGCTGTTTTGTCAACATACAGCATATTTCGATTTCGTATTTCCGAAAACGTCTGTATACCTAATGGGTAAAGCATTGGTGTCATCATAGTTCATGCGTGTTTTTTTACTATCTGCAAAGATAATTTAAATTCCTTACAATACAAAAATTAGCATCTCTATTTTTGCTGTTTCGGTGTCTTCTATCCCTCTATGCTTAACAATTATTAAAAACGCGCGTCATTTTTTTTCTTCTCCTCATTTGTTTGTAATTTTGTATAAATTACTGATCAAACCAAAAAACATAATATGAGACGCTTCCTTATAGGCATCGTCATACTATTGACAACCTTTACACTTTGCTGTAAGGCACAGTTGTTGATGATACGCAATTTTCCGCCCGCCTTAAATGCCTACAGTACGCAAAACTGGGGCGTTGCCGAAGGCTTTGGCGGACAGATGTTTTTTGGTAATAACCAAGGCTTGCTGTCGTATGATGGCGACGAGTGGACTGTAAGCTATGTAGGCAATTATACCAGCGTGCGTTCCGTACAGATGTCGGCCAATGGCAAACAGTTGCTGGCAGGTGCCACTGACGAGTTTGGTTATTTCAGCCCATCAAGTAAGCATGATAGGTTTGTTTATCATTCGTTGTCAAATCAGTTACCCAAACCTATTAATAGTTTTGGCGAGATATGGCACATTATTTTGGTGGGCCGCTACACCTATTTTCAAGGAAAAAACAATGTTTTTGTTTACCGCGACAACAAATTTATTGCCGACTTGCCTTTCAGCGAAAGCGTTGAAAACATATTTTGCGTTGATGGGCGAGCCATTGTTAGCACTACCGAGGGCCTTTATGTGCTGAATGGCACAAAAATGGATATGATGCCAGGTGTAGAGCTATTGCGTGGTAAAAAGGTGCATGGCATAGGCCATTCAGCCAACCAATGGGTTGTGGCTACCGAGCGCGACGGCCTTTATCTGTATGATGGCAAGAAGTGTGAGCCAATGAACACGCCCCTGTCGCAATATCTTAAACAAAACTATGTTTATTGTGTTGCGACCAAGGGGCCAACGATGGCCTTTGGCACCGTGCGAGGTGGCTTGGCCGTGGCCAACTTTGAAACGGGCGAACGCCACTTTGCCAATGTAATGACCGGACTGCAGAACAACACAGTGCTGTCGATGAAGTATGACCATCTGGGCAACCTGTGGCTGGGCCTTGATGTGGGCATCTCTTATGTGATGCTTACCTCGCCCTATCATAGCCTCTTTGGTTTAAGTAATAATATAGGCACAGGTTATGCTTCGCTGTTAAAGGGCCAATGCCTTTATTTAGGCACTAATCAGGGCTTGTATGCCCTCGATTATCCTATACAGATGACGCCTCTGCCCTTGCGCCCCAAGACGGTGAACGGCATTATAGGGCAGATATGGTGTCTGCGCAGTATAGGCAATGTTATATTTTGTGGTAACAACGATGGTGCCTTTATTATCAACGGCATGAGTGCCACCAAGATACGTGGCACCATAGGCACCTGGAATTTTATACCGCTGAAAGGCCACCCCGATGCTATTTTGGCGTGCGACTATAATGGCCTGTATGTGTTGCGTCGCGAAGGAGGACAATGGACGATGGCATGGCGACTGAAAGGGTTTAATGTGTCGAGTGGCAACTTTATGCAAGATGCCGACGGCAGCATCTGGATGTCGCACTGGCGAAATGGTATCTATCGCCTACAGCTCAGTGCCGACCTGCGCCGTGTTACACGTTACGAATATTTTCACCGTGGCAAAGAACTGGTGGTTGACGATAATAACCTTGTAACCCTTATTAATAATAAGGTGTATGTGTCGTCGGTCGATGGCTTCTTTCTTTACAACCCTCGCACCAAGGGGCTTGACAAGCAGCCGTGGCTGAACAATATATTTAACACCTATGGCGTGGCGCTACGCGTTTATCAAGCACCTGATGGCAACCTGTGGGCACACAAACCTGGCTATCTGGCCTTTGCACAAAAGCAAGGCTTGCGCTGGCAGGTGCGTGTCATGCCCATGCACAACGTTATTGACCAACTGCAGATGAGCCTCGGACATATAGGCTTTGTGCCCGACGCACAAACGTTGTTAAATAGCAGTAATGGCTACTATATAGTGCGAAACAAGTTGGGCAGAGATACCGAGCCCAGCACCACTATTGGCGTGCGTGTGAAACGTGTAAGCTCGTTCAACGAAGGCGACTCTACACTCTATCGCTACTCGCCCTACGAAGCTCAAAAAGAGCTACGTGTACCACATAGCCTCAACTCGATACGCTTCAGTTTTGTGATGCCCGAATATCGCGATGAAAACGCTGTGAGCTACGAATGTTGGCTCGATGGGCAAGACCCCACCTGGAGCATGCCGCGCTATGCCGCCTTTAAAGAGTATAGCCATCTGGCTAAAGGGCATTATGTGTTTCATGTGCGTGCCACCGACAATATTAGCAAACAAACCACCGAGACCACCTTCAGCTTCGAGGTGTTGCCCGCCTGGTACGAAACCATTTGGGCATACCTTATATATATAACTATCATCATGGGGCTGCTGTGGCTGATGGTGCAATGGCTGAAACGTCGTGCCGAGGTAGAACTGCGAAAACTGAAAGAGGGTAAGGAACGACAGCTGAAAGAGCAGCGCGAGCGCTTCCGCCGCGAGCAGGAAGAGAAAGAGCACGAACTGACAAAACTGCGTGCCGAACAGCTTGAAACCGAACTGAAACATAAGAGTGGTGAGCTGGCCGACTCTACCATCAACCTCGTGCGAAAGAACGATATCCTGCGCACCCTCGACGAGAAAATGCAAACGCTATCTGACAGCATTATGCAAAACGACTCGAAGGCGGTGCAAAAACAGGCTATCAGCCGTATACGCCACGAGATAAAACGAAATATGGAGGACGACGATAACTGGGAACGCTTCCAGGAAAACTTCAACATCGTGTACGACAACTATCTCGGCACGTTGGTATCTATGTTCCCCACACTAAAAAAGAACGATTTGAAGCTGTGCGCCTATCTAAAGATGGGGCTGAGCAGCAAGGAGATAGCCTCGCTGCTGAACACCAACCTGCGCAGCGTAGAGACCGCCCGCTACCGACTGAGAAAGAAGCTCGGACTGGAGGGCGGTGCTAACCTCACGGGCTTTTTACAAGCCGTGAACCGCGACGCTGATGCCGATGCCGACACCAATACCAACGCTGATGCTGATGCTGAGGTGGATGCCGACACCGACGCCAAGCAATGAGAACCAAAGTGCAAGCATGTCGATAACACCTACGACAAACTTCACTAATTAATATATTTATGCGAAAACTAATGTTATCGCTGTCGGTCGCACTGACCACAGCCTTTGTGCCAGCCGCAGTGGTTGGCAAAGCAAAACCAAAATCTAAACCTATCGCTCCGATGAACGAGTATGTGGCCGACTTGATGTCGCGCATGACGCTTCAGGAGAAAATAGGACAGCTCAACCTCATGGTGGCAGGCGATATCACCACCGGAGGCGCCATGGATACCCAGGTGGGTGGCGACATAGCCAAGGGTAACATGGGCGGCGTGTTTAACATCAAGGGCTTTGACAAGATAAAAGCCTTGCAAGAAATTGCTGTAACGAAAAGCCGACTGGGCATACCCTTGCTCGTGGGCATGGACGTGATACATGGTTACGAAACCATGTTTCCTATACCGCTGGCGCTGTCGTGTTCGTGGAACCTCGACGCCATCAAGCAGAGTGCTGCCGTGGCGGCCAAAGAGGCCAGTGCCGATGGCATAAACTGGACCTACAGCCCCATGGTAGACGTGGCGCTTGATGCCCGTTGGGGGCGTGTGAGCGAAGGCAACGGCGAAGACCCATATCTGGGTGCGCGCATTGCCGAGGCTATGGTACAGGGCTACCAAGGCACCAACTACAGCAACAAGGACAATATCATGGCGTGCTTAAAACACTTTGCACTGTATGGTGCTGTAGAGAGCGGACTGGAGTATAACACCACTGATATGAGCCGCTTACGCATGTATAACCAGTATTTTGCTCCCTACGAGGCTGCCGTAAAGGCGGGTGTGGGTAGCGTGATGTCATCGTTCAACCTCGTCGACTATGTGCCAGCTACCGCTAACCGTTGGCTGCTGACTGATGTGCTGCGCAATGATTGGAAATTTGATGGCTTTGTGGTGACCGACTATGGCTCGATAGCTGAAATCATACAACATGGTACGGCTGCCAACCTGAAAGAGGCTTCGGCTCAAGCCCTTAATGCTGGCACCGACATGGATATGTGCTCAAACGGTTTTGTGGCTACACTGGCACAGAGCGTGGCCGAGGGCAAGGTGAGCGAAGCCACTATAAACGAGGCCTGCCGCCGTGTGCTCGAGGCAAAGTATAAGTTGGGATTGTTTGCTAACCCCTACAAATACTGCGATGCTAAACGCCATAAGACAGAGGTGTTTACAAACGAAAACCGACAGACAGCCCGCGACATTGCAGCACAAACCTTTGTGCTGCTGAAGAATGATAACCAACTGCTGCCCTTGAAGAAGGAGGGATGCGTGGCGCTCATTGGTCCGTTGGCCGACACCCGTAACAACATGGCGGGCACATGGGCCGTGGCTCAAACCCCCGACCGCTATGCTACCCTGCGTGAGAGCATGGCTAAGGCGCTGGAAGGCAAGGCAAAACTGCTGTATGCACAGGGCAGCAATGTGTGGTATGACGAGCAGCTGCAGAAAAATGGCGAGCTGGGTAAAACCATTGCTCGTGGCGATGATGCCGCACTGAAGGCCGAGGCGTTGAAGATAGCGCAACAGGCCGACGTGATAGTGTGTGCCATGGGCGAGACCGCCGATATGAGTGGCGAGTGTGCCACCCGTACATCGCTCGAGATGCCCGACGCACAACATGCGCTGTTGGAAGAACTGGTGAAACTGGGTAAGCCTGTGGTGCTGCTCAACTTTGCGGGTCGCCCCACCGTGCTGTCGTGGGAGGCGCAGCATGTGCCCGCCATCATGAACGTGTGGTTTGGTGGCTCTGAGGCTGGCGACGCTATCTGCGACGTGCTCTTTGGCGATAAGGTGCCTACGGGCCGACTCACGATGTCGATGCCTAAAACCACGGGCCAGTTGCCACTCTACTATAATCATTTGAACACAGGTCGTCCTGTGCCCGATAATGCTTCCTTTGCTAAATTTGCCAGCAATGCCCTTGATGTGAGCAATGGTGCCCTCTATCCCTTTGGCTATGGCTTGAGCTACACCACCTTTAGCTACAGCGACGTGAAGCTTTGCGCTAACGAGATGGCTAAGAACGGTAGCATAACGGCTACGGTTACTGTTACCAACACGGGCAAACGTGATGCCGACGAGGTGGTGCAACTGTATGTGCACGACCTGGTGGCCTCTATCGCTCGACCCGTGAAAGAACTGAAGGGCTTTGAGCGCATACACCTGACAGCAGGCGAAAGCAAGACTGTAACCTTTACCATTGGTGCCGACCAGCTAAGCTTCTATAACGCCGACCTGAAGAAGGTGGTTGAACCTGGCGACTTTGATATCATGGTGGGCCACGACAGCCGTAACCTGAAAACGGCTCGTCTCACGGTGAAAAATAATAAAGTGTTTTATTAATAAGGTAAGTAGATAAAAAGGCTATAAAGGAGAGGCAATAACCATCCTTTATAGCCTTTTTTTTCGATGTTTAAACTTTTTATTTTGTAGTGGCTCCCAGCTCAGCAGCTGTAAAGGTGTGCTTATACAGCACCTGTTGCTTGTTCTTATCTGAGCGCATGACATAAGCAAAGTTGTAGCCCGCCTCTTTATATGTTTTTAGGCCCGTGTTTTGCGTTAGCTCGGTGCGCAAGCCATTGGTAATGTCTTTCTCGTGGTCGGCTATCAGCGTGGCGTCGTCCATCTTGTCGTTCACGCTGCAATAGTAGGTATAGGTGTGTGTTGCGGTGTTAAACACTACGCTGTCGGTGCGCGTATAGTTGTACCATGGGGTGGGGCAGTTCTTTTCTGTGTATTCGCGAGCCTCGCGTTGGGCACGTTTCTCTAAGCTCTCGTGGCACGACACCATAAGGGCTGCTGCCACAAATAACAATAAAGTATTTCTCATTGCAATAAATTTTCTGCAAAGATACGCTTATTTTCAGATTTTTACACTATCTTTGCATAGAAATAGTGATTTAAATCAATGGACAATATACGAAATTTCTGCATTATCGCCCACATTGACCACGGAAAGTCGACTTTGGCTGACCGTTTGCTGGAACGAACAAACACAATACAGATCACAGAAGGGCAGATGCTCGACAACATGGACTTGGAGCGCGAGCGAGGCATTACCATAAAAAGCCACGCCATACAGATGGAATATGAGCTGGATGGCCAAAAATATATTCTTAATCTTATCGACACTCCGGGACACGTCGACTTTTCATACGAGGTGTCGCGCAGCATTGCCGCCTGTGAGGGTGCACTGCTCGTGGTAGACGCTACACAAGGTGTGCAGGCGCAAACCATCTCAAACCTGTATATGGCCATTGAGCATAACCTGGAAATTATTCCGGTAATCAACAAGATAGACATGCCCAGCGCCATGCCCGATGAGGTGGAAGATGAGATTGTAGACCTCATAGGCTGCAAGCATGAAGACATATTGCGTGCTTCAGGAAAAACTGGTGAGGGCGTTGATGATATATTAAAGGCGGTGGTAGAGCGCGTTCCACATCCCGTGGGCGACAAGAACGCTCCGCTGCAAGCACTGATTTTCGACTCGGTGTTCAACTCGTTCCGTGGCATCATTGCCTACTTTAAGATTGAGAATGGATCGATACGCAAAGGCGACAAGGTGAAATTCTTTAATACGGGCATGGAGTATGACGCCGACGAGGTGGGCGTGCTGAAGATGGATATGGTGCCACGCCAATCGCTCGATACGGGCGAGGTGGGATACATCATTAGCGGCATTAAAGATGCCTCAGAGGTTAAGGTGGGCGATACGATCACCCATGTAAACCGCCCCTGCGACAAGGCCATTGCTGGCTTTCAAGAGGTGAAGCCTATGGTGTTTGCGGGCGTTTATCCTATCGACCCCTCCGACTATGAGAACCTGCGCGCCTCGCTGGAGAAGCTGCAGCTGAATGATGCGTCGTTGACGTTTCAGCCAGAGTCGTCGGTGGCCTTGGGCTTCGGCTTCCGTTGCGGCTTCTTAGGATTGCTGCACATGGAGATTGTGCAAGAACGCCTTGACCGCGAGTTTAATATGGATGTTATCACCACGGTGCCTAACGTGTCGTATATGGTGTATGATAAGCATGGCCAATCGAAAGAGGTGCATAACCCTTCAGGGCTGCCAGACCTTACTCTTATCGACCATATTGAGGAACCTTATATACGGGCCAGCATTATTACTACGGCCAACTTTATTGGCCCTATCATGACGCTGTGCCTGGATAAGCGTGGCGAGCTTATTAACCAAGAATATGTGAGCGGTAACCGCGTAGAGTTGCACTTTATGATGCCGCTGGGCGAAATCGTAATCGACTTTTATGATAAGCTGAAGTCGATCAGTAAAGGATATGCCTCGTTCGACTATCATATTGATGGCTTCCGCCCCTCAAAGTTGGCAAAGCTCGACATCTTGCTCAACGGTGAGCCCGTTGACGCCCTCTCGGCCTTGGCCTTTCAAGACAATGCGGTGGCGCTGGGCCGACGTATGTGCGAAAAGCTGAAAGACCTGATACCGCGACAGCAGTTTGATATTGCCATTCAGGCGGCTATAGGCTCGAAAATAGTGGCGCGTGAAACGATTAAGTGTGTGCGCAAAGACGTTACCGCCAAATGTTATGGTGGCGACGTGAGCCGTAAACGTAAACTGCTGGAAAAGCAAAAGAAAGGTAAGAAGCGCATGAAGCAGATAGGCAATGTTGAGGTGCCGCAAAAGGCATTCTTGGCTGTGCTGAAGCTTGACTAATGAGAAAAATAACCTATATAACTCACCCCGTGTGCATATATAAAAACTGAAATTGCACTTATATAAACAATGTTATGAAAGACCCCTTGATAACAAAACGCGATGTGGCGCGTGAGCTGGCAAGAAAGTATAGCACCATGACGCATGATGAGCTCGACTTGCTGGAGGATATTCTTGTGCCTATGAAGTTTGCTAAAGGCCAGATGGTACTGAACGAAGGCGAGGTGTGTAAAGGCTTCTACTATATTGATCGCGGACTGATGCGACAGTTTTATGAGAAACATGGTAAGGAAGTGACAGAACATATTGCTGAAGACCACACCATTGTGATGTGCATTGAGAGCCTCTTTCGCGAGGAACCTACGCGCCTAAAGGTTGAAGCGCTGGAAAACACGGTGGCTTATATGCTGCCTAAAGCCGAGCTGGAACGGGTGGCGCTACACAACGTGAATATACAGATACTGTATCGTAAAATACTGGAAGAGAGCCTGATACAATCGCAGGTGCATGCTGACCTGGTGCGCTTTGAAACGGCCCTTGACCGCTATAAGCGCTTGTGCAAACTAATGCCTCAGGTGGTGCTGCGAGCTCCGCTGGTGTATATTGCCAGCTATCTGCAGATGACGCCCGAAACGCTGTCGCGTGTGCGCGCTTCGTTGCTCAACGAGTGATGTCAGCCCCTCTCAAAAAGAAAAGAAAGAGAGAAAACAGAATAAAAACGCACTGAATAAAAAAATCGCCCTGTAAAGATAAAAGCTATATGTGGTATGCTTTTGCCTTTACAGGGCGATGTGTGTTTGCAATGTTTAATAAACGCGGGGGCCAAAGATGGCGGTGCCTACACGCACGATGGTTGAACGGCAGGCTACGGCAATGGCATAGTCGTGACTCATGCCCCAGCTGCGCTGGCAGAAGGCATCGTCGGTGGCGAAGTATTGCGCCTTCACCTCGTCAAACAGTTGGGCGCCTTGCTCAAACTCGCGCC
This sequence comes from uncultured Prevotella sp., assembly GCA_900552675.1. Classification (GTDB taxonomy): domain Bacteria; phylum Bacteroidota; class Bacteroidia; order Bacteroidales; family Bacteroidaceae; genus Prevotella. Next base: position 25,882 of record USAI01000008.1, read on the forward strand.
GTATCTGTTCTTCATCGTCGGTGTTTGATGCCATCATCATCAATCCGCAAATGTGCACATTGCTCAGCTGGCGCCACTCGCCATCGGCCAATAGCTGATGAAGAGCAGCGGGCGAAAGGCCATATTTGGTGGCCTCTTGGGCAATGTGCAGCTCGAGCAACACATTAATGACGCGCTGGTGGGCGGCGGCCTGACGGTTTATCTCGCGCAGCAGCTTCAGCGAGTCGACAGCCTCTATCATGTGTATGTAGGGGGCTATGTATTTCACCTTGTTGGTTTGCAAATGACCAATGAAATGCCACTTGATGTCTTTGGGCAAGGCTTCCACCTTTAGTGCCAGCTCTTGCTCGCGACTCTCGCCAAACAATCGTTGTCCGGCATCATAGGCCGCCTGTATGTATTCGGCGGGATGGAATTTGCTTACGGCCACCAGCTGTACGCCCTCGGGTAACGAGGCGCGCACCGTCTGCAGGCGGGTGGCAACATCGTTTAGTGTGCTCATTATGCCTCCTTTTCTTACTTCTTACCTTCTTCGGCAACCTCATATTCGGGCTTGTCGTTGGGCTCGTTCTTCTTGGTTTGTGGTGCGTGCTCAAACACGTCCATAATTTTTGTTTCTGTAATGTTGGCAATGATATAGTCGGTGCCAGTGTTCATCACTTGCTCAATGTTTTTCAGTGCGCCATTGAACGAAGCTGCCTGTACCAGGAAGGTAGAGGCGCTACGCTTCTCTTTGCCTGTCTTCTCGTCAACGATGGGGAACACGAGTTTAGCCTTGTACCATTTGTCGTCGTTCTCGCCATCGCTGAAGAAAATCTCGCCATAAGCCGCGGGAGTGATGTTTTTCACTTTAAACTCGCCAGTGGCGTAAGGCGCCATCTCGCGGTTGATAACCTCTTCAGCCTCGCCAAAGGTGTAGGCGTCTACTACGTAGGTCTCGGTTACCATCTTCTGCATGCCCTCGTCTGTCTGACGTTCATATCTTACTGATGCTTCAAACCATGTTGCGGTAATTGTTCTCATAATCTTTTTTTTATATGTATTGTTGTGTTAATTATTATCTTTTTTTCTTGGTGTTTGTGATGGCGCTGGGGGCGGCTGCCACGGCGGCGCTGGGAATGGCTGCCACGGCGGTGGTGAGGGGGTGGCTGGCCATTCGGAACGGCAAAAGTACAAATTTCTTGCGACATACAACGGCTTTTCAGATGTAAATATTTTTAAAATGTAGCCATCAAGAGGGTAAAAAGGATGCCATTTTGTTTTGCTATGCGCGTATTTTACACTAACTTTGCACTTCGTAACCAAGAAGAAAAAAGTATTATGCCAGAGATTTCGGTACGCGGGCTTGAGATGCCTGAGTCGCCCATCAGAAAGTTGGCACCGCTGGCTGCCGACGCAAAGAAACGCGGGGTGAAAGTATATCATCTAAATATTGGACAGCCCGACCTGCCCACACCTCAAGTGGGCCTTGATGCATTGAAACATATTGACCGCAATATATTAGAGTATTCGCCCTCACAAGGCTATCTGTCGTATAGACAGAAGCTGGTCGACTACTATAAAAAGTATAATATTATGGTGACGGCCGACGATATCATCATTACGTCGGGCGGATCAGAGGCTGTGCTCTTCGCCTTTATGTCGTGTTTGAACCCTGGCGACGAGATTATTGTGCCCGAACCTGCTTATGCCAACTATATGGCCTTTGCTATATCGGCGGGCGCCAAGATACGCACCATTGCTACTACCATTGAAGAGGGCTTCTCGTTGCCAAAGGTTGAAAAGTTTGAGGAACTTATCAACGAGCGCACACGCGCCATCATGATTTGTAACCCTAACAACCCTACGGGCTATCTGTACACACGCCGTGAGATGAACCAGATACGCGACCTGGTGAAGAAGTATGACCTATACTTGTTCTCTGACGAGGTGTATCGCGAATATATCTATACGGGGTCGCCCTATATCAGCGCTTGCCACCTTGAGGGCATTGAGGATAACGTGATATTGATCGACTCGGTGTCGAAACGTTATAGCGAGTGTGGTATTAGAGTGGGGGCGCTCATCACTAAAAATAAAGAGGTGCGCGCAGCAGTAATGAAGTTTTGTCAGGCTCGCCTCTCGCCACCCCTCATCGGACAGATTGTGGCCGAGGCATCGCTCGACGCCCCTGAAGAATATTATCGCGATGTGTATGACGAATATGTAGAGCGCCGTAAGTGCTTGATTGACGGGCTGAATCGCATACCAGGCGTTTACTCGCCCATACCCATGGGTGCCTTCTATACCGTGGCACAGCTACCTGTCGACGATGCCGAGAAGTTCTGTCGCTGGTGTCTGGAGTCGTTCAACTATGAAGGCGAAACTGTGATGATGGCGCCTGCCTCGGGCTTCTATACCACGCCTGGCGCTGGCATTAATCAGGTGCGCATTGCCTATGTGCTGAAGAAGGAAGACCTTGAGCGTGCATTGGTGGTGCTGCGCAAAGCGCTGGAACAGTATCCTGGTAAGGTGACGACCGAAAATTGATAACAAGAACAATGAACGTACCCTATTTTTTGGCTCGGCGCATCTATGCCGATAACGACAATCAGAAAAAAGTGTCAAGGCCCGCTGTGCGTATCGCCATCATTGGCGTGGCCGTGGGATTGGCTGTGATGATTGTAAGCGTGTGTGTGGTGCTGGGCTTCAAACATGCCATACGCGATAAGGTGGTAGGATTTGGTAGCCATATTCAGGTGGCCGAATTCTCGATGTTGCAACAAGGCACTGATAGCCCTATCGAGGTTGACGACTCGGTGATGAACGTGCTGCAACACATTGAGGGCGTGAAGCATGTGCAACGCTTTGCCATGAAACAGGGTATCTTAAAAACTGATTCCGACTTTCTGGGCGTGGCCTTTAAGGGTGTAGGGCCTGAATTCGATTCTACCTTCATTCATCAACATCTGTTGGAGGGCGTGGTGCCGAAGTTTAGCGACAAAAGCAGTGGCAATAAGATATTGGTGTCGAAGGTGATGGCCGACAAACTAAAGCTAACCTGCGGTAGCCGTATCTTTGCCTATTTTATTGACGATAGTGGGGTGCGCACACGCCGTTTTACCATTGCTGGCATCTACCAAACAAATCTTACACAATATGATAATGTGATGTGCTATGTCGACTTGTACACGGCTGTGAAACTGAATGGCTGGCAAGAAGATATGGCATCGGGGGCCGAACTGCAAGTTGACCACTTTGATAAGCTGGACGAGGTGGAAAACCGCGTGGTAAAACTGGTGAACCGCACAACCGATAAGTATGGCAATACCTATTCGTCGAAAACAATAAAAGAATTGAGTCCACAGATATTCTCTTGGCTCGACTTGCTCGACCTGAATGTTTGGATTATTCTCATCATTATGATGGCCGTGGCTGCCGTAACAATGATATCGGGCTTGCTAATCATTATTCTTGAACGCACACAAATGATTGGACTGATGAAGGCGTTGGGAGCACGAAACCCTATGGTGCGTCACACCTTCATGTGGTTTGCTGCCTTCATCATTGGGCGCGGATTGCTATGGGGAAATATGATAGCGCTGGCATTGGTGGCCTTGCAATATTTTACGGGTATCGTAAAGCTCGACCCCGCTACATATTATGTAAGTAGTGTGCCTGTTGAGGTGAATGTGCTGTTTGTAGTGCTGCTTAATATTGGCACCTTGCTTATTAGCTTGTTGGTGCTGATTGGCCCCAGCTTCCTCATCTCACACATCCATCCAGCCAAGACGATGACCTACGAATAGGATTATTGGGGGCTGACAGTTGATGTATTTAATAAATAACTGAGCAGTCGTATGATATATGTAATAAATATTTAACAATACATACATGTCTATTTAGATAATATAACCATAATCATAAAACTGAAATGGGGCAAAAACTTTACGCTTATTGGAGTTTTTGCCCTCTTTTGTATCTCTATTTCCACTAATTATGCAATAGAAAAGAAAATATTGCACAAAACTTTTGGAAATGCGCAGCAAACATCGTATCTTTGCACAGAATTTTGATGAATGTGCAATGGAACAAATACCAAGTTTCAATTCTTATATAGAAAAAAGCATTATTGCCAATTGGGAGCAAGACTCCCTCACCGACTTTAAAGGTGCTACGTTACAATTTCATGATGTGGCACGAAAAATTGAAAAGCTGCATATCGTGTTTGAGAACAGCGGAGTAAAGGTGGGTGATAAAATTGCTTTATGCGGACGTAATAGCAGTCACTGGGCGGTGGCTTTCTTAGCTGTACTTACCTATGGCGCTGTAGCTGTGCCTGTACAGCACGAGTTTACCCCAGAACAAATATATAATATTGTAAACCACAGCGATGCCAAACTGTTGTTTGTAGACGATGTGGTGGCCACTACTATCAATGCTGACGAGATGCCAGCACTGGAGGGTGTGGTGTATCTTCCTGATTTTTCTTTGTTGGTGTCGCGTTCTGAAACGTTGACGTATGCGCGTGAGCACCTGAATGAAATATTTGGTAAACGTTATCCCAAATATTTTAGAAAAGAGCATGTGCACTATTATCGTGAGCAAAGCCCCGACGAGTTGGCCATCATCAACTATACCAGTGGCACCACTGGCTTTTCAAAAGGTGTGATGTTGCCTTATCGAGCTCTGTGGGGCAACCTCGATTATGTATTGAACAACCTTTCTCCACACGTTAAGAAGGGCACCAATATCGTTAGCATCTTGCCCATGGCACACATGTACGGTATGATGGTTGAGTTTATGTTCGGATTTATTAACGGCAACCATCTCTTCTATCTTACACGTCTGCCCTCTCCTTCACTTATCGCACAAGCCTTTGCCGAGATTAAACCCTCGCTTATTGTTGCTGTGCCATTGATAATAGAGAAAATTGTGCGCAAGAAGGTGTTTACCTATACACAAAACAATAGGGTGCGCTTGCTCATGAATATGCCGCTTATCAATAAAAAAATTAAGCAAAAGCTGCGCGATATGGTGGCTGGCGTGTTCGGTGGTAATATGTTTGAAATAATCACAGGCGGAGCAGCACTGAACAAAGAGGTAGAGCAGTTCTTGAACAGCATCGACTTCCCCATCACGGTAGGCTATGGCGCCACTGAAACGGCTCCGCTGATATCTTTCAGTAACCGTGACCAATATTTGCCTGGCTCTTGCGGTACCGTGGTCGACCACATGGAGGTTAAGATTGCCAGCAATGATCCTGAAAACGTGCCTGGCGAAATTATGGCTCGCGGCTTGAACACTATGCTGGGCTATTATAAAAACGAAGTAGCCACGCGTGAAGTGCTCGACGAAGAGGGATGGTATCATACTGGAGACCTCGGCACAATGTCGGCTGATGGCCATCTGTATATTCGCGGACGTATTAAAAATATGTTGTTGGGATCGAACGGACAAAATGTTTACCCTGAGGAGATTGAAGATAAACTCAACTCGCTGGCTATGGTGAACGAAAGCTTGATTGTTCAGAAAGGTGAACAACTTATAGGGCTGGTTTATCCTGATGTGGATGAAGCACAGCAAATGGGCTTTAACGACGAAGATTTGAATAACATTATGGAGCAAAATCGTTTGCAACTGAACGCTATGTTGCCTCCGTTCTGTAAGATATCTGAAATTCGTCTGCATCCAGAAGAGTTTGTAAAAACACCGAAGAAGAGCATTAAGCGTTATCTGTATAAAGATATCGTTTGATAGTCTCACCATAGGGTCGGCTTTGTTTGATATTCTCACTAAAGACGTATCTTTGTTTGATATAAATGATGTATAACACTGTTTGCCGAAAATAACACCAAGCAGTGTTTATAAAACAGAAAAAGGGAAAATAGACATAACGACAACCAATAGGGATATGTCAATAATTTGCCTTGATATCTGCTAAATAACTATGTACGAATAAGAAAAAACAGCTGCTGCACTTGCAACCTTGTCTCCCTTTCAAGACATTCTCGTATTCGAAGAGCAAGCGCATAGGCACAAGACGATAAAGAGATGGAAATTCAGAGTTTCAACGAGCTCATAGAAAAGAGCATCATCAGTAATTGGGATAGCGATGCCCTCACCGACTTTAAAGGCGCTACCCTGCAGTATCATGATGTAGCAAGAAAAATTGAGAAGCTGCACATCATGTTTGAAAACAGTGGAGTGCAATCAGGTGACAAAATTGCTCTGTGCGGACGCAATAGTGCCTGTTGGGCTGTAGCTTTCTTGGCAACGCTCACCTATGGTGCCGTGGCAGTGCCTATTCTGCACGAGTTTACCGCTGACCAAATTCATAACATCGTAAACCACAGTGAAGCAAAACTGCTGTTCGTGGGCGATGTGGTGGCCACTGTGATTGATGCTACAAAGATGCCACACCTTGAAGGCATTATATACATTCCCGATTATTCGTTGGTGGTGTCGCGTACTGATAAACTGACGTATGCACGTGAGCATCTGAACGAATTGTTTGGAAAGAAATTCCCCAAGTATTTCCGCAAAGAACATGTGCACTATCGTCGCGAAAATAATATGAACGACTTAGCGCTCATCAACTATACCAGTGGCACAACGGGCTTCTCGAAAGGTGTGATGATACCTTATCGTGCCTTGTGGAGCAACTACGACTTTGCCATGAAGGTGATGGGCAGCAAGGTAAAGCGTGGCGCCAGTGTTATCAGCATCTTGCCCATGGCACATATGTATGGCATGTCGTTCGAGTTCTTGTTCGAATTCTTGTACGGTTGCCATGTGTTCTATCTCACCCGTGTGCCCAGCCCAGCTATCATTGCTCAGGCTTTTGCCGAGGTTCAGCCCGCGATCATTATTGCTGTGCCATTGGTGATAGAGAAGATTATCCGCAAGAAAGTATTCCCCAAGATACAGAACAACCGTATGCGCTTGCTGCTTAATATGCCTGTGGTGAACCGCAAGGTAAACCATAAGATATGCGAGCAAGTGAAGAACGCCTTTGGCGGAAAATTCTATGAGATTATTGTTGGAGGTGCTGCCTTTAACCAAGAGGTAGAGCAGTTCTTGCAGCAAATAGGGTTCCCCTACACCGTAGGCTATGGCGCTACCGAGTGTGCTCCTATCATCTGTTATGCCGACTATACCGAGTTTGTGCCTGGCTCTTGTGGCAAGGCTGTGGTAAATATGGAGGTGAAGATTGATAGTCCTGATCCCGAGAATGTGCCGGGCGAAATCTTGGCGCGTGGTATGAACGTAATGTTGGGCTACTATAAGAACGAGGAGGCCACCCGCACCACGCTCGATGCTGAAGGTTGGTATCACACTGGCGACCTTGGCACCATGGATGCTAATGGCAACGTGTTTATCAAGGGCCGTTCAAAGAATATGCTGTTGGGCGCCAACGGACAGAATATCTATCCCGAAGAAATAGAAGATAAACTCAACTCAATGGCAATGGTCAGCGAGAGTATCGTTATTCAGAAGGGTGATAAGTTGGTAGGCCTTGTGCATCCCGATTATGACGAGGCAAAGACCATGAACCTTACCAACGACGATCTTCAGGAAGTGATGGAGCAGAACCGTCAGGAGTTGAACGCTGTAATGCCCGCTTACTGCAAGCTGTCGGCCATCCGTATTCAGGAAGAAGAGTTTGAAAAGACACCGAAGAAGAGCATCAAACGCTATCTTTACCAAAACGCTGAAGTGTAATGATATAATTATAGATAGTTATTTATATAACAAAGCCAGCATTTTAACCAAAACGCTGAAGTGTAGTTGTAGATAGCTGTTTACATAATAAAGCCAGCAATAAGTAGGTTTATAACATTTTGTTTATACCACTTATTACTGGCTTTTTTATTTCTCGTATTTCTGTTATTGCCTTGCGATTAGTTCAGTCAAGCCTTGCGATTAGTTCAGTCAAGCCTTGCGTTTAGCTCAGTCAAGCCTTGCGCTAAGTTCAATCAATCTTTGCGTTTAGCTCAATCAAACCTAATTTTTATTTTAATAGGCTTCCTCTTCGGCTATTTCCTCCTTCGTCAATTTCTTCTTATCCATGGCATACCAAGCGTAGGCGATATAGGCTACCACGAAAGGTACAAGAAGTGAAACGTAGAACATGGTGCGAAGCGTGAATTCGCTGCTGCAACTGTTGGCGATGGTTAACGAACTTTGTAGGTCGACGTTTGAAGGATAGTAGGCTGTGCCATTCCATCCAGCACACAGCAGTAGGGCCAAAACGGCCAAGACCACGCCAATGCCTGCAGGCCAAATGCCTTTGATGTAACTCTTACTTACGATGGTGCGTATGATGCCATAAAGCAACAATACCACGCCCAGAGCAAAGCCTATCAGCAAGGGCCACATGGTAAGAAGATTGTGCAGATACTTCATCGGTTCCATCACGATAAGGCCAGTAGTGGCATCAACGGCATAACCCTCTTTCAGCAGTGTGCGTACAAGAAACGCGAGGAACAACACCAAGAACACCACTGTGCATCCCACAAGGCGCACTGATGCTCGGCACCGTATGTTTTCATCGTCTACATTGTTAATGATATATAGTGTGCCAAGGATGCGTGCCAAGAAGAATACCGCCATGCCAAACACCAGGTTCCAGGGGTCGAGTAGTGCGTCGAGACCATAGCTACCGTTTGCCCAATGGCTGATGATGGGTTGCAGCGAAGTCAGGTTTTCTTTGTCAATAACAAAGTTTGAACCATTGAAAAAGGTGGCTACGGCACCGCCCAGCAGCAGTGGTCCTACAATGCCGTTCAGCACCAGCATCCACTGAAAGGTGCGTGTGCCCAGCACATTGCCCAGTTTGTTTTGAAACTCATAGCTTACGGCTTGTAACACGAATGAGAACAAGATAATCATCCACAGCCAGTAAGCACCGCCGAAGCTGGTGCTGTAAAATAGTGGAAACGAGGCGAAGAAGGCTCCGCCAAAGGTAACCAGTGTGGTAAAGGTTATTTCCCATTTTCGGCCCGTACTGTTAATTACAACCCGACGCTCTTCTGGCGTAGCGCCTAAACTGAAAACCAACGAGTTGGCTCCTTGTACGAACATTAAAAATACCAGCAGGGCTCCAAGCAATGAAACGATGAACCACCAGTAATGTTGCAGAGATATATAGTCCATATTTTTATTAATTCATAAGTTATAATTCATAATACATAATTCACAATGAGTGAGGCGAAAGAATTCACTCCTTCTCCCATTCAGGCCCTCTCTTAATTTGTTTGCACAAGATGCTGATTTCAACAATGAGAAGAGTGGTGAAGAGAGCGAGGAAAATAAAGAAAGTGGTGGCCACCGAGCCTGCTCCGATATCCGACACCGCAGCGTTCAACGGCAGCATATCCTGTATAGCCCATGGCTGACGTCCCATCTCGGCCACAATCCATCCTGCCTCGCTGGCAATATACGCCAAGGGCAGCATAGCGATGGCAGCCCAGTGCAGCCAACGTTTATTGTTGATATCGCAGCGGAAAGCAATATGTCCGGCCAAGAGGAAGAAGAGCAGCAGCAAAGTGCCCACGCCCACCATCACACGAAACGCATAGAAGCATAGCGGAATATAAGGCACAATATCGGCCTCGCTGTTTAGGTATCCATAGCCAAAGTCGGCCATATGCGCCTCTATTTTCGCCTTAGCGTCGTTCAGCGCGTTGATATTGGAATCAGGCTGCGCCTTCAGCTTACGATATTGTGCCAGCGCTTGAATGGCAATCTTACCGTTTGCTATACGTTCTTTCAGCGGAGCCACCTGTGTACCATCGGCTTTTGTATATCCATTTATAATGTCGTTAATGCCAGGCACATAACCATCGGTGCTGTGCGTAGCCAGTATCGACAAACCATTCGGAATACTGACGTGCAGTGCATGCTCTTCACCTGCTGCATAGTTGGGCTGCGTGAAGGGGTTGATGGCAGCAAAGGCCGTCAGCCCTACATTTTCGCCACCGTTATACAGTGCTTCCATGGCCGCCAACTTCATAGGCTGTTTGTCGGCCACCTGTACGGCCGAACTGTCACCCGTAGCCATCGCCAATACTGAGGCCACGATGCCCACGATGCTGGCAATCTTGATGCTCACAATAGATAACTGTTGCTCACGTTTACGCAATAGATACCAGCAGCTTACAGCCACCACAAAGGCGGCGCCCACTATCCATGACGAGATTACCGTGTGAAAGAATTTATCAACAGCAAAAGGCGAGAGGGCCACATCGGCAAAGCTCACCATTTCGTTGCGCACGGTGTCGGGGTTGAAGGCACATCCCACAGGATGTTGCATCCAGGCGTTGGCCACCAATATCCACCATGCCGAGATAGTAGCGCCCAGCCCTGTGAGCCATGTTGCGGCCAGGTGAAATCCTGCCGACACTTTCTTCCATCCGAAGAACATTACGGCCACAAAGGTGCTTTCCATAAAGAAGGCCACAATGCCTTCGATGGCCAGTGGTGCGCCAAAGATGTCGCCCACAAACCACGAGTAGTTGCTCCAGTTGGTGCCAAACTCAAATTCAAGGATAATGCCCGTAGCCACACCCATGGCAAAGTTGACGCCGAACAGGCGCTGCCAAAACTTTGCGGTGTCGCGCCAAAACACGTTGCGCGTTTTATAATAGCAAGTTTCCATAATGGCCATAATAAGGGCCAACCCCAGTGTTAGGGGCACAAACAGCCAGTGGTAGATGGCGGTAAGGGCAAATTGCGCCCTCGACCAGTCGATGGCTGTGGGGTCAATTGTTAATAGTAGGTTGTGCATGATGTTAGTGTTTTTTATTATTTGTTTTGTTCATTTCTTTCTGTTAGTTGCGTTCCTACATAGTCGGCTTCATGTCCTTCTGTGGTGCGTTGTTTGATAAAGTTTGGAAAGAAGAACACTTTCAGAATGAGGAAGATGATAATAAGTTTTATCACAATCACCGCCCATAGCGTGCGCCCTACGGTCATCGCAGCAAACCCTTCTTTATAGAAGAGAAATATCTTTTTGATCATTCCTTTCATGTAAAAAATAGGTGCAAATTGTTTATAAATGTAGTAGCCTTCTATGACGAGATGTCAGCATCTTATCAGTGCAAAGATAATAAAACGCTGGCAATATTCTTCTTTTTTTCTTTAAAAATATCAATTTTAATAAATATAAAGAAATAGCGTTACCCTTGCTTTGCAGAATTAAGATAAAACCCTTATCTTTGCACAGTTTTATATATGTTAATTGTGATAGCACATGTCTTTGACATGCATAGAGATAATAACAAACTGTAGATAATTAAATAACAACAAAAGGATACACAAAAAATGAATAAGAAAGTTTTAATTCCGGTTATCATCATTGGGCTGTTGCTCATTGGTGGCATCGCCTTTTTGGCGATACGTCTTGACAAACAAAAGCAGGAAAACAAGGCCATGCAAGAGCTTGCCGAGATGGACAAGAAGGAAATGGAAAACGAATACCAGCAGTTTGCCAATCAATACAGTGAGATGAAGACACAGATCACCAACGACTCGATTGTGGCTCAGCTCACTGCCGAACAAGAAAAAACCCAGCGTTTGCTCGAAGAACTGAAGCAGGTAAAAAGCTCCGATGCTCGCGAGATTGCCCGCTTGAAGAAAGAGTTGGCCACTGTGCGTTCGGTATTGCGCAGCTACATCATCGAGATCGACTCGCTGAACCGTCTCAATCAAAATTTGAAAAACGAGAACAACCGTGTGCGTGGTCAGTATGAGGCTGCTACCCGCGAGATACAGGGCTTGAACACCGAGCGTGCTTCATTGTCAGAGAAGGTGGCTATTGCTGCCCAGCTCGACGCTACTGGCATACGCATGTCGTTGAAGAACAAGCGCAACAAAGACACCGATAAGACCAAGAAGTGTAAGACTGTGCAGGTAACATTCACCATTGCTAAGAACGTAACGGCACAGAGCGGTATGAAGACCTTCTATGTGCGTATTACCAGTCCTACGGGTTCAGTGCTGGGCAATGATGGCTCGTTCGCCTATGAGAACCGCAACTTGCATTGCTCTATGAAGAAAACCATTGAGTATACAGGTAAAGAAACTACCATCGTTACCTATTGGCCTGTTACTCAGGCCTTGGTGGGCGGTTCCTATAACGTCAGCATCTTTGCCGATGGCAATATGATTGGTTCTCGCAACTTCAGTTTCGATTAACATTTTATTTGTATTGATATATTGTTTCATCAAATGAAAAAGAACATCCTTCTTTTCCTGCTGATGGCATGTGGCGTGCCAGCTGTCGCTCAACAGGTGTTGAGCCTTGACAGCTGCCGTGCGTTAGCCATGCGTAACAATAAGCAGCTTGGCATCACGCAATATAAGCAGCAGGCGGCACATTATGCCGTCAAGGCAGCCAAGACGCAGTATCTGCCTAAACTCAACGTGTTGGGTGGATATATGTTCACCAGCAAGGAGATATCGTTGCTTAACAACGAGCAAAAGTCAACACTCAATTCTATTGGCTCCACGCTGAGCGGAAGCTTAGGTAGCGACATTTCCACTACCATCACCAAGCTTACGCAAGATGGGGTGCTCACACCGCAGCAGGCACAAAACATTGGTGGTGTGCTCAACAAGATGGGTACATCTGTTGGCGATGCCCTCAACCATGTGGGCCAGCGTGTGGTGAAGGCCCTCGATACCGATACCCGCAATATGTTTATGGCTCAGGCCGTTATCACCCAGCCCTTGTATATGGGTGGGGCCATCACGGCTGCCAACCGCATGGCTGCCATCACTGAACAGATGGTGAACAACGATTTCAATGCCAAACGTCAGGCCACCCTTTACGATACCGATCAAGCCTACTGGATGGTGGTATCGCTTCGTCACAAGCAACGTCTTGCCACCAGCTTCCGCGACCTTGTCAAGCAGCTCAGTGGCGATGTTAATAAGATGATTGCCGAAGGCGTGGCCACTCGTGCCGATGGATTGAAGGTCGATGTGAAGGTGAACGAGGCCGAGATGACCCTTACCCAGGTTGACAATGGCTTGTCGCTGGCCAAGATGTATCTGTGCCAGTTGTGTGGCTTGCCTTTAGATGCCGACATCCAGCTTGCCGACGAGAATAACGAGATGCTACCCATCGAGCAGACGGCTGATAGCGTGTCGGTAGAGTCGGCTCTTGAGAACCGTCCCGAGCTGATGATGCTTCAAAACGCTGTCGACCTGTCAAAGCAAACCACCCGTTTGGTGCGTGCCGCCTTCCTGCCTCAAGTGTTGCTGTCGGGTGGCTATTCAATGACCAACCCCAACCTCTATAACGGCTTCGAGCGCAAGTTTGCGGGCGTATGGAATGTGGGCGTCGTGGTGCGCGTGCCTGTATGGAATTGGTTTGAGGGCGAATATAAAGTAAAGGCCAGCAAGGCTGCCACCTGCATCGCTCAGCTCGAGCTGAACGAGATACGCGAGAAGGTAGAGTTGCAGGTAAACCAAAGCCGTTTTAAAACCATCGAGGCCAGCCGCAAGTTGCAGATGGCCACCATCAATGTCGACAAGGCCAACGAGAACCTCCGCTGTGCCAACCTTGGTTTCAAAGAGGGCGTTATCCCCTCTACCGATGTGATGGAGGCGCAAACCGCATGGCTTCAAGCCCAGTCGCAGAAGATCGACGCAGAGATAGATTTGAAATTAAGCCAGGTGAATTTAAAGAAGGCACTTGGAACATTACAATAACAATGCTACAAGAAAAAAGTTATGACAGAAAAAGCATTAGTACATAAAAGAATTTTGCTGATGGTGGCCGTCTTTACCCTGGCCATTGTTGCCATCGGCCTGATTGGAACACTTGCCTTCAAGAGCGAACCCGAAGTGATACAAGGATACGTTGAGGTATCTGAATACCGCGTGTCAAGCAAGGTGCCCGGACGTGTGTTAGAGTTGCGCGTCAAAGAAGGCGACTATGTAAAGGTGGGCGACACCTTGGCTATCCTCGACGCCCCCGATGTAAAAGCCAAGTTGGCACAGGCACAGTCGGCCGAAAACGCCGCTTCGGCCATGGATCAAATGGCCAATAATGGTGCCCGCCGCGAGCAAATAAACGGTGCCTTTGCTCTCTTGCAACAGGCCAAGGCCGGCTTAGAAATTGCGCAAAAGTCATACAACCGTGTGCAGCGTCTCAACGACGAGGGCGTCATGTCGGCACAGAAACGCGATGAGGCTTTCGCCAATTATAAAGCCCTCGAGGCACAGGTAAAGGCCGCCAAAAGCCAGTATGACATGGCTGTAAACGGTGCCCGCCGCGAAGAGAAGTTGGCTGCCGCCGCACAGGTTAATCGTGCTAAGGGTGCTGTGCAAGAGGTAAGCTCATACATCAACGAGACCATGCAGATAGCCCAGAAAGAGGGCGAGGTGAGCGACGTGTTCCCCAAGGTAGGCGAACTTATTGGTACTGGCTCACCCATCATGAATATTTCTATCCTCGACGATATGTGGGGCACCTTCAATGTGCGCGAAGATCAGCTCAACGGCATGCAGGTGGGCAGCACCATCACAGCTTTTGTGCCCGCTTTCAACAAAGAAATCAAGATGAAGGTCTACTATATTAAAGACCAGGGCTCGTATGCCACCTGGAAGGCCACCAAGGCCAACGGACAGTATGACCTTAAGACCTTCGAGGTGAAGGCGCGTCCTATCAAACCCTTCGAGGGCTTGCGTCCTGGCATGTCGCTCATCATCAAGAAATAATCATTATTTATCATGTCGAATAGTTTTTCACGCATCCTCTTCATTGCTAAACGCGAGTGCCGACGCCTCATAGCCAATCCTGTCTATGTGCTCGGTATGGTGGTGTTTCCTATCCTCGTCACGGTGCTTTTCACATCGTTGATGGATGAGGGGCAGCCTGAAGAGATGCCTGTAGGCGTGGTCGACCTTGACAACACTTCTTTCACCCGAAAGCTCACCCGCTCGCTCGACGCCTTTCAAACCACGCACATCGTGGCGCGCTATCCTAATGTTGAAGAGGCGCGCAAGGCTATGCAGCAGGGCACCATCTATGCTTTCCTCTATTATCCTAAAGGAACCACCGATGCGTTGCTGTCATCACGTCAGCCCACCATCTCGTTCTATTATTCTTACACCTCGCTCACGGCGGGCTCACTGCTCTTTCGCGACCTCAAAACCATTTCTACCTTGGGGTCGGCAGCGGTAGGATCGGCCACCCTTAAGGCCAAGGGTCTTACTGATGCTCAGATAGGCACGTTTCTGCAGCCCATCAAGATCGACCTTCACACGGTGGCCAATCCTTGGGTCAATTATAATGTCTATCTCAGCACCATGTTGGTGCCTGGCTGTTTGTTGCTTTTCGTCTTCCTCATCACGGCCTACGCCTTTGGTATGGAGCTAAAGCAAAACACCTCGCGCCAGCTTATCAAGATAGCTGGTGGCAAATGTTGGGTTGCCATCGCAGGTAAGGCCTTGCCACACTTGTTGGTGCATCTCGCTATCTTCAGCCTATACCTATTATATATATATAAGGTGTTGCATTTCCCGCACGAGGGTGGGGTGGGCGTCATTGCCCTGTTGGCCGTGCTTAGCGTTATGGGTTCAATGGGCTTTGCCATCTTCATGTTTGGCTTGTTCCCACAGTTGCGCATGTCAATGAGCATGTGCTCGCTGTGGGGCGTACTTAGCTATTCAATGGTGGGCACCGCGTTTCCTACCTTTGCTATGGATGCACCGCTCGAAGTGTTGTCCAACCTGTTTCCCTTACGCCATTATTTCCGTATATACCAAACCTGTGTGTTTAATGGCAATGCCCTGATATACGATTGGGCCAACATTTTGGCGCTTGTTGTCTTCGCATTGTTGCCCTTGCTGGTGGCGCGAAGCATCCGCAAGGCATACAGCACATATGTTTATCTACCGTAAGTTTTGCACATGAATATCTTATCACAAGTTAAGACGTTTCTGTCCGATATATTAACCGTGGTGGCGGCCGAGGCCAGAGCCATTGTCCGCGACGAGGGCGTGTTCCTCTTCGTGGTCGTTGTGCCCTTGTTTTATCCGTTGCTTTATTCGTGGATATATAACAACGAGGTGGTGCGCGAGGTGCCTGTGGCTGTGGTCGACGCATCCTACTCGTCTACCAGTCGCGAGTTTGTGCGTCGCTATGATGCCTCGCCCGATGTGCGCGTGGCCTATTTCTGCACCAGCATTGACGAGGCGCGTCGTCTCATGGCCAAACAAGAGGTAAACGGCATTATCTATCTGCCCGAAGATATGGCTAAGCGCCTGAACCGCATGGAGCAAACCACCGTTAGCGTGTATTGCGATATGAGCCTCATGCTGGCCTATAAGGCAGTGTATAGTTCGGCCACGGCAGTGGCATCGCTTATGGGCAGCGAGGTACAGGTGAAACTGTCGGGCAACTATACCAATCGTGAGAACGAAATTGCTACGCAGCCCCTCAAGTATGAAGAGGTGCCCATGTTCAACCCCACAGGTGGCTACGGCAACTTTATCTTGCCGGGTGTGCTCATGCTCATCATTCAGCAAACCATGTTGTTAGGCATCGGCATGATGTATAGCACCCGTCGCGAGCGTGGTTACCTCATACCCACGGCCGCACAGCCCATCTTGCAGCATCGTCATCCGTTGCTGTCGGTCTTCACCGGTCGCTCGTTGTTGTTCCTGCTGCTGTATGCTGTGTCGTCGGCCTATCTGTTGCTGGCCATCCCCATGATGTTCCATTTTGTGCAAATTCTTCAGCCGGGCAGCTTCTTCATCTTTGTCTTGCCTTACCTGTTGGCTTGCATCTTCTTTGCTATGACCGTGGCTTGCCTGTTGCGTCAGCGCGAAGATGTTATGATTATGGTGGTGTTCACCTCTGTGGTGTTCCTCTTCCTTAGTGGCGTGTCGTGGCCGCAAAGCAACATTCCGCCCTTCTGGCGAGCCTTTGGTTGTCTCTTCCCCTCTACCTTTGGTATCCAGGGCTTTGTGAAGATGAACACGATGGGCGCCCTCATTGCCGACATTGCCTACGAGTGTAAGGCTCTGTGGATACAGGCCATCCTGTATGGTCTGCTCGCCTTCTGGCTGTTGCGCCGCACCTCGCGCCAGTTTATCAATAGCAAATAACGTTTTTTCATATAGCAAATATCGTTTTTATATATACAACAAGAAACGTTTTATATACAACTAAAAACAACAAAAGAACAACAAAAGAACAACAAGAACAACTCTTAGGTAGCCTCTTATTAGCTCCCTCCACGTTGTTCCTGTTGTTCTTTTGTTGTATATTGTTGTTTCTTATTTATCTCTATTCGCAAGTACCCTCGTAGAGACATTCAAGTGGGAATATCAAATCCCAATTTTTACCCCAAACAATATTTCCCAACTCAAGTTTGAATTTCTTAAATTTCTTTTCATCAAGATATGAGTTGTATTGGGGATGTGGATGCTTACGAATGAAAGCACCTACATCAATTGTCTTTGTCGTATTGTCTGAAAATGTAAGACATACGCTAAGCGGAGCCACATATTTTGCTGATGAAATAGTAATGTTCATATTCTTTTCGTTATTTTTGTGGAGCGAATTCTTTT
>USAI01000009.1 GCA_900552675.1 uncultured Prevotella sp.
TACACAAACCAAAATATGGACGAACTGTCGTTCAGGCTGCAGGTGGCCGACATATCGCCGCGCTACCGACGGCTGCTGGCCATTATACTGATGAGCCGCGTGTGCCAACGGTTTGCTGATGGCAAACGCCCCTATACCGCCCTCGACCTGCGACGCCTTACAAACATACCTATACGCATAACGCAAGACCTGCTGTATATGCTGGTGAGGGCAGGACTGCTGAGCGAAAACTCGGCCGACGGTAAGGATCAAGAGCCCACCTATCAGCCCGCCATGACGCTGCAAAAGCTTACGGTGGGAGCCATGGTAGAACGCCTCGACAGCATGGGAGGCTGGCATCTCGATATTGACCTGCACGAGCAGCTGGCTCAGGTAGAATGGAAACAGTATCTGGCGCTGCGCGAACAGTATCTGGCCGAACTGAGAAAAGTGCCACTGTGCAAGGAAGAGGGTGCCGCTTAATGGTTATCATTCAAAAAAAAATATACAGGGTTTTGCTGGCACACCTTTTGTAGGATGATAAATGGCACATAAGAAAGAAATATATATATAGGAGGAAAACGTATTATGGCATTTATTGACTATTACAAAATTTTGGGCGTGCCACGCACGATACCACAAGATAAGGTGCGCGACGCCTACCTGAAGCGCGTAAAACAGTTTCATCCCGACTTGCACCCCAACGACCCGAAGGCGAAAGCAAAGTTTCAGGCCCTGAACGAAGCCAACGACGTGATAGGCGACCCTGAAAAACGAAAACTGTATGACCAGTATGGCGAACGGTGGCGCGAGGGCGCTGAACAGGGGCCACAAGGTCAGGCATGGGGCGCCGACGCTGAGGGGGCGCAGGGAAAAGGCTTTGCTGAGGGCTTCGACTTCTCGGCCTTTGACCATATGCAGGGCGGCTTCTCAAGCTTCTTTCAAGACCTGTTTGGGGCTCAGGCGGGCTCACGCCAGGCACGACGTGCGGGCGCCCGGCAAAACACAGGCGAGATGCACGCCAGCCTGAACATTGACCTCTATACCGCCTTGCTGGGCGGCGAGGTGGTGCTGCAGCTCAAGGGTGGACAGCGCATAAAGCTGAAGGTGAAACCTGAAACGCAAAACGGCACTAAGGTGCGGCTGCGCGGAAAAGGATACGACCGCGGCGATGGCACTATGGGCGATATGATTATCACCTATAACGTAACGCTGCCCACAAACCTTAACGATAAACAAAAACAGCTGCTAAGGCAGATGCAACAGGGTGGGTAAAAACACAAGGCAAACAGAGGGGGCAGAGGTTAAAAATGCTTAATTGTCGCAAACGCAATGCCCACAGGCTATGCTCACACCAATAAAAATATGTATCTTTGCACCCGCTGTTACGAGATAGCAGCACATTTTAATTCAAACCTATAAAATAATAAAATTAAAAAATGGCAACAAAAATCAGATTGCAGCGCGGCGGACGTAAAGGCTATGCCTTCTACAGCATCGTGATCGCCGACGCAAGAGCACCACGTGATGGTAAATTTACTGAGAAGATTGGTACATACAACCCTAACACCAATCCTGCAACCGTAGATTTGAATTTTGAACGCGCCCTCTACTGGGTAGAAACTGGCGCACAGCCCACCGACACCGTGCGCAACATACTGAAAGGCGAAGGCGTGTATATGATGAAGCACCTGCGCGGTGGCGTGAAGAAAGGCGCTTTTGACGAGCAGGCCGCTCAAACCAAGTTTGACGCTTGGAAAACAAACAAAGAGCAGGGCTTGACCGCTGTGCGCGTGGCCGAAGCAAAGGCTAAGAAAGAGGCCGCCGCAAAAGAGCTGGAAGCTGAAAAGAAGGTGAACGAGGCTATTGCTAAGAAGGTGGCCGACAAGAAGGCTGCCGCTGCCGCTGCTAAGGCTGAGGCCGAGGCTGCTCCCGCTGAAGAGGCTCCCGCTGAGGCATAATTAAAAAAAGAGAACTTTTGCCAAAAGCAAAAGGCTTTGCCTTGATTAAGCAAAAACGAAACACAGGGTGCGACGAACAAATATAAAAGATGTTTGTCGCACCTTTTTTTGTTAGTTGACAAGTTGACGAGTTCTTGCTAAGCAAATCTCCTCGTCCCTTGTCAACTCGTTAACTCGTTAACTAAAAAGAAGAAATGACTACTCTAACTAAAAACTTGGTGCTGCTGGCCCTGACGCTGGCCTTGACAGCACAAACCGCTGTGGCACAGAAAGGGTATAAATGCCCGAAAAGAGAATTTCGTGGCGCATGGATACAGTGTGTGAACGGCCAGTTTCAGGGCATGACCACAGCACAGATGCAGCAAAACCTGGTGCACCAGCTTGACGAGCTGCAGAAAGATGGCGCTAACGCCATTATCTTTCAGGTGCGACCCGAGTGTGATGCGCTGTACCCCAGCAACATTGAACCCTGGAGCCGATACCTAACAGGGGTGCAGGGCAAGGCGCCATCGCCCTACTGGGACCCCCTGCAGTGGATGATAGACCAATGCCATAAACGCGGCATGGAGCTGCACGCCTGGATAAACCCCTATCGTGCGAAGACAGCTGGCACACGCGAGCTGGCACAAAACCATGTGGCCGTGCAGAAGCCTAACAGCGTGTTTCAGTATGCCGGACAGCTGATACTGAACCCCGGCATGCCCGAAAACCGCGAATATATATATAAGGTGGTTGATGATATTGTGAGCCGATACGACATTGACGGCTTGCATATTGACGACTATTTTTATCCTTACCCTTCGCCAGGGGCTGAGATACCTGACCAGGCACAGTATGAACAGTATAACAACGGGCTGAAAGATGTGGCCGACTGGCGACGCTATAACGTAAACCTGTTTGTGAAAGAGATGGGCGAACATATACACAGGCTGAAACCCTGGGTGAAGTTTGGCGTATCGCCATTTGGCATCTATCGCAACCGCAGCACAGCGGCCATAGGCAGCAATACCAGCGGATTCCAAAACTATGATGGCCTGTATGCCGACGTGCTGCTGTGGATGAACAACCAGTGGATTGACTACTGTGTGCCACAGCTATACTGGGAGATAGGTAACAAGGCTGCCGACTATGAAACGCTGATTAAATGGTGGGACAAATATGCGGGACGGTGCTTGCTGTACATAGGCGAGTCGGTAGAGAGAACGGTGAAACATGCCGATCGTGAGAACCCTGCTGTAAACCAAATGAACGCTAAGTATATGCTGCACCAGCAACTGAAAAATGTGAGTGGCACAGTGCTGTGGTATTCGAAGGCCGCCGTTGACAATGTGGGCAACTATGGGCATGCGCTGCGCAATTATTACTGGAAGACACCCGCACTGCAACCCCTCATGCCTAACGTCGACGCTAAGGCGCCAAAGAAACCCAAAAAGGTGCAACCCGTTTGGACCAGCGATGGCTTGCTGCTGTTCTGGATGCAGCCCAAAGGCAAGGGGTGGAAAGACGAGGCGGTGAGGTATGTGGTGTATCGTTTTGCTAAAGGGCAACGCATTGACACCCGCCGCCCCGAGGCCATCGTTGCCATCACGTCGAACACCTTCGTGAAGTTGCCCTACGACAAAGGCAACGACAAATATACCTATGTGGTAACGGCCCTCGACCGCATGGCGAACGAGAGCAAAGGGGTGAAGAAAAAGGTGAAATTGTAATATATATATAATGTAAGGGGGAGGTGAGGTGCTTAGCCTTGCACCTCAACCTTCTTCATATCTTGCTCGCCCTCGGCTAACAGCTTGTCAAGAAAGCGGTCGAGGTCTTTGTCGAGGCCATCCATCAGGTCGCCACCAATGATGATGGTGTCGTTATCGGCCAAAAATAGCTCGGCAATGTTCTCATTGTCTTCATTCTCTAACACAATGCTATAGGGCTTCATAATGCCTAATGCCTCGAGCACAGGGCGCAACGTTTCGCAGCAAGTGCGCATGGCCTTGCCCGCCTCGGCGTAAAAATGCTCGTCGGTGTTTTCTATCCACTGCTCTACCACACAACGGGTTATCTCGGTGCCATCGTCGTCGGAGGCTATCATCTCGCCACTGTCGGGCGAGAGGAAAACATGAATGTCGGTTACCAGCGATGTTTCTTCGTTCGTAGGAAACTTCTGCGCTATTTTCTTAAAAAAGCGTTCCAGTTGCTGAAGGGTTTGTTCTGATACTTTCATAAAGGCTGTGCTTTGAAAAATGATTGTTTGTGCAAACTTACATATTTTTTTTTACATACACCTAAGGTATAGCAAAAAATAATGGCTTTGGGTTTGTAATTTTGAAATTATAGTGTTACTTTTGCAAGCAATTATCGGCTCAGGGCCTTTATACAATAATAATTATGCAACAAATGGTGAGGCATGAAGGGCGCATCGTGGCCATGCACAATGATAGGGCAGAGGTGCTTATCAACCGTCTGTCGGCATGTGCAGCATGTAAGGTTGCGGCCACATGTAACAGCTCAGAGTGTAAGCCCATGCGTGTGATAGCTCGTTTTGACAAAGATAAACAGGTGGCGCTGGGCCAGCACGTGACGGTGGCTATGGCGGCCAGAAGCGCATGGCTATCGGTGGCCTTGGGCTACGGTTTGCCGCTAATGGCGTTTATGCTGGCTTGCGCTGTGACGTATAGCGCTCACTGCACTGATGGCGTGATAGCCATCGTGGGTATGCTGGCAGTATTGGCCTATTATGCTGTGCTGTACCTTTTCAGGCATAGGCTGGATGGCATGTTTCAGTGCCGTATTATCGACGTAAAACCCCTTGCCTAAGTAATAAAAAGCTTGTCAACAAAAAGAAAGAGAAACAAAAAAATGACTAACATAACAATGGCTGTGCTCGTACTGGGCATGATAGCACTGATAGCGGCAGTGGTGCTCTTCGTATGTGCGAAGAAATTTGCCGTGAAAACCGACCCTCGCATAGCCGAGGTGGTTGACCTATTGCCAAAAGCCAACTGTGGCGGATGTGGCTTTGCTGGATGCCAAGCTATGGCCGAAGCCTTGGTAAAGAAGGCCGATGGCGAGAATAATGCTCCATTAAGCTGCCCCGTGGGCGGCGACACGGTGATGCAACAGGTGGCCCAACTGCTGGGCGTAGAGACAGAACAAACCACGCCAATGGTGGCCGTGGTGCGCTGCGCAGGATGCCAAAACGAGAAGCTGGCTACCTATGATGGGTTGCACACCTGTGCCGCTATGAACGCTTGTGGTGTGGGTGAGCATGGTTGTGGCTATGGCTGTCTGGGCTGTGGCGACTGCGAGGCTGCATGTGCCTTTGGAGGCATCAAGGTAAATAAAGAAACGGGGGTGCCACAGGTTGACACCTCATTGTGCACGGCCTGTGGCAGCTGTGTGAAGGCGTGCCCACGACATATCATTGAACTGCGACCCCGAGGCGTGAAAAACCGCCGCGTGTATGTGGCTTGCCGTAACCAAGACCGCGGACCCGCCGCTATGAAGGTGTGCAACACGGCTTGCATAGGCTGTGGCAAATGTGCGAAAGAGTGCCCCTTCGGCGCCATCGTTATCGAAAATAATGTGGCCTATATTGATTATACCAAGTGCCGACTGTGCCGAAAGTGTGTGAACGTGTGCCCACGTAAGGCCATTTCAGCGGTTGGATTTCCAACTCCCAAAACACAAGTAGCAGCCACCCAAACCCCTGAAGCCCAAACCCCTGAAGCTTAACAACAGTGACGAAGGCTTGATACACAAATTGATAAACATGAAACTAAGAACGTTTAAAATAGGAGGTATTCATCCCGCCGACGAAAAACTGTCGGCACACATGGCCACACAACAGGCGGCACTGCCTAAGCAGGCTGTGTTCCCGTTGTCGCAACATATCGGAGCGCCAGCGGTGCCCGTGGTGAAAAAAGGCGACAAGGTAATGGTGGGAACCTTGCTGGCACAGGCGGGAGGCTTTGTCTCGGCGCCTGTACACGCGTCGGTGTCGGGCGTGGTGGCAAAAATTGACAATGTGCCCGATGCGTCGGGCTATCGTAAGCCTGCCATCATCGTAAATGTTGAGGGCGACGAATGGTTGCCAAGCATTGACCGCACAAGCACCTTGGAACGTATTGAAGATCATGCTGAACTGACACCCGACATCATCATTAGTCGCATAAAAGAGGCTGGCATCACGGGTATGGGTGGCGCAGGCTTTCCTACCTTTATAAAGCTAATGCCGCCTCCTGGCTCAAAGGCCGAATGTGTGATACTGAACGCGGTAGAGTGTGAACCCTATATCACCGCTGACCACCAACTGATGCTGGAGCATGCCGACGAGATACTGGTGGGCTTGCAACTGCTAATGAAGGCGGTAAACGTAACAAAAGGATATATAGGCATTGAGGCAAATAAGCCTGACGCCATACGGCTGTTTGAAGAAAAAACATTGGCTATGCCTCATATTAAGGTGGTGCCGTTGCAGCAACGCTATCCGCAAGGTGGCGAAAAACAATTGGTTGACGCCGTGATACAACGACAGGTGCCTATGCCTCCAGCCATACCCGTAAATGTGGGCGCCGTGGTGCAAAACGTGGCAACTGCCTTTGCCGTATATCAGGCGGTGATGAAGCATAAACCGCTGTTTGAACGCTATGTAACGGTAACGGGCAAACAGCTGAAACAACCCGCCAACCTGCTGGTGCGAATGGGAACAAGTATGGGCGAACTGTTGCAGGCCTGTGGCGCTCTGCCCGAGGGCGACAACAAGGTGCTGGCGGGCGGGCCCATGATGGGAAAGGCCGTCAGCACACTGGAGGCGCCTATCGTGAAGGGCTCTAACTGTGTGACGGTGCTCACGGGTGCCGATGCTAAACGCCTTACGCCCCAGCCGTGCATACGTTGCGCTAAGTGTGTGTCAGTGTGCCCCATGGGTCTTGAACCTTATTTGCTGGCCGTGCTATCGGAACAGAAAAACTGGGATTGTGCTGAACATGAAGATGTGGCAGCGTGCATTGAGTGTGGCTCGTGCCAGTATACATGTCCGGCACACAGGCCCTTGCTCGACCATATAAGGCTGGGCAAAAGCACGGTGATGGGCATCATTCGTGCTCGTAATGCAAAGAAATAATCGTCAACTAAAAAGAAAGCATGTCAAAACTTATCGTTTCACTCTCACCGCATATACATGCCAACGATAGTGTAGAAAAAAATATGCGCAATGTTATCATTGCATTGCTGCCCGTGCTGGGGGTGTCGGTGGCCTATTTCGGCATCGGCGCCGCCATCGTTTGCGCTACAAGCGTAGCCGCTTGTTTGTTCTTTGAATGGGTTATTGCCCATGTCATCATGAAGAGCAAACGAAACACCTTGGCCGATGGCTCGGCAGTGGTTACAGGACTGCTCTTGGCCTTCAACTTGCCTTCAAACCTTCCAGTATGGATGGTGGTGGTAGGTGCCTTGGTGGCTATCGGCATAGGAAAAATGACGTTCGGCGGTTTGGGATGCAACCCCTTCAATCCCGCATTGGTGGGACGATGTTTTATGTTGGTATCGTTTCCAGCACAAATGACGTCGTGGCCAGTGGCAGGACAGCTCATGAGCTATACCGATGCTACCACTGAGGCTACGCCACTAAGCATCATGAAGTGGGCCATCAAAACGAATAATCCCGAAGAACTGGAAAAACTGCCCGATGCGCTACACATGCTTTTGGGTAACCCCGCGGTGGGCTTTGGCGCTGGTGCTCTGGGCGAGGTGTGCGCGCTGGCCATTATCTTAGGATTGGCTTACATGCTTTGGAAGAAGGTGATAACCTGGCACATACCCGTAAGCATCATTGCTACCGTGTTTGTGTGTGCAGGGCTGTTACACATGGTTAACCCTGCTTACAGCCACCCCGTAAGTGTGCTGCTGAGTGGTGGCCTGCTCTTGGGTGCTGTGTTTATGGCTACCGACTATGCTACATCGCCCATGACGCATAAAGGACAGATGGTGTATGGCGTGGGCATAGGATTGCTCACAATTGTTATTCGTAACTGGGGCGCCTATCCTGAGGGCATGTCGTTTGCTATCTTGATTATGAACACCTTCACACCCCTTATCAATGTGTATATGAAGCCTAAACGCTTTGGCGAAAAGATAGTGAAAAAAGCTTAAAAACAAAAGAGAATATCATAATATGAAAAAGCTGAAATCGACGGTTACAAATATGGTTATTGTGCTGACAGCCGTGGCGCTGCTGAGCGGTGGCGTATTGGCAAGCGTAAACCATGTGACCGTAGGCCCCATCAAAGAACAAAATGCTAAACAACTGAGCGAGGGCATAAAGGCCGTGATGGATGACGACCAACTGGTGGTGAGCGCTACCGATACCGTAGCCTTAGTGGTGGATGGAGATTCCGCTCATTATATCGTACATACCGCAAATAATAAACAAGGAAAAATGTTGGGATGCGCGGTAGAAAGTACGGTGATGGGCTTTGGCGGCGAACTGAAGGTGCTGGTGGGCTTCGACAAAAAAGGTAAGGTGCTGGGATATAAAATATTGCAGTCGGCCGAAACACCAGGATTGGGACAAAAGGCCGATAAGTGGTTTCAGAAAGATGGAAAAGGCTGCATCGTAGGTCGTAAGATGAATGAAAAGAAACCTTTAACAATAGGAAAAGAGGCTAATGATGTTGATGCCATCACAGCGTCGACCATCACCTCGAAGGCTTTTATCAGGGCCGTGAATAATGCCTTCAGCGCTTATCGTAAGTATATGAAGGCCCAGGAGGCCGATGCCGTAACAAGTGCCTCGCAACAACTGCATGAGTAGGTATGATACTGATGTGCTTTTAAAAAAACGTTGACAATGAATAGTTTGAAATTGATATATAATGGCTTGATAAAAGAGAACCCTACGTTCGTCTTGTTATTAGGTATGTGTCCTACATTGGCCACTACAACGTCGGCCATTAATGGCTTGTCGATGGGGTTGGCCACTATGTTTGTGCTCATATGTTCTAATGTGGCCATATCACTCATCAAAAACCTTACCCCTGACATGGTGCGCATACCCGTGTTTGTGGTGGTGATAGCCTCGTTTGTTACGGTGCTGCAAATGTGCTTGGCGGCATATCTGCCAGCGGTAAATGCTTCGCTCGGACTGTATATACCGCTCATCGTGGTAAACTGCGTAATCTTAGGGCGTGCCGAAGCTTTTGCTTGTAAGCATGGGGCCTTTGATAGTATGATGGATGGTGTGGGCATGGGCCTGGGCTTTACTGTGGCCCTCACGCTGCTGGGCATTGTGCGCGAACTGTTAGGGGCTGGCTCGGTGTTTGATATTCGGCTCTTGCCCGAGACAACAAACATGCTGCTCTTCATCTTGCCTCCAGGGGCCTTCATCACATTGGGATATCTTATCGCCATTGTCAACCGCCTGCGTAAGGCTAACTAATATTTAAGTGAAAAGTAAAAACGTTGAATAATTGATATTTGATATTTGGTATTTTGACATGGAATATATCTTGATATTCATCTCGGCAATATTTGTAAATAATATTGTGTTGTCGCAGTTCTTGGGCATCTGCCCCTTCTTGGGAGTGTCGAAAAAAATCGATACCGCCTTAGGTATGGGCGCTGCAGTGGCCTTTGTGCTTACCATTGCCACGGCGGTAACATTTCTGGTGCAACAATATGTGCTCACACCGCTCGGCTTGGGATATCTGCAAACAATAGCTTTTATTCTCGTTATCGCTGCCTTGGTGCAGATGGTCGAAATAGTGTTGAAGAAAACGTCGCCAGCACTGTATCAAGCGTTGGGCATCTTCTTACCACTCATCACTACAAACTGTGCGGTGCTGGGTGTGGCCATCCTTGTTATTCAAAACAAATTCTCGTTCCTGCAAAGCATCGTTTATGCCTTGGCCACAGCGATAGGTTTTGCTCTGGCACTGGTGGTTTTTGCAGGATTGCGTGAACAACTGTCGATGGTAAAACTGCCTAAGGCTATGCAAGGCATGAGTATAGTGCTGGTTACGGCAGGACTCTTGTCGTTGGCTTTTATGGGTTTCAGTGGGGTAGACTTGGGCTTGAAAGCTTTGTTTGGCTTGAAGTGAAAAAATAATATTATACAACTTAAACGAAGTAATAATAAAAAAAGCATGGTGCGCTATGTGTGTGCCAAGGCTATTTAAAGTTATCATTTAAAAACAAATAACATGAAACAGACTATTTTAGTTACTGGCGGTACTGGCTTTATTGGTTCGCACACCACGGTAGAACTGATTGAAGCAGGCTATGACGTAGTGATTGTTGACAACCTCTCAAACTCGAAAATTGAGGTGCTCGATGGTATTGAGAAAATTACGGGTGTGCGTCCTGCCTTTGAACAAGTAGACCTTCGTGACGCTGAAGCTACTGAAAATGTGTTTAAAAAGTATCCTGCTATTAGCGGCATCATTCATTTTGCTGCTTCAAAGGCTGTGGGAGAAAGTGTGCAAAAACCGTTGCTGTATTATCGTAACAATGTTGTTTCATTGGTTAATCTGCTTGAACTGATGCCTAAATATGATGTCAAGGGCATCATCTTCTCATCAAGCTGCACCGTTTATGGACAGCCAAAACCTGAAAACCTTCCTGTGCGCGAAGATTGTCCGCACCAAAAGGCTACGTCGCCCTACGGAAATACAAAAGAGATAAACGAGCAAATTATTGCCGACTATATTCATAGCGGTGCTAATATTAAAAGCATCGTGCTGCGCTATTTCAACCCCATTGGCGCTCATCCCTCAGCATTGATTGGCGAGTTGCCTAACGGTGTGCCTAATAACCTCATACCGTTTGTTACACAAACTGCTATTGGGGTGCGTGAGCAGCTCACCATCTTCGGTAACGACTATAACACCCCTGATGGCACCTGTATTCGCGACTATATCTATGTTGTTGACTTGGCCAAGGCGCATGTGGCTGCTATGGCTCGTGTGCTGGATCAGGATGCTGATGCCGTAGAGTATTTTAATATCGGTACGGGCAACGGTAACTCAACACTCGAAATAGTGGAAACTTTTGAACGTGCCACTGGCGTGAAACTGAATTGGAAATATGGCCCACGTCGTGAGGGCGATATTGAGAAAATATGGGGCAATGTAGACAAGGCTAATAAAGTTTTGGGATGGAAAGCTGATACGCCCCTTGATGATGTGCTGCGCTCGGCATGGAAATGGCAGCTAAAACTGCGCGAAGATGGCGTAATGTAATAATGAAAAATGCTAAGGCAAAGATGCTAAGGCTAAAGATATTAGGGAGGTGAAATCCATCCCTATAATGTGGCCTGTTTAGCAATAGGCAGTCCGCATTTTGTGTTTGTGTTGTTGTTATCCCTCGATGTGAGTCGGGGGATAACTTTTTTTACAGCACAGCATTAAAACTTAATTCATAATGCAGTGTTAAAACTTAATTCATAATGCAGCATTAAAACTCTATGACTGACGTATCCTTATAATTCTCTTTTATGACCTGTGGTTCTTGCTCTTACAGTCAGGACATTCGCCCTTGATGACAAACGAAATAGAGTGAGGGGAGAAGCCTTCGGGTAAGTTGAAGTCAGGAATACTGATGTCTTCTAAACAAAAAGAACGATGACAGGATTCGCAATAAAAGTGTATATGCCCATCATTGTGATGACAATGACCAGCACTGCTGCATAACTCATAATTTAATATGCCTCGACCATCTTCAAAAGCATGCACTACATCGTGCTCAAGAAATAATGTCAGCACCCGAAAAATGCTCGACTTGTCCATTGTTAGCATCTTATTGGAAAGGTCAAGCAGGGTTACGGGGCATGCTTCGGCCTTCAGCTTCTTAAGAACAAGTATGCGGTTTGATGTTGGCTTTACATCTTTTTGTGTCAACCAGTTTATGGCTTCTGTTGTTTCCATTTATTAAATATCTTTTTATGAAATATTGTAGCATACGCTACCTTATTTATGCAAAAACAATATTGCTTTATGCAAAAGTAATATTTTTCTGCTTCTTATTTCTTCTTATCTCTTCTTTTTTGCTTCTTGTTATGAACATTGCAATCGGGTTGCATCTGTTTTTATCTATCTTTGCAGCCGTAAAAGAACAAAAAATGACAAATGGTGTAAATTATAAAAATAGTAAAAGCAATATGAAACAGGAAGAAACAGCTCATTCTCATGAGCATCATCATGCTAATCATGCAATAGCTATGGCGCGCATAGCCCTCACTGTCGTTTTGTTGATAGTGGCAAAAGTGATAGAACACTACTCGGTTTTGCCTATGTGGAAAATGTTGATAGTGTATCTTGTGCCTTATCTTATTGTGGGATGGGGAACGCTAAAAGAGGCTGCCGAAGGTATTGCACATGGCGACATTTTTAATGAAAACTTTTTGATGGCTGTTGCCACAATGGGGGCGTTGTGCATAGGCTTTTTACCTGATGCCGAACCCGAGTTTATGGAGGCTGTGGGCGTAATGCTCTTTTTTCAGGTGGGCGAACTATTTGAGGGGTATGCTGAGGGCAATGCACGTAAAAGCATCTCGCATCTGATGAATATTCGGCCAGATGTGGTTACCGTTGTTCGTGATGGCAAACCACAACAGGTGGCACCTGATGATGTTAAGGTGGGCGAGACGATATTAATAAAGCCTGGCGAGAAGGTGCCGTTGGATGGTGAAGTGGTAAAAGGTAAGTCGTCGTTGAATACGTTGGCGTTGACGGGTGAAAGTGAGCCACGGTATGTAGCAGAGACAGATAGCGTGTTGTCAGGGTGTATAAATATGGAAGGGGTACTCGAGGTGCGCACCACAAAGGCTTATGGCGAAAGCACCGTGGCAAAAATTATACAATTGGTTGAGAGCGCTAATGAACGTAAGTCGAAGAGCGAAACCTTCATCACACGTTTTGCTCGCGTTTATACTCCTATTGTGGTGATAGCTGCTTTAGCATTGGCCTTCGTGCCACCGTTGTTTGCTGCCGAAGGCTTTGCATTGGCTTTCTCGCAATGGCTGTATCGCGCCTTAATATTTTTGGTGGTGTCGTGTCCTTGTGCATTGGTTATCAGCATACCGCTGTCTTTCTTCGGAGGCATTGGTGCCGCTTCGCGCCATGGCATATTGGTGAAAGGTAGCATTTATATCGATGCGTTGGCACGTTTAAAAACAGTGGTATTCGACAAAACAGGAACTCTCACCTATGGGCGCTTTGAGGTGCAAGCTGTGCATCCCGATCATTACGATGCTCATCAATTATTGCATCTTGCTGCTCATGTAGAACATTATACTACACACCCCATAGGGGCAGCCTTGCGTGCTGCTTTTCCTCAGGAAAATAGTGATGGCTGTAATGTAGAGGCTGTTGAAGAGGTGTCGGGCGAAGGCATACGTGCTGAGGTAAATGGCCATGTGGTATGTGTGGGCAATACAAAAATGATGCAGCGTATAGGAGCGCAGTGGCACGATTGCCATCATGTGGGTACCATTATTCATGTGGCAGTGGATGGCGTTTATGTGGGACACATCGTTATCAATGACAAAGTAAAGGACGACAGTGCCGACGCTATTGCTGCTTTAAAGAAACAGGGCGTAAAGCAAACGGTTATGCTTACGGGTGACAGAAAAGCCGTAGGCGAAATGGTAGCTAAACAGTTGACCATTGATAGTTGTTACACCGAACTGTTACCTGCCGAAAAGGTGGAACGTATGGAGCAACTGCTTCGTACACAATCTGAAGGCAACACACTGGCTTTTGTGGGAGATGGTATAAACGATGCGCCAGTATTGAAGCGTGCCGATGTAGGCATAGCCATGGGAGCTTTGGGTAGTGATGCTGCCATCGAGGCTGCTGATGTGGTGTTGATGGACGATCGGCCCAGCAAGATTGCTTTGGCTATGCGTATAGCACGTCGCACCATAGGCATTGCTAAACAAAACATTGTTTTTGCTATTGGTGTAAAAGTGGCAGTGCTGGTGTTGGCCACTATGGGGCTGGGCAATATGTGGTTGGCTGTAATGGCCGATGTAGGTGTTACAGTGCTGGCAGTGCTCAACGCTATGCGTGCATTAAGGGTAAAGGCATAGGATGGATAAAACATAAAAATATTGAGTGATAACTTGCTCTTTTCAATTATCTTTTGTAATTTTGAACAATTGATAACACTGACATTGCCTCGGTCTCGCAATTAACGATAGAGGCGATAAAATGTCGAAAAGCAAACAATATAAAAATGAAATTTGTAGCTATTATTCCAGCCCGTTACGCCTCGTCGCGCTTTCCGGGAAAACCGTTAGCCATGTTGGGTGGCAAATATGTGATACAGCGTGTGTACGAAACCGTGTCGTCGTCTTTAGAAGATGTTTATGTAGCCACCGATGATGAGCGCATATACAATGCTGTGATACAGTTTGGTGGACGTGCTGTTATGACACGTGCCGACCATAAGAGTGGTACCGACCGCATTGCCGAAGCTGTAGAAAAGTTGGGCGGCGCATGGGATGTTGTCATCAATGTGCAAGGCGATGAGCCATTCATTCATAAGAGTCAGATTGAAACCTTGTGTCACTGCTTCGACGATCCGCTCACACAGATAGCAACCTTGGGCATGCCATTCAAGACTGTAGAGGCACTGCAGAACCCCAATTCGCCCAAGATAGTGGTTGACAACCATCAAAACGCGATGTACTTTTCACGTTCTGTTATACCCTTTGTGCGTGGTGTAGAAGCTGCCGATTGGTTGCAGCAATACCCCTTCTTAAAGCATATAGGCATTTATGCTTATAAAACAAATGTGCTGAAAGAGGTAACCCAGTTGCCCATGTCAAGTTTGGAAAAAGCCGAAAGCCTTGAGCAACTGCGGTGGTTACAGAATGGTTATCGCATAAAGGTGGGAACCACCAATATAGAAACTATTGGCATTGATACGCCTGCTGATCTTCAGCAAGCAGAACAATTTCTAACACGTCAGTAGTATCAGCTGACAGAGAGAAGCGGCCGTCAATACGTTCGTTTACCACCCATAGTATGGTGTCAGATGCCGATGCCATGGTGAGCACCAGTTGGCGTCGCTTCTCAAAAATGCTTTTCTTTTTATCGGTAAGGAAGTCGCTTACCAGTTTTGAATGTCGCATGCCAAAGGGCACAAACCTATCGGCATTTTGTGCGATGCGCAATTGTAGTGGCCATGACACTTTTTGGGCATCTAAACAGGCATAGTTTGCTTTCTTATTCAACACAAAATGCTCATCATTCTTCTTTTTACTGATGCGCAACCGTGTACCATCTTCGTCAATCACATAGGTTCCTTCCTCAGGAAAGGTTTTTGTTTTGAACGAGGATGTTGTTTTCGGTTCAATCAACAGTCGGCCACGGTCAATCAGCAATTCATGCGTACCACTATCCCATAATCGTCCGCTTTGAAGCGTTGTTGTTCCCTTTTCTTTGATTGTTGGTTTGCTGATGGCCGAATATATTTCTTGCACCTGTGTAGGCGTAAACCCATTGTCTTTCAGCGTCATGAATAATACATATTCTGGCGAAGGTTGTTTCAGTAGGGCACAGATGTCAATCATAAAATGGCTATGGCTTGTTTCACCTCTTTGGGTGGTTTGGCCATCGCTGTTTGTAATTGCTTGTATAGCCTGTTCCATTGCAGCATCAAAGAATGTGCATGCTTCGGCCACATATTGCGCCGTTTGTGCAATGGCCTTTCGGGCACTGGGATTAATGGTTTGTAGCAGAGGCATAACGTTGAGCCTTATCTTGTTGCGCTTTACATCATCAATAAGATTGGTGCTATCTGTTACAAATGTTTGATGCAAGGTTTGCAAATAGTGTTCAATATCTTCTCGGCCTACACACAGCAAGGGGCGCAATATGTTTCCGTTTCGAGGCATAATGCCACGAAGACCATGAATGCCCGTTCCGCGTAATAAGTTGAGCAGCAAGGTTTCGGCCGAGTCGTCTTGATGGTGCGCCACACATATACCATTGGCCGATAAGTCGTTGCAAAGGTTGTTGAAATAGCTATAACGCAATGTGCGTGCTGCCATTTCAATGCTTACATGGTGCAGCTGAGCATAAGAGGTGGTATCGAAATGAGCAATATGCAATGGAATGTTTAATTGTTGGCATAATTCTTTGCAGAATTGCTCGTCGCGTTCCGACTCTTCACCTCGAAGATGAAAATTGCAATGAGCGGCTTCTGTCTTTATACCCAATGCGCAAAGCGTGTGCAATAGCGCCACACTGTCGGCTCCGCCCGAGAGCGCAACCAGATAGGTGCCGTCAGCCAGAAAGAGGCTATGCTTGTCGGCATACCGCTTTACTGTTTGCAGAAAAGCTGAAGTGTTAAAGACAGAAGCCATAAAAATGATATGTGTTACTCTACGTATAATACCAATCCTTTCAAGTATTCGCCCTCGGGGTGATAAATGTTTATAGGATGGTCTGCGGGCTGGTGTAACTGATGCAAGATGCGCACTTTTCGGTTGGCCTGAACAGCTGCGGTGAAAACAGCGTTGCGGAAATTGTCTTTTGTGACAATTTGTGAGCAACTGAATGTAAACAAAATACCGCCATGCTTAATTTTTTGAAGGCCCTTCACATTAAGACGTGTATAACCTTTCAGTGCATTGTGCAGTGCAGCACGGTGTTTGGCAAAGGCTGGAGGGTCGAGAATGATAAGGTCATACTTATCGTCGTTAGCGTCAAGATATTTAAAAGCATCTTCGCAGAACGCTTCATGGCGTGCATCATCGCCAAAATTCATGGCAATGTTACGGTTTGTGAGCTCGATAGCTTTTGCGCTGCTATCTACCGAATGAACCAGTTTCGCACCACCACGCATAGCATACACCGAGAAGCCTCCAGTGTAACAGAACATGTTCAGTACCGATTTGTCTTTAGCATATTGTTCCAACAATTTACGGTTTTCACGCTGGTCAACAAAGAAGCCCGTCTTCTGTCCGCGAAGCCAGTCGACATGAAACTGCAAACCGTTCTCCAGTGCTACATCATTTTCCTCGCCGCCATAAATGTAGGCGTTTTCATGCTCTACCTCTGCTTTAAAGGGTAGGGTGGTGTCGCTCTTATAATAAATATTATGTAGTTGTGACCCCATTACCTCTACTAATGCCTGACTGATTTCGTGGCGCATGAGGTGCATACCCACGCAGTGTGCCTGCATAACCGCTGTAGGGCCGTAGCAGTCAATCACCAGTCCGGGCAAGTTGTCGCCTTCGCCATGTACCAGTCGGAAGGTGTTGTTTTCGGGGTTGTCAGTCAGTCCGATAGCCTGGCGCATAGCCAAAGCCGATGCTAAGCGCTCTTTCCAGAACCCCGCATCAATCACAATGTCGCTGAACGAGAGCACACGCACGGCAATAGAACCTATTTGGAACATGCCTACGGCAATAAAATCGCCACCTCGTGTGAGCACGCGTACAATTTCGCCCTCTTCAATATCGTCGTCCATTGAAAGAATGGCACCCGAGAAAATCCAAGGGTGAAAGCGCTTAAGGCTTTCTTCTTTGCCCTTTTTGAGAAATATTTTCTTATACATAATGTTCGCTATTGTCTTGTATGTGTAGATGATGCTTTGTTTATTCTTGTTCAGGGGTTTCTGCTTCCTTCTTTTCTACAACCTTCTCTGGAACAATCTCCAGTTGATAGTCGTGTGTGGCATCTAATCGCATGATTTCTGAATAAAGATTAATGCAACACCAAGCATCGGTTGCGGCGTATGCTTTCTGCTGTGGTGTAAGCACGTCGGCCTCCCAGTTTGTCAGTCGTTGGCGTTTGCTGATTTTTTGTGCGAAAAGGTTGGCGTAAAGCTTCTGTAGACTAAGATCTTCAATGCCAATGCGTCCCACCATATTTTGTATGTCAATAAACAGTCCGGGGGTGAAATCGCTTCTACGGTGTAACTGACAAATGTCGTCGTGCCAAGACAGGCCTATCATGGGTACATCGGTGTTTGAAAGCAAGCGAATGACGGCGGCGGGCATACCAATAAAGTTGAGACGAAAGAGAAAACATACGTCTTTGGTAGCCACTTGCAGCAAAGCCACTTTGCGCATGGGCCCTTTCTTGAATGTAGGCCGCGTTTCGGTGTCAACGCCTAAGATGTCGGCCGATAGTAGATAGTCGACTGCTTTTTCTGCCTCTGCTTCACTTTGCACTACCACTATCTTTCCTGGAAAAAGGGCTTGTGGTAGTGTGTTTATTTTCTTTTTGTCGTATTTGTTGAATATGGTTTTCATTCGTCCCATTACATTAAAAAAGGTGTGTCGCCAGCTTGTTTACATTTTGCCTGTTACACACGTTGGCGTGAAAGCTGATTTAATACCTAAGTAACAAATTGCAAAATTAGAAAAAAGTTGTGAATTATAGGCCGTTTACAAGAATTTTCAGTATTTTTGCAAGTAAAAAAAGGAAGAATACTAATGGCAAAAAGAAAAAAGGGGACGTCGACTAAAGAAACCACGTCTTCAAACCGATTTGGAAGTGTTATAGGACTTCAGAAACTTTTAGACAATGAGAAGTTTGATTTCATATTAGGCATTTTCTCGTTCATTGCAGCCTTCTACATAATAAT
Source organism: uncultured Prevotella sp. (assembly GCA_900552675.1). Classification (GTDB taxonomy): domain Bacteria; phylum Bacteroidota; class Bacteroidia; order Bacteroidales; family Bacteroidaceae; genus Prevotella. The sequence goes on from USAI01000009.1 coordinate 18,537, forward strand.
AGCTTTTGTTTCGTTCCTCAAGACAGGGCAAGCAGATCAAAGTATACTTGAAAATTTGCGACCCCGTGAATGGATGAACGATGGGCATATATTTGTTAATTATTGTGGCAGTTTCGGTGCCATCATTTCCTATTTCTTCATCACACTGAATTTTGGATTACCCGCTTTCCTTATACCCTTCTTTTTTATCATCGTAGGGTTAAAACTCATGCGTGTATACAATTTTAGTGTCATGAAGTGGTTCCTTTGCTTAGCGTTGGTAATGATATGGAGCTCAGTAACCTTTGCCAAATTCTTAGCTCCCATTATGTCAGGACAGGTATATAACCCTGGCGGAAATCATGGCCTTTATTGTGTGCAACGGCTTGAGAATATAATAGGCCCTCCCGGACTTACTATTGTGTTAATTCTTTCAGCTATAGTTTTTCTTACCATCTTAAGTAGTCAAACCATTATTTGGATACGTAAGATGATGAACCCTGTGAAGTATCTTACAAATAAGGTGCAGCTATCGGTAACCAATGCTATGGAAACACAGCCCGAAACAACTGATGAAGAGGAAACGGCAGAGCCTGCTCATCAAGAAAACGAGTCAGAAGAAGATAATGAAAAGCCAGAACAACAGTTGAGCCCTACTGTAGTTGATTTGACCGATATGACAGAAGAGCCCGAAGCTGAGGGCGAAACGCAAAGTGCGGCTGCTGACGAGTCGGCAACGAAAGCACCTGTTATCAATGTTCCATTACCAGCTCAGCCGTCGTCTTCTCAAGAAAAGCCAACTTCTTCCTCAGATATCGTTGTTGAGGTGGCCAAAAACGAAGAGAAAGCTCATGGGGGCACGGTAGCAGGCACAGTAGATTTGAACACCCCCATCAATCCGAAAGAGCCTTTCACACGATATAAGTATCCTGTGGTGTCGTTGTTAGAAAAATATGATAACGATGGCCGACCCACTGTTGATATGGACGAAATCAAGGCTAACAATGCTCGCATTGTGTCGGTGCTCAGTAGCTTTGGTGTAGATATTAAAGAGGTAAAAGCCACTGTAGGTCCTACCATTACTTTGTATGAGGTGACGCCTGCTGAGGGCGTGCGTATTTCGAAAATACGTAATCTTGAAGACGATATCGCTCTGAGCCTTAGCGCTTTGGGTATACGTATCATTGCTCCTATCCCTGGAAAGGGAACGGTGGGTATTGAGGTGCCAAACAAGAAAAAGAACATCGTGTCGATGGAGAGCATCCTTAACTCGAAAAAGTTTCAAGAGTCGAAGTTTGAGCTCCCCATAGCCTTAGGCAAAACCATTACTAACGACGTGTTTATTGCCGACCTTGCAAAGATGCCACACCTTTTGGTGGCAGGTGCTACAGGTCAAGGTAAATCGGTAGGTTTGAATGCCATTATCACCTCATTGCTGTATAAGAAGCATCCCAACGAACTGAAGTTGGTGCTTGTTGACCCAAAGAAGGTAGAGTTTAGTGTATACAATCCTATTGCCGACCATTTCATGGCAGCACTTGACGAGAATGTTGAAGAGCCCATCATCACCGATACCTCTAAGGTGGTGAAAACCCTCAACGGCCTTTGTGCATTGATGGACAATCGGTATATGCTATTAAAAGAGGCTGGAGCCAGAAACATTAAAGAGTATAACGCCCTATATCTGAACCATAAGCTTAGTCCTGCTCGTGGTCACGACTTTATGCCTTACATTGTGGTGATTATCGACGAGTTTGGCGACCTTATTATGACGGCAGGAAAAGACATTGAGCGACCCATTGCACGTATTGCTCAGCTGGCGCGTGCCGTAGGTATACATATGATTATTGCGACGCAACGTCCTACCACCAATATCATTACTGGTACCATTAAAGCCAACTTCCCTGCACGTATGGCCTTCCGCGTAAGTTCGATGATCGACTCGCGTACCATTCTTGACCGTCCTGGCGCTAACCAGCTTATTGGTAAAGGCGATATGCTGATTGTAAACAATGGCGAGCCTGTGCGTGTGCAGTGTGCACTGGTTGAGACAAACGAGGTGCAACGCATTAACCGATATATTGCCGACCAGCCAGGCCCTGTAGAGCCCCTGCACATACCTGAGCCCGTAAGTGCCGATGGCGACGTTGCCCCCAGTGCCGATGGTGGCGATGTGGGTAGCCTTGACCCCTACTTTGAAGAGGCGGCCCGTTCGGTGGTGATGTCGCAACAGGGCAGTACCAGTATGATACAACGCCGCTTTGCTATCGGATATAACCGCGCTGGCCGATTGATGGACCAGCTTGAACGCGCAGGTGTGGTAGGTGCTGCTCAGGGCAGCAAACCACGCGACGTGCTTATCTCTGATGATAATCAGCTGAATGCGTTGCTGTTGAAGCTACGTGGATAAACCATCAAACCTATTTTCTTGCTAAAGAGCAAATAACAAAACAAACAAGATAAAAGGATTTTAAAATAAGAAGGAGTAATAAAAAGATGAAACAGAATAACAAATTGATGCACGCAAAGACACTGGCTTTTGGCGTACTGTTCCTTTTTACATGTTTTTTCACAACGTATAGTTTTGCACAAACAGGCAATCAAGCCAAACAAATTCTTGATAAAACAGCATCGGTGCTTAGCCGAAAAGGGGGAGCCAGTGCCAATTTCCAACTGTCAAATGCAAAGATGGGACAGGTAAGTGGCACCATCGCTATCAAAGGTAATAAGTTTCATGCGGCCACACCTCAGGCTATCGTCTGGTTTAATGGTAAAACACAGTGGACCTATCTGAAAAAGACTGAGGAGGTGAACGTAACCACTCCTACACAGGCTCAGCAGATGATGATGAATCCATATACGTTTATCAATATCTATAAGACGGGTTATGTTATGACGGCCAGCACAGGTTCAAACACGTTTGAGGTACATCTGAAGGCTAAAAATACTAAACGAACGGTACAAGAAATGTATATCACGGTTGATAAAAAAACGTATGTTCCCCTTACCGTTAAAATGCGACAGCAAAAGGCTTGGACCACCATTCGTATCTCTAATTTCAAGGGCGTGAACCAGTCTGATAGGCTTTTTGTCTTTAATAGCAAGGAATTTCCTGGGGCCGAGGTTATTGATTTGCGATGAAACATTCTCGTTTTTTTGTTAATACCCTACAGCTTTTTAAGTTATTACGTCGGCAACGCTGGTTGGCCGACAAACGTAGTATGTCATACCAGCAGAATATGGTGGCACGTGTGGTAGCCTATATTATGTGTGGCTTCTTGCTACTTTATTTGTTGGTGATGTCGGTTGCCATTGGTTGGGCTGTGCGCACCAGCCATACACCTTCTTACATGTGGACGGGCTTGTTGCTTCCAGCGTTTTTTACCATCGATTTTCTGCTACGTTTTTCTGTTCAGCAAACGCCAACGCGTGTTGTAAAACCTTATTTGTTGTTGCCAGTAAGTAGGCATCAACTGATGGAGCAATATGTGCTTACATCGCTTTGCTCGTGGGGCAATGTGGTGTGGGGTGTGGTGTTGTTGCCTTATTTGGTACTGGCCGTTCAGGCAGAAGTGGGGGTATGGGCAATGCTTTATACGTTGTTCATACTGTGCCTGATTAATGTGGCGTCGGCCCAATGGTATGGGGTGGTGCGCACACTGGTAAATGTAAGTTTGTGGTGGTGGATATTGCCAATAAGCGTCTTGGCGCTATTGTGGAGTCCATTGCTTGTTGATACTGAAGCCCACATGATGATGAGCGTATATGGGGCGGTGGGTGAATGTATACAAGATGTTTCACCACTGGCTTTGATTGTGGCCTCTGCGATTGTTGCTTTCTTTGCAACGATGCATAGGTATGTTCTTGAAAAATGCTTGCTGAACGAAATTGTGAAAACCGAACACAAGCAAATAATTACTCATGTTAAACGCCATGTGGGTGAAAATGCTTCGAGTAGATGCTTTGACCGTGTGCTCACAACATTGGGTATTGTTCCTGCTTATGTTCGTCTTGAATGGCGTCTTGTAATGCGCAATCGAAACCCGCGTCGTCTCTTGTGGTTTTATTTCCCTTTTTTAGTGCTTATTACGGTAGCCTTAGCGTTCAATGTGTACGAGTCGATGGCTATGCAAGTGTTTTGGTGCATTTATAATTTCACATTCTTAGGCTCTTCATTGCTTATCCGTTCTTTGGGATACGAAGGCAATTATATAGATGTTTTGATGATGCATAAGCATAGCATTTCTGATTTATTACGCGCCAAATATGTTTTTTATTGTTGCGTGTTAATAGTACCCTTCTGTGCAATGTTGCCCATCGTGTTTTTAGGATATTGGTCGTTATATATGCTTATAGCCATAAGTATATATACCATGGGTTTTCAATATTTTATACTTTTTCAAATGGTGCGCTTCAACCGTCAACGTATGTCGCTTGATGTGCGTTTGACGGCGGCTTCGGCAAATGCTAACAACTATTTGCAGCTGGTGGCACAATTTGTTGTTTATGCTGTGCCCGTTGCATTGGTTTCGCTGCTCAATTCTTTTTTCTCATCCACCGTTACCTACAGCATTGTGCTTTGTATCGGCATTATTGGTGTGGTTACCCACCGCCTGTGGCTCGCCTATATAGCCCGTGCCTTTATGACTACAAAACACGATAAAGTGGAGGCCTTCAGAAAATAGTATATTTATGCAATTTTATGCATAAATATACAATATGGATATCGTAAAACGAAACCCATCAAATTACGGTCTGAAAGCCTTGGTTTTACAGTCTAAAACCAAGGCTTTCACAGTCTAAAACCAATGCTTTCACAGCCTGAAATGGGCCTAATCTCAAATCAAAGGTATCAATAATGAAAAGTGTAAGTAAAAGATATTGAATTCTTGTAAATTGTAAAATAATTAACAAATGTTTTGTAAATAAATGTAAACTTGTAGGGCTTCGTGTTTTTGTATATTTATGCAAAAATGAAGTGGAACCCACAATTATAAATTCATGGTTTTGATAGTCTTTATCATCACCTTTTGGTGAGAAAATTCTATATTAATGAAAGTGTTTTCTCAAAATATATTTGTACTTTTGTCTTTCCTTTTAAACGTTTTATTACTATAGTATAGACATATGAAAGCAACGACCCTCCCCAAAAAGAATATTGTCACTGAAAAGTGGCTTGATGGAATAGCATACGAAATAGCATTTTGGAATAATGTATATCGTTGGCCACATACATTTAAAGGCATGATGGGATGGGCACACTATGGTTCAAAAATAAATTTAGAAGGTTTTGATGCGAATGATTTTCTTTTGAAATTCAGTAATCCAAAGGTTTATGATGTAGGTTCTGGCATGAGCTACGCTATTGGCGACCGCATTGAAAAACAGGGTGAGGAAATAGCGTTAGATGTTCATTATATGGATCCGTTAGCTTTCCATTTCAATCATATTTTGGGCAAATATAAGAAAAAATTGCCAGAAATAGAGTTTGGTATGTCTGAATACTTGTCTTCGTTTATACCTGATAAAGACGCTGCACTGATTACTATTCAAAATGCACTTGACCATTCTTCGGCTCCTATAAAAGGTATTGTTGAAGCTTTGGTTTCGTTGCGGGAAGGGGGCGTGCTTTATTTGAACCATCATCCCAATGAAGCTGAAATGGAAAAATATAAAGGTTTTCATCAATATAATGTTGATGAGAAAGCGGGCGAATTAATCATTTGGAATAAGACCGAGAAAATAAATGTCAGCCAACTGCTCATGGGCTTCGCTTCTGTTGAAACGAAAAGAATGGATACAGGGCATATCGTGGCTGTTATTACACGTAATGGCACAGAAGAAGCGCTGCCTGTATCTCTACAAGGTTATGTAGATGATAAATATGATAAAGCTGAACTGTGTAAAGTGTTATTGCAGTTTCAGTATACAAACACGTCGCTTGGCAAGAAACTGAAAGATAGCTTTTATGCGGTTAGTGTAAACCTTATTCAGTTTTTTGCACAAATGCTTCCGTGGCATATAAAAATGAAACTGAAGCGCTTGATAAAACAAGCATAGCGAGCCTTGAAACTATTAATAATAAACCGTTTCTCGCAATAAATACAATTGCAAGAAACGGCTTATTTGTTTTTATTTAAACCCCAATTGGTCGTTAGGGCTTGCTCGTATTTTTAGAAGAACGGTTTTTGTTTGGCTTTTAATGCGTAATAGCGAGCTATTGCAAATCGTTGAACAGTAACTGTATGAGGCGTGGTACACCATATTGGGTGATGTCGGCTTCGTCTATCCACTGATATTCGGGTGGCAAGGTGGGGCGAGTGGGGGTGTCAAGAAGGTAACCATCGGCATACAGTATACGGTGCGTAAGCACGTGCTTTAGGTTGTGTTTGAGAAGCAACGGTCGACACTTCTCTTTCGGTAACGATAAGGCATGGCACAATTGTGCCAGAGATAGCGTGTCGTTTTCTTCAAGAGAAGTGGCATTATAGGGCTCCCATAAACCTTGCCATATATCGCCTTTGCCCCGACGACGAATGGCTATTTGTCCTTGGCATCGAATATAAACGTATGATAAATGACGAGTGGTAATGGTTAGTTTGCGCAATTTTACGGGTAATTGCTCTATAGTATCGTCATGTAATGCTTGGCATGTAGAATTGAGCGGGCATAATAGGCATCGTGGCGACTGTGGGGTGCACTGTATGGCACCAAAGTCCATGATGGCCTGATTATAGATGCCTGCTTCGTGTGGTGGTACCAACGATTGTGCCAGTTGAGCAAAGGTGTGCTTGCCTTCGGTGGTGTTGATGGGTGTGTTGATACCAAAATGACGTGCCAAAACGCGGTACACATTACCATCGACAGCGGCAACAGGAAGGTTGAAGGCAATAGAGCCAACGGCAGCAGCGGTATAGTCGCCTACACCTTTCAGTTTCTTAATGTCTTCATAGGTGTTAGGAAAATGCCCTAATTCAACGATTTGTTTTGCGGCAGTATGCAGATTTCGGGCACGACTATAGTAGCCTAACCCTTGCCATAGGCGTAACACATCGTCTTCAGATGCGTTGGCCAGGTGTTGAACAGTAGGGTAGGTTTGCATAAAGCGATGCCAGTATTCGGTGCCTTGACTGATGCGAGTTTGCTGCAGAATAATTTCGCTAAGCCAAATGGCATAGGGATTAGAAGTTTCACGCCAGGGCAGTGTACGGCCGTTTTCTTGAAACCACTGTAGCAGTGTGATGGTAAATGGTGATAGTGGTGTCATGATTGAGTGTCGGGAAACTGTTCTAACCAGTGGTCGATAAGCATACGGGCTAAGCTAAGCTTCTCAGGTATGGTGGGCAGATTGTGACGATTAAACCATCCGCCGTAGGCCAACTCAGACTCTTGTAGCTGTATGTCGCCACTCTCATATTCGGCATAAAAGCCTATCATTAATCCACAGGGGTAGGGCCATGGCTGCGAAGCGTAATAGCGTATATTCTTGATGTTGAGTGATGTTTCTTCTTTTACCTCTCGGCGTACGGCTTCTTCCAGTGTTTCGCCAGTTTCAACAAAACCTGCTACCAGACCGTAGAATGGCTTTTTGAAGTTTTTTGCATGCACCAATACCACTTCGTCGCCTTTACTGATGAGCACGATGATGGCGGTGGCTAATTGAGGCCACACTTCTTTACCACAATTAGGACAACGTTTTGAAATGTCGGTTTGCATAACCATTTGGGTTCCACATACGCCACAATATTGCGTTGAGGTGTCCCAATAAAGTAGTTCGTGGCACTTGCCAGCCTTCAGATATAGTTCGTGGCTAAGTTTGTAATATGAAGCGCGAAGGTCGCACCATTCATACTGGTTTTCGTTAATAGGGGTTGCTGGCGTTACGTTGAATGTCTTTACATCGGCTTGAGGTAGGGCCGGCATCACATTTAATATATGTGTCTTTGGGGATGGGGTGATGGGCGAGTTGTTGGCACAAGGAATAGTATATGTGCCATCAGCCAGACGTTCGAGCAGAACGTCATGGCGCTGAAAGATAAACCAGAATGTCATACTAATATCTGTTTATGATGTTTTTCTTATTTTCGGTTGCGGCGCATGTGCGCTTTTGCCTTTTCGGGCTGCTTGCCTTTTTTGGGGCCTTTGGCCTTCTTTTTCCGTCCGAAGAGGTCGGAAAGTGAAGAGAAGTCTTTCTTCATGAGCAAACCGATGCCTTGTGTGGTGAGACTGTTGCGCGTGAAATAGCGGTCATTGGTCTTATTGTAGAAATTGAAGGCCAAATTACCGTTGGGGTAGAGTAGATACTTGAGGTCGAAGTCGCCAATGAAACTGGTAGTAGCGTTGGCATTATCGCGATAGCCAAACTGGCCGTCTACCAACAAACGACCAGAGAATAGGCGGCCTGATAGCAGGCCTTCATACTCGGCATTGTTAAAGCCCTCGGTTCCAGTAGATATATTGGCACCGAAATTCCAGTCGCTGCTGTTCGTAAGATTACCGATAACATCGTTAACCTGCTGACTGATGGTGCCACTAAGAATACTTTGCATGGCCAATGATGCTTGGCTTTGCTGGCCATTATTTTCTAAGCTGGCGTTGTTGTTGCCTTGGCTCATGAAACGACCAACGGCCAACAGATACAGAACCTGCTGGTTCATTTCTTCCTCACTGTTTACTACACTATATATCATTTGGCGAGCATCAGCGTTGAGGTTGGGCACGTCAAGACCGAAGTCGACATGTGGTGTAGCTGGTGTGCCAGTAATGTTCATTAAACAGTCAACGCGTGTGTTGTTGCTGGTAAACGATTTGCCTATGTTTAAGTCAGACAAACTCACACTGTTCAGTGTATAGATAGCGTTGAGGTTGAGGGCGGCAGCATAGGGGTCGCCACCAAAGCTAATCGAACTTCCTTGGCGGAACAAGAAGTCGCGTTTAATGAAGTTTTGAACAGTAAGCTTGTAATGTCCGTTGGTGATATTATAGTTGCCGAAGAGGTCAAAACTGCCTTTGTTATAGTAGTTGGCCTTCAACACACCATTTCCGTTTAATGTGATATAGTCGCCCGAACGATTATCCATCAACAGTTTGATGGTAGCGTCAGATGTACAGTTGATAAGGAAGTTGATACGAATATCAGTGCTTACATCTAATGGCTTGTTTTTGATGATGGGTGTAGAGGTGCGAAGCGAGTCGGTGTTATTGCCGTGGCTTGATGATTGTGATGTCCAACTAAGGAAGTCGTGTGAGGTGATAGCGTCGGGAGATGCTACATTATATACTAAGATGCTACCTCTTTCTGGGGTTCCATCAACGGTGATGTCAAGCAGTCCGCTACGGCCCACTATCTTACAGTTGCCTGTGACGTAGGCTGTGCCGTAGAAGGTACCACCATCAAATGTGTGGGTGTCGTAAGCCAACAGATGTTGTGCTTCAACATTTAGGTCGTAAGTAAGACGTGTGAGGTGCTGGTGGCCCAAATGACCTGTAACAATGCCTATATTCCCATTGCGGTCAGTGATGGTATCGCCTTCAAACAAAATGGCATCGGGGATGAATTTTACCACGTTGTGCTTCAATGTATAGGTAGTGTTAAGACTTGTAATCGTTAAAGAACCGTCGGCAACAAGTTCTCCTGTAAGATTTATATTGCTTAATGGCCCTGCAAGGCATACGGAGCCAGTCGCTTCGCCGTTAATGTCGTGCATGAAGCTTGAGCAGAAACTTTCAAGAAATTCGACACGTGTGCGCTTAGCAATGATATCGAGTTTTATGTCGCTGCGTTGAGGTGAAACATAACCATTAATAAGCGTTCGGCGGTCATCGGTGTCGACAGCCGTTGCATTAATATCAATTTGTTTTAACGTAGTGTTTAGTGATGCATCAGCATACAAGGTTCCCATTCGGCCATTTTCAAAGCGAAAATCGTTAACGGTAAGGTGTGCGTTTGCTATGGGCTGTTTGGTAAAACAAGCTGATACACAAGCGCGGCCACTGGCCATACCACTGAATTCGACGCTATGGAAATTCACCAAGTTGAGAATGTAATTGATGTTGATGTCTTGTAGAAAGACTTGTAACGAGTCGGCTTCTTTGTCAGTAGCTCGGCCATCAATGGTGAGGTATTGCTTGTCATGACTAATGCTGAATTTATTGACTGTGAGGTCGTTTTTCGAATAGTCGATGCTTGATGAATGAATGTTCCATATCGTGTCGCCAATGCATAATGTTGAGGGGTTTATTTGTACATGGGCGGCAGAAATGCCTGCAGCGTTTTTATAAAAATTGGTACGAGCATGTATGTAGCCACGAATAGGGTGACGTTCGTCTTCGTTTAGATTGAGCAATGTAGTAAGGCTGTTTTCAAAAGCCTTGGCTCTTAAACGATAGGTCGAGGTGCTGCCATTGCCCATAATCTTTTGTATGCTTGCCTGAGCACAAAGCGAATCGGCAATGCTTTGTATTGAGAAGTTGACGTTTTTATAAGGAGCATCGTTATATGAGAATGATGGAATTGACATATTGAGATCAATGAAATCATTCTTATCGTTTATGATGCCTTGTAAGGTGAGTGGCTGCTTGATTTTAAGATCAATGCCAGTAAGCTTTTTTAGTAAATGAGTGTCATTAACCTTAGCATTAACGGTAAAACTGTTAATGTTGCGGTTTTGATCGTAATGTAATGTTGTGCCAGGCAATGTTTGTATGTGCTTGGCAATAATGTTTGTTATACTTTTGTATAATGACGAATAATTGAATTTGCCTGCTAAGTCGAAGTCGCAGAAACCTGAGCGGAGCGTGATTTGTCGTGATGCACCAATGCCAGTAGAAGATAGGGTGATGTCTTGTGGATGGTAAAGCGTGTCAGCTGTGGCAAGTGCTATATCTGTGATATTGATGTTGCCAATGGTGTTGTCTAACAATCCTGTACCATGAAGATTTGTATTTGTAAGATTGGCTTTGATGTTCATACTGGTGCGCAAGTCGGGTATATTGGTGAGAATACCCAAACTTGCTGTTCGTAGATTTTTAATACTTGTTTCAATGTTTAGCGTGTGCTGTTTGCCCGTATTGAGCAACTGGCCTGTAAGGATGATATTTCCGATGGGATCGTCAATTGAAACAAAACCTTTTGCTTGGGTTTTGCTATATGAGACATCGATGCGTATGTTGTTGTATATCTTTGACTTATATGCAATGTTGTTAATATCTCCTTTAATGACAAAATACTTCGGTATGTCGCCTGAAATATGTATGTTGGCTGCTATGTCGCCTAAATCGTTGTTACCAGTGAATTCTTTTATATTGAACTGCTTGGTGAAGATAGATAATGTGGTGTTCTGTGATTGTTTGTGTGCACTGATACTAATATTTCCAACCTCGGAATGAAGCTTTGCGTTCACATTAAGACTGTTTCCGTAACTTGTTGCATTTCCGCTGATTACGAAATGCTGCTTAGCGCTTTTATTTAAAAATGATGGATAGGGCTTATTCGCTATTTCACATGCCTGATGAATGAAATCGGTAGAGAATGAAAGGCGCGAAAGATTGGCCTGCCAGTTAGGCTTGCCAGAAATGTTGTTTATAGTGCCGTTCGCCTGCAGAAATAAGCTGTTCTCAGACGAATTAAGTATAAACTGACCAATGTGTAGCGTTCCTCCTTGTGTTGAGAAATTTGTGTTTATGGAAAAAGGTGTGCGCAACGATGAAAGCTGAGTGAGAAAATATGAAAAGTCGGCAGGGATAATTGATGGCGCTTGAATTTTGCCTTGGCCACGAAGTGATGAAGCAATAATCTTTCCCTCATGTGTTGTATAGGTGGCTGCAACGTGAGGAATATGAAGCTGGCTGTTGCCTGCTAAAAGGCTGAAATTTTCTAACAAGGCAGCATGTTTGCCGATGTTTAAACGAAATGACAACTTCTTTATCGCAAATCCTGATTGTTCGTTGAAGGCCATGCGTTTAACCTTTATCGATAAACTGTCGTTGGTAAGGGTGTTTAAAATAATATGGCTACTAATATGATTCAACTCAATATCACGAGGTGTGAATATTCCTTTCTTTGCTAATCGAGCTTCCTGTTGACGGAACGATATCGATGTGTTGCGTAAAATAATACTATTGGCTTGAAGATGAAGGGGTGATGACTCTTTCTTGTCTTTTGAACTGAATGCGTCAATGATGTATTGGAAATTGTATGAGCCGTCTTTCTTGGTTTTATAGATATTGGCTTTCATGCCGAATATCTGTATAGATGAAATGACAATATTGCCTCGAGTAAGCTCGTATGGACTTACTTTAACAGATAAACGGGTGGCATCAAGTAGGGGAGCGCCTGTTTGGTCAGTTAAATGTACATTGTCAATGATAAGGCGGTTAAAGAAACCTAAATCAATACGGCCTACTGATACGGGCGTGCCAATTTTGTCTTCTAATAATTCACTAACGTATGTGCCTAAAGCGTGTTGCACCATGGGTACATGGAGCATCACTACGACTATAAGATACATTACTAAAACGAACCCTATAGTGATGTTTATTATGCGTTTTGCTATGTTAATGACTATGCTTTCTAATAATAATGGCACAAAATTACATCATTTTTTTTATGTGAAGAAATAAAAGCTGACATTTTCCTTTCTGTTATCTATTATTTTTACTAAATTTGCAAGTCTAAAAGTGTTCGCGTATAGTTTTAACACGCGTCTATGGATGTCTAATGGGTGACAAGTGATATATGTGTGCGACGTGTGTGACTAGATGTATTGCAATGCTCTGTAAAAGTCTAATATAGGCTGGGATAAAACGACACTATGTAAAACTTATACTGAAATTTATATTTTTTATATCATTATATTTTATGGTGAACGTAATAAGGTTACGAAAAGGGTTGGATATCAATCTGACTGGTAAAGCTGAGAAAACTGTTCGCTCGTTAGCTATTGATGGCAACTATGCTCTTGTGCCCGATGATTTTGTCGGTGTAAAACCCAAAGTGGTGGTCAAGGAAGGTGACAGGGTGACAGTTGGTGATGCCTTGTTTGTAAACAAAGAGTTCCCTGAAGTAAAATTTGCTTCGCCTGTTAGTGGCGAGGTAGTTTCGGTGCTTCGTGGGGATAGACGTAAGTTGTTAAACGTGGTTGTAAAACCCGATAGTGAACAGGTGTTTCATGATTTCGGTAAGAGCGACGTTGCACAACTTGATGGCAAAGGCGTTATTGATAAACTGTTAGAGGCAGGTCTCTTTGGTTTTGTAAACCAATTGCCCTATGCTGTTTCAACACAGCCTTCAGTAATGCCTAAAGCAATCTTTGTTAGTGCTTTCCGTGATATGCCCTTGGCTGCTGATTTTGAGGTAGAACTTGACGGCAATGAACAAGATTTTCAAACGGGTCTTACTGCGCTCTCGAAAATCGCTACTACTTATTTGAGTATTAGTCCGAAGCAAAGCAATAAAGCATTAACAGAGGCTAAAAATGTTGAGGTGTATTGTTTCGATGGTCCTTGTCCTGCTGGTAATGTAGGTGTACAGGTAAACCACATTAGTCCTGTCAATAAAGGTGAAGTGGTGTGGACTGTTGATCCTACATTTGTAATCTTCTTCGGACGCCTGTTTAATACTGGACGTGTTGATATGACACGTGTGGTAGCAGTGGCAGGAAGTGAAATAGCAAAGCCTCAGTATGTAAAAACTTTGTTGGGCACTTCGTTTAAAACAGTATTTGCTGAACAGATGGCTCATACAGAAGGTGTGCGCTTGATTAACGGTAATCCGCTTACAGGTAAAGCTTGTTCAATGGAGAATAGCTTTGTGGGAGCACGTACATCTGAAATTACAGCTATCAAAGAAGGTGATAACGCCGATGAGATGTTTGGTTGGATACGTCCTCGTTTCAATCAGTTCTCAGTAAGCAGAAGCTATTTTAGCTGGCTGTTTGGTAAGAAAAAAGAGTATGCTCTTGATGCTCGTGTGAAAGGTGGCGAACGTCACATGATTATGAGTGGCGAATATGATAAGGTGTTGCCAATGGATATTTATGCTGAATATCTTGTGAAGGCCATTATTACTGGCGATATCGACAAGATGGAACAACTGGGTATCTATGAGGTGTCGCCTGAAGACTTTGCATTGGCTGAATTTGTTGACTCTTCAAAGTTAGAACTTCAGCACATCGTGCGTCAAGGCTTAGACACTCTTAGAAAAGAGAATGCTTGATAAAAAGATTTGTTTTGAGTAAAATTATACAAAATGAGTGTATTAAAAAAATATCTTGATAAGATAAAGCCGAATTTTGAGGAAGGGGGCAAATACCACGCTTTTCGTAGTGTATATGATGGAATGGAAACATTCCTCTTTGTGCCTAACACTACCTCGAAAACAGGTGTGAATATTCATGATGCCATCGACTCAAAGCGCATTATGAGTATTGTGGTAATAGCATTGTTGCCTGCACTGCTCTTTGGCATGTACAATGTGGGTTACCAAAATAATATTCAGGCTGGCGTAACTGACATGCAATTCTTGCCTACATTCCTTTACGGACTGTTGGCAGTGTTGCCTAAAGTGTTAGTATCATACATCGTCGGACTGGGTATCGAGTTTGCTTGGGCTCAATGGAAAGGCGAGGAAATACAAGAGGGTTATTTGGTTTCTGGTATCATCATTCCGTTGATTGTTCCTGTTAATTGTCCGTTGTGGATGCTGGCTATCGCTTGTGCCTTTGCGGTAGTGTTTGCAAAAGAAATATTCGGCGGTACTGGTATGAATATTTTCAATGTGGCATTGGTAGCTCGTGCTTTCTTGTTCTTCTCTTATCCGCAGATAATGAGTGGCGATAAGGCATGGATTGCGACCGACCAGATATTCGGACTGGGTAATGCTTTACCTGATACCTTCACTGCGGCTACTCCGTTGGGAATGGTGGCTCATCATGCTACTATTGATTATTCTTTCGCCGACATGATATGGGGCTTTATTCCTGGTAGTATTGGTGAAACCAGCATCGTGGCTATAGCAATAGGCGCTGTTATCTTGCTTTGGTGTGGCATCGCTAGCTGGAAGACCATGCTCAGTGTGTTTGTTGGTGGTTTCCTTACAGCATGGGCTTTCTATGCTGCTGGTAAGACCTCTATTCCTGCTTATGAACATTTGGTGCTGGGTGGCTTTGCTTTCGGCGCTGTGTTTATGGCTACCGATCCTGTTACGAGTGCACGTACAGAGATTGGAAAATATATTTATGGTTTCCTTATCGGTGTTGTGGCAATTCTTATCCGTGTGATGAATGATGGCTATCCCGAAGGAATGATGCTTGCCATATTGCTGATGAACATGCTGGCTCCTTTGATTGACCATTGCGTGGTACAATGTAATATTAACAAGCGCATGAATCGTTTAACACGTAAATAATAATTCGGCTATGGCAAATACAAAAAAGAAAGGCTTGAACACTAGTTCCAATGCCTATACATTAATATATTCGGTGCTGCTTGTCGTGATTGTCGCTTTCTTGCTGGCGTTCGTGTTTCAAGCGCTGAAGCCGATGCAAGATGCTAATGTGTCATTAGATAAGAAGAAACAGATACTCTATTCGCTCAACATCCGCGACCTTGGTTCTGATCAAGAATATGACCAGATGTATAAGAAGGTGATTGTAGCCGACAGAATTATCGCTACTGATGGTAGCGTTACTGCTGAAGGTACACAGGGTGGTGAAGAAGCTGGCTTCAAACTTAATAGTGCCGACTTTAAAAACGGAAAACTCGCTGTGTATGTTTGCTCTATTGATAACCAAACAAAATATGTTATTCCTGTTTATGGAATGGGCTTGTGGGGATCGATAAGCGGATATATTGCTCTTAATGCCGATAAGAAATCGGTGTATGGCGTGTATTTCAACCATGAAAGTGAAACTGCAGGACTTGGCGCAGAGATAAAAGATAACGCCAACTGGCAGAAGAAATTCCAAAACAAGAAAGTGCTTGCTGCTGATGGCAAAGCAATTGTGTTATCGGTAGTTAAGAATGTGGCCGATCCTTCGTCACAGGTTGATGCTGTGACAGGTGCAACACTTACATCTGATGGTGTTAGCAATATGTTGCATGATTGCTTGAGCCAATATTTGGCTTTCTTGAATGATGTTAATGATAATAATTAAGGAGACATAAAAATGAAAAGTCTGTTTTCTAAAGAGAATAGGGACGTTTTGTCTAACCCATTGAACCTCGATAACCCTATCTTGGTACAGGTGTTGGGCATCTGCTCGGCCTTAGCTGTTACATCACAGCTTAAACCTGCCATTGTGATGGGTCTCGCGGTAACAGTTATCACGGCTTTTGCTAATGTTATTATTTCGGTAATCCGTAATACCATCCCTAATCGTATTCGTATCATCGTACAGCTGGTGGTGGTTGCCGCACTTGTTACGATTGTTAGTCAGATACTGAAAGCATTCGCTTATGATATCAGTGTGGCACTTTCTGTTTATGTCGGACTGATTATTACTAACTGTATCTTGATGGGACGTCTTGAGGCGTTTGCAATGATGAACAAACCATGGCCTAGCTTCCTTGATGGTGTAGGTAATGGCTTGGGCTATGCCTTTATTCTTGTCGTTGTAGGCGGTGTACGTGAACTGTTGGGTCGTGGTACCTTGCTTGATTTTAAAATTATTCCCGATCCAGTGTATCAGTGGGGATATGTAAATAATGGTATGATGACAATGCCTGCAATGGCGCTTATCTTGTTGGGTTGTGTCATCTGGATACATAGAGCGTATTTTTATAAAGAGAAATAAATTATGGAACATATCTTCAGTTTATTTATAAGGTCAATATTTGTTGACAATATGATTTTTGCATTCTTCCTTGGAATGTGCTCGTTCTTGGCCGTTTCAAAGAATGTAAAAACATCTCTTGGATTAGGATTGGCCGTTACATTCGTGTTGGTAGTAACAGTTCCTGTCGACTATTTGTTGCAGACAAAGGTGCTGGGGCCTGACTGTATTATAAAAGGGGTAGACTTGTCGTATCTTAGCTTCATCCTCTTTATTGCGGTGATTGCTGGTATCGTTCAGTTGGTAGAGATGGCTGTAGAACGCTTCTCGCCTTCACTTTATGCTGCTCTGGGTATCTTCCTGCCACTTATTGCTGTAAACTGTGCGATAATGGGAGCATCGTTGTTCATGCAGCAACGTATTAATCTCGATCCTTCTAACACACAGTATATTGGCTCTGTGCTTGACTCGGTAGTATATGCTATTGGTAGCGGTATCGGATGGACGCTGGCTATTGTTGCTATGGGCGCAATAAGAGAGAAAATGCAGTATAGCGATGTGCCCAAACCTTTGCAGGGACTGGGTATTACATTTATCACCGTAGGCCTCATGGCAATGGCTATGATGTGCTTTTCTGGACTTAATTTATAATAAGATAAAAATACATGGGACAGTTTATTTTAGCAAGTATAGGTGTCTTCCTCGTTATTATCTTGCTGCTGGTCGTAGTGTTGCTTGTTGCTAAGCGCTTCTTGTCGCCCAGTGGTAATGTTAAAATCGAGATAAATGGTGATAAGACACTAGATGTACCACAGGGTTCAAGCCTGATGGCTACATTGAACGATAATGGTGTTTATCTGCCTTCTGCCTGTGGTGGTAAGGCCAGCTGTGGACAGTGTAAGGTGCAAGTGTTGGAAGGTGGTGGCGAGATTCTTGATTCAGAGCGTCCGCATTTCACACGTAAGCAGATAAAGGAAAATTGGCGCTTAGGTTGCCAGTGTAAGGTTAAGAGCGATATGAAAATCCGCGTGCCTGAAAGTGTTCTTGGCGTGAAAGAGTGGGAGTGTACCGTAATCTCTAACAGTAACGTTTCGTCGTTCATTAAAGAGTTTAAGGTGGCATTGCCTCCAGGTGAGCACATGGACTTCGTGCCTGGATCATATGCTCAAATCAAGATTCCTGCATACGATTGTATTGATTATGACAAGGATTTTGATAAAGACCTTATCGGAAAAGATTATATCGGTGCATGGGAACATTTTAATATTTTCTCACTTAAAGCACATAACCCGAATCCAACGGTGCGTGCTTATTCAATGGCCAACTATCCTGATGAAGGAGATATTATTACCCTTACAGTGCGTATTGCTACAACACCGTTCTTGCCTCGTCCGCAAGTGGGATTCCAAAACGTACCAACAGGTATTGCTTCTTCTTACATCTTCTCACTAAAGCCTGGCGATAAGGTGTTGATGAGTGGACCTTATGGAGATTTCCATCCCAACTTTACGTCTGGTAAGGAAATGATTTGGATTGGTGGTGGTGCTGGTATGGCTCCTCTTCGTGCACAAATCATGCACATGACAAAAACGTTGCATACACGTGATCGTGAGCTTCACTTCTTCTATGGCGCACGTTCGCTTACTGAAGCCTTCTTCCTTGAAGATTTCTGGGAGTTGGAGAAAGAATATCCGAATTTCCATTTCCATCTCTCACTTGACCGTAAAGATCCCGTGGCTGACGAACAAGGTGTGAAGTATTATGAGGGTTTTGCCGTTAACTGTATTCGCGATACGTATTTGAAGGATCATGAGGCTCCCGAAGATTGTGAATATTATCTTTGCGGACCTCCAATGTTGATCAAGACAGTAACCGATTATCTTGATTCGCTTGGTGTAGATCCAGAGAGTATTATGTACGATAACTTCGGCTAAAAATAACATACCGAAAGAAACTGGTATGAAATCTTAACAAAGCTGCTGATTTTCAGCAGCTTTGTTGCGTTTATAGAGGTGACTTTAGTGTGGTTCGTTATAAGCTTGTCAGGGCTCATTTGGAAACAATCTGTCCCTTATCTGTCCCGCGTGTATGTCCCTTGAATAGTATTATAAGGAAAAGTTAGCTTTTGGTATAGTTGTTTATAGAAACTTATTTCTCTGCTCTGTTGTTTGTATTTTTATTTTTGTGGCGCTTTTGTTGAATTAATCTAAGTTTAGAATATTTTCAACGAAATGTTTGTATGTGTCAATAAAAATCAATACATTTGTATTTAAATAGTCGTTGCTTTTTAAAGCATGACTGATAAGATTACAAGACTGTAATAAACATCTTGAATTAACATTTTGCAATGAGAAAGACTGTTGTCCTCCTGTTTTTTATATATGTTTCTTGCTGTGCAGCATTTGCACAAATGCGTTGGAATTCTGCGTATCAAACTTATTTTGACCAATATAAAGATTTGGCCATTGAGCAAATGATGCGTTACAATATCCCAGCTAGTATTACGTTAGCTCAAGGCGTATTTGAAAGTGGAGCAGGGCGAAGTGTTTTGGCAACTCGTGGCAATAACCATTTCGGCATAAAATGTCATGGATGGGGAGGACGTGCTATCTATCACGATGACGATGAACGAGGTGAGTGTTTTAGGGCCTATAATAATGCTTATGAAAGTTATGAAGACCATAGTAAGTTCTTGGCAAGACAGCAACGCTATTCTCGCTTGTTTCGTCTTTCACGTACAGATTATAAAGGTTGGGCGCGGGGATTGAAAGCCTGTGGTTATGCTACAAACCCAGCCTATGCAAACAAACTTATCGATATTATTGAGCTGTATAACTTAAATCGTTATGATCATGCTACTCGTTACGATAAGTTTATGGCTAATCATACTAGTAAGGATAATGCAATTACTGGCCAAAAATTACATCCAATAAAGATGTATAACGACAATTATTATTTAATTGCTCGTGCTGGTGATTCCTTTAAGTCGATAGGCAAAGAGGTGCATATTTCATATAAAAAGATAGCTAAAGCTAATGAACGCAATAAAAAAGATCGTCTTGAAGCAGGCGATATTATTTATCTAAAGAAAAAGCGTAAACGTGCTGATAAAGCATTTAAAAATCGACCACATATTGTAAAAGCAGGCGAAAGTATGTATTCAATAGCACAAACTTATGGAATACGCTTAAAGAGCTTGTATAAGAAGAATCATCTGTCTTCTGATTATCAGATTGCTGTAGGTGATACGCTTCGAGTATATTAAATAATATGTATAAAATGATTAATTGTATTATTACTAATTTATAGAAATATGTTTACAGACCAAGACTTAAAGCAGATATCAGAAAGAGGTATCTCACTGGAAACCGTAGAAAAACAGTTGGCAGAGATTAAGAAAGGTTTTCCCTTTCTGAAGATAGAAGATGCTGCTGCAGTAGGCAAGGGCATTATGACTCCGGATGAGTCTACACGTAAAGCCTATTTAGATAAGTGGGCTGAATATGTAGGCGAGGGACATCGTATCGTTAAATTTGTTCCTGCGAGTGGCGCTGCTAGTCGTATGTTTAAAAATCTATTCGCTTTTCTTGATGCATCTTATGATGTTCCGACTACTGATTTTGAAAAGCATTTCTTCGATAATATCAAACATTTCGCTTTCCGTAAGGCTTTGTGTGAGAAATGCAAAGCTAACGAGGGCTTGAGCGTATGTAAGTTGATAGAGGCTGGCCGTTATAAAGATGTAGTGGCTAATTTGTTATTGCCAAAAGGACTTAACTATGGACAATTGCCAAAAGGCTTACTTCTTTTCCATGAATATGAGGATGGTATGCGCACTCCAATGGAAGAACACTTGGTAGAAGCCGCATTGTATGCACAGTCAGAAGGTCAGGCACATGTACATTTCACTGTTTCTCATGAACATCTTGCTTTCTTTGAAAAGATGGTTGAAGAGAAACTGCCGTATTATGAAAAGAAGTTTGCTGTAAAATATGATGTTACGTTCTCAGAGCAGAAACCTAGTACAGATACGATTGCTGCAAATCCGGATAACACGCCTTTCCGTACAGATGATGGACATTTATTGTTCCGTCCTGGTGGTCATGGTGCTTTGATTGAGAACTTGAATGATATTAGTGCTGATGTGGTATTTGTTAAAAATATTGACAATGTTGTTCCTGATCGTTTGAAGGCCGATACAACTGAAAATAAACAGTTGCTGGCAGGTATACTTGTTACTCTACAGGAGAAAGCGTTTGCTTATTTGCGCCAACTTGAAACTGGCGAATATACCCATGACGATCTTGAAGAAATGATACGTTTCGTACAGCGCGACTTGTGTTGCCGTAAGGCTGATATTAAGCAGTTGGAAGATGCAGAACTTGTTATCTATCTAAAGAATAAACTGCATCGTCCGATGCGTGTTTGCGGTGTTGTAAAGAATGTTGGTGAGCCTGGTGGTGGTCCGTTCCTTTGTTATAATGCTGATGGTACAGTATCGTTACAAATTCTTGAGTCAAGCCAGATTGATGTAAATAATACGTCTTATATGGAAATGTTCAAGAATGGTACACACTTTAATCCTGTTGATCTTGTTTGTGCTACCCGCGATCACAATGGAAAACCGTTCCATCTTCCTGATTATGTTGATCCAACAACAGGATTTATAAGTTCAAAGAGCAAGAGCGGAAGAGAACTGAAGGCTCTCGAGTTGCCTGGCTTATGGAATGGTGCTATGAGTGATTGGAGCACGGTATTTGTTGAGGTACCTATTGAGACCTTTAATCCTGTAAAGACGGTAAACGATTTGTTGCGTCCGCAGCATCAGCCTGCATAATAGGGTAGACATTGATAATGTATTGATGATACATCATTATAATATTATAATTTGTAGCTGATACATACATTGTTAAATATAAGGCGGTGCAATTTCGATATTTGAAACAATAAAACGAAGGCTTTTTATATCTTTCTTTATTCGTATTAAACGGATTAAAAGGATGTGGAAAGCCTTCATTTTCTGTGGAAAACGCCAATAATTGTCTCTGTAAAAGAAAAAAAAACTTAAATAGATGTATTGGGCGTGAGAAAGTTTTGCAGAATAAGAAAAAAATGCTAATTTTGCATCCTGTTTGGAATAAGTATCAAAAACGAAAACAAAAAATTTAGATAGAAATGTCGAAAATTTGTCAGATTACTGGTAAAAAAGCCCAGATTGGTAACAATGTTTCTCACTCGAAGCATCGTACAAAGCGTAGCTTTGATGTGAACTTGTTCAGCAAGAAATTCTACTATGTAGAAGAGGGTTGCTGGATTCGCCTCAAAATCAGTGCAGCAGGTCTGCGTCTTATCAACAAAGTAGGCTTGGATGCAGCTTTGAAACAAGCTGTAGCTAATGGCTTCGTTGAGTGGAAGGATATTAATGTTATAGGAGAGTAATACGATGGCATCTAAGAAAGCAAAAGGCAACAGAGTACAGGTTATCCTGGAATGCACAGAGATGAAGGAAAGCGGTCTGCCTGGTACAAGTCGTTACGTGACCACCAAGAACCGTAAGAATACTCCTGAGCGTATGGAACTTAAAAAGTACAACCCTATCCTGAAGAAGATGACTCTTCACAAGGAGATTAAATAATAACATAATATGGCAAAGAAAGCGGTCGCTACCCTCCATGAAGGCTCAACGGATGGTCGCGCATATACAAAAGTTATTAAAATGGTGAAAAGCCCCAAGACCGGCGCTTATGTATTTGATGAGCGTATGGTTCCCAACGAGGATGTAAAAGATTTCTTCAAGAAATAATAAATCCTTCTCAAATAGACATTTGAGTCAAAACTTTTATGTTTTGGTTTAGATACTACACATTTAAGCCTTGTTCTCGTGAAGAGAACAAGGCTTTTTCTTTTCGTAATTTCTTGCGCTAAATAAAATCGGAACAGATAATATTGTTGTGTTTTTAACAATCTATTTCGCGCTACACACGTGTTTTAC
>USAI01000010.1 GCA_900552675.1 uncultured Prevotella sp.
TATTTTTAAACTATTGTAACAACACTTACTGCTCGTTAGATAAGATGTTTCACAACAAAGGCGACAGCAAACGCACCACCGACTCCCACAAGCGTTGCCCAAAATTGCGATGTGGTAGGTCGGCCACATTTTCTATCAGCGTGCAGTGTTCAAGGTCGGTAATAAATATTTGTTTAAAGCGTAGAGCCATATCGCGGTCGTAGAAGAAGATGTTCGACTCGAAATTGTTTTCAAAGCTACGAAAGTCGACATTGGTCGACCCACAGGTACACAACATATCGTCGCACACCAACAGCTTGCTATGATTGAAGCCATCTTCGTACAGGCAGATGGTGATGCCCGCCTCCAGCGCCTCGCGCAGGTAAGATGTTGATGCCCACTCAACCAGCTTTGCATCGCTCTTGCGTGGCACCATCAGTTTAATGTCTACCCCCGCAATGGCTGCTGTGCGCATTGCAAAGAGAATGGGTTCGGTGGGAAGAAAGTAAGGCGTTTCGATATAAACATAGTGTCGTGCCTCGAGCAGTATGCGCACATAGCCTTGCATAATATCGGGCCACAGGGCAATGGGGCTACTGGTTACCACCTGTGCCAAACAATTGTTTTGCGCGGTGGTGATGGGCGGATAATATTTGCGATGCGTGATGAGGGTGCGGTCAACAAAATACCAGTCGAGCAAGAAGGCACGCTGCACGGCATACACAGCGCCACCCCTGATGCGCAGATGCGTATCGCGCCAAGGGCGGTTGCGTCGCCCCTGCACATAACGGCGCGCTATGTTCATGCCACCTATAAAGGCAGTGGTGCCATCGATCACACACAGTTTGCGGTGGTTGCGATAATTAACCTTGCTGGTAAAGGCAGGAAACTTTACGGGCATGAAGGCATGCACGTCGATACCCGCCTCGCGCAGATGTTCAAAAAAGCTGCTGGGCACCTGCCAGCATCCCACATCGTCGTAAATGAGGCGCACCTCTACCCCCTGGAGGGCTTTATGAATGAGGGCATCGGCCACCAAGCGTCCCAGGGCGTCGTCTTCAAAAATATACACGTCGAGGTGTATGTGGTGCTGGGCCGCGCTAATATCGGCCAGCAAGGCAGGAAAAAAATCGTAGCCACTGGTATAGATGTCTACCTCGTTGTCTTTAAACGGCAATGCAAGGCTTTGGTTTGTAAACAGCTGTATAAGGGTGCGATACGTTTCAGGTATGTGTAAATGCCTTTGCTCAACAAAGCCCAGCATTGAGTGCTTATCAAGCTGGTCGATGCTGCGCTGACTGATAAGGCGCTTTTTGCGCGTGTTTTGTCCGAAGAAGAAGTAGAGCACCATGCCCAAAATGGGCGCAAAGGTAAGCACCATCAGCCACGCCATAGTTTTCACTGGCTGACGGTTCTCCATCAGCACGTCGACCATACAAACCACGACGATGATGATGTAGATGCTTAAAACGATTAAATGTAAAAGAAGCATGGTGCGCAGGGTGTTTGTTGTTCTTATTTAAAACCTATCAGCTTATGCGTTTGCAACGACAGGCGCCACTCGGGGTGCTGCTCAATATAGGCTATGCAGGCCGCCGTAATGTGGGCATTGCGTTGCGCATCGCCCACATCGCAAGGCTGCAGATAATAATATTCGGCCTCAATGCCATAGGTGGTAATGTGGCAGGCATCGCCATCAAAAATACATTTCAGTTCGTTGCAATGTGAGATGGCCACCTTACCTTTGGGCGAACAGGTAAGCCAGTCGATGCCTTTGGGTGGCTGCTTGGTGCCATTGCTTTCCATGGCTATCTCGTAGCCGTGGGCGTGCAGCAACTGAAGGAAAGGTTCGTCTACCTGCAGGGTGGGCTCGCCCCCTGTGAGCACGACAAAGCGCGAGGGGTATTGTGCTATCTCGTTAAGAATTTGCTCGTCGGTCATCTCGCGATATTCGTTAAACTGTGTGTCGCAAAACGAGCAGTGCAAGTTGCAGCCCGCAAAGCGTATAAAGATAGCGGCGCGCCCTGTGTTTCGGCCCTCGCCTTGCAGCGAATAGAAGATATCGTTAATGCGTTTCATTGTGAAAAATCAATCTTTTCGTAAAAGCTTTTATTTGAAGTTGTCAACCTCGTAGGCAGCCACATTGCCTTCGCTCTCTTGCACACGCGTCTTGTAGCAACGAGGTACCTGTTCCGTAATCCAGCGCGCCATGTTTTCGGCCGTGGGGTTGAAGGGCAGCACCTCGTTCAGGTTGGCATGGTCGAGCTTTTGCTGTATCTTTTGTTTTATGTGGGTAAAGTCGACCACCATGCCATCGGCGTTCAGCGTGTCCGACTTGCAGTAGACGGTGATTATCCAGTTGTGTCCATGCAGCCGTTCACACTTGCTTTCGTATGAAAGGGTAAGGCGATGGCAAGCCGACACCTCAAAGGTTTTCTTGATATAATACATATTATTTGTTATTGAAGACAAGGGTTGTTATTATTGTTTGTTTTCTACATTGTTATCGCTTTGTAGAGCGTCAGAAGCGGGGCGTGATGGCGTTTTCTCGTCGGCATGCTCGTTTTTTTTGCGGTGCAGATAGCCCCACTCATTTTGCAGCAGCGTGTTGTTTGTTTCGCGTGTCGTGTCGCTGGTGTTCTTGTCGTTTTCGTTTTTCAACGATGATAACAGGCGTTCGGCCTCAACAAACTGCCGCCTGTCGGCAAAGACATGCGCCTTAAACAACTTTACACGAAAGAGCAACTGTAGCTGACTGTCGTAGTTGTCGGTGTCGGCATCATCGTCATCGTCATCGTCGTTAGGGGCGTGGGCATTGAGATAGGTCATGAGGTCGGTCTCAAGATTACTAATCACGGGCATCAGTCGGGCATCATGACCCGCCAGCAACACGCGCAAAAACTCGGAGTGAATGGTGAGCGTGGGCGGCCCCATGGCAACAATCTCGTTGTAGAAGATGGCCCACTCGTTTTGTCCTGTCTGGGCATAGGCAGCAGCCAGCATGCGGCAAATATGCAAATAGGTGCGCAAATTTTGTCCCACGTTGTAGTAAGCATCTTCGTTCAGTTTTTGATAAACGAAGCGCAGGGGCGCAATGGCCTCGGCAAAACGCTTTTGGTGGAACAGCGTCGAGCCGAGATAAAGCGCATCAAACACATCGGCCTGCGGATGAAAGAGCACGGTCTGCCCATTGTCGTCGGTGGGCATGGGCTCGCCTTTACGATAGGCTTCAACGGCCTCTTTCCACAGATAACGACGTTTGGCCACCTGCTGTTGTGGCTCCATCACATCAACGCCTATGCGGATGCTCTGCATGGTGGGTTGCACAAAGCTAAACTCTTCAGGCTCAAGCGTGTTGTCGGTGGGCGGAAACAGGGTGGTGGTAATGCGGTAGTAGCGTGTTTCGTTGGTCGAAGCCGTCTTGCTAATGTCGATGTTAAGACGTCGCTCACGACCACTGACATCGGTAAACGTCAGCACCAAGAGGCCACTGGTGGTGAGCGGATAGAGGGCAATCTTATCAGTGGGCACGTCTTGCCAAGCCAGGCCTGGCACGGCAACAGTCATGGTGCGGGGCTGCCATGTGTGTATATCGAACACATCGGTGAAAAGGCGTTGCAGCGTGAACGGCTGCTGAGGGGTGCATATAGGGTTCTGCACTGATGGCTGATAAGCCAACAACTGTTCGGTAAGCATGGCCGCGAGAAAGCCATCGTGTGCTTGAAACTTTTCGGGGTCGGAGGTAAGGCCACCTGTGCGCTGCAGGGTGTGCTGCTGTGCGATGTGCTGTATGAAGATGTTGCGCCACACAAAAATCTCGTTCAGCAGAATTGACAGTTCGTGGGCGCTGCTTCGAGCGCTCACAATAAGATCGCTTTGTATGTGCACGTTTATGGTGGCCTCTTCGTTATTGATGGTGTAAACAAAGCGGCAACGATCGGTGTTGGTATTGCAACGGTTTATCATTGTGCGCACATTGTCAATCATGTCGATGGTGGTATCGTAGAAGAACAAGAAGGTGAGGTGTGCTATGGGATGCTCTTCGTCGATATTGATATTGAAGTGTCCGCCCTGATAGGTGAAGTGCAGGGTGTGCTCTTTACCGTCTTTGCTCCATTCGCCATGCGTGTTCAGGTCAGACAGCATATCGTTGATAACGGCCTTGATGTCTTCAACAGCGGCCAAGGGCACCGCCTTCTCTTCTTCTTGGCTTTGGTCTTTGCGTTTCTGAAAGAAGCGTTTAATCGCCAAAAAAGATAGTGCCAGCACTGCTACAACAATCAGTTCGGCCAGTATGTATAGAAAAAAAATATTCATGTTTATAATGTTTTATGGTGTGTTTTTGTGGCACACCGTTGGGGTTATACCACGATATTGTTGCCTAACATTTTGGCCAACTTATTGCGTAGCCCCTGTGCCTCCTTATATTCGGTCATAAGGGTTTGCAGGCGGTCAGTGGCAATACCTGGCGTTGCTATCTGCTTTTGCAGTTCTTTCAGGTGGTGCTCAAGATAGTCCATACGGAAATCGTTGAGCAGGTGCTCGAGCTGTTTCCTGATGTTTTCAATGTGCTCGGCAGCGCGCAACTGCTTTTCTTGTTCGTTCAAAGGCTGCGCCTCGTTTTGCGTGTGCTGCGACAGCTGGTAGCGGTCGGTGCTAAGGTCGGTGGCCACCTTGCTGATATTGATGTCTTCGTGATGAATGAAGAAGCGCTCGGCATTGAAGTCGGCATCAAGCGAATGTTGCACCGCTTCTTGAAGGATGCGTGCGAAGATGGGGTTAGACAACTTCAGCCCGTCGACATTCAGGTTATAATCAAGATATTGGGCCACGTTCAGGCTGATAAGGTTGCCATCGGCATCTTCAACATTGTCGTATATCACCTCATGCCCATGACGTATCACCATGGCGGTGAGCATCATTTCAACCTTCGATGCCTGCTGCAGCGGCGAGGCCACAGTGACGGTGGGCGGTGCTACCTGTATGGCCGAGGGCGGCTCAGAACCTACGGTGGGTTGCGTTTTGGCCTCGCGCCCCTCGCGTATAAACTTGTTCATGGTGTTGATCAGTGTGGCCTCGTTCATGCCCATGCGCACGGCACAGTCGTGCAGATAGGTGTCGCGCAGAATTTGGTTCTGCACCAGCGAGATGCTTTTCACTATCGAGTTGATGGCCTCAGAGCGTTTCAGCGGGTCGCGCACGCCTTTGAGCAAGAGGTCGGTCTTAAACTCCATGAAATCGGTTTGGTGCTCTTCAATATATTGTTTAAAGTCGGCCGCCGTGTGCTTACGTGCAAAGCTGTCGGGGTCGTCGCCGTCGGGCAGCAGTAGCACCTTTAGGTTCATGCCCTCAGATAGCAGCATATCAGTACCACGCAAGGCGGCGTGTATGCCTGCCGCGTCGCCATCATACAGCAACGTGATGTTTGAGGTAAAGCGGTGCAGCATGTGTATCTGGTGCAGGCTGAGCGCCGTGCCCGAGTTGGCCACCACGTTTTCAATGCCACACTGGTGCATTGAGATAACGTCGGTATAGCCCTCAACCATATACACGCGGTCGTCTTTAGCAATGGCTTTCTTGGCTTGATAGATGCCATAAAGCTCGCGGTCTTTGTGATATATTTCGCTATCGGGCGAGTTGACATATTTTTGGTTTACGCCTTTGGTGCGCGCATCAAGCAGTCGGCCACCAAAGCCCACCACCTTTCCGCTCACGCCTATCCACGGAAACATCACACGACCAGCATAGCGGTCAATCAGTTCGCCACGGTCGTTACGGTAGCAGATGCCTGTTTTCAGCAAGAAATCTTCATTATAGCCTTTGCTTCGGGCCGTATTGGCAAGGGCATGACGGTCGTTGAGGTCGTAGCCAAGACGAAATTTCTTGATGATATCGTCGCGGAAGCCACGCGAGCGAAAATATTG
Source organism: uncultured Prevotella sp. (assembly GCA_900552675.1). Taxonomy (GTDB): domain Bacteria; phylum Bacteroidota; class Bacteroidia; order Bacteroidales; family Bacteroidaceae; genus Prevotella. The sequence continues at coordinate 5,904 of USAI01000010.1, forward strand.
CATACCGAGGGCTATGCCATCGGGGTCGTCGTGCAGAAGGTTGTTAAAATAGTCGGCCGCCCACTCGTTGACGATGAACATGCTCTCGCGCTCGCTCTGTTCGCGTTTTTCTTCGTCGGTTAGTTCACGCTCGCGTATCTCGATGTGATACTTCTGAGCCAACCAGCGCAGAGCCTCAGGGTAGGTCATCTGCTCATGCTCCATGATAAAACCGATGGGAGTTCCGCCCTTTCCGCAACCAAAACAGTGGCAGGTGCCACGTGCTGGCGACACGTAGAACGAGGGGGTCTTCTCGTTATGAAAAGGGCACAAGCCCTTATAGTTGGCCCCGCTGCGACGCAGCGTGACAAACTCTGACACTACCTCAACAATGTTGGCAGCATCTTTTATTCGTTCTACGGTGGCTCTATCAATCATTTTATGCGTATCTTGCTTCTTTGCTTTATCTTATTGATGTTGTCGTTTTCTAAAGAATGGGTGGCGAAGGTGGCGTAAAGACGCTGTTCTACCTTAAACCATACAAATTTATATAAAATAATTGGAATAGGTGCAATGTGTATCAAAAATTGTTATTTCTTAGAGGCTACAACGCGCTCTTCTTCATTGTTTTGCTGTCGTGGGCTTATTCTAGTATCTTTTGTGTGTTAGCTTGAAGATAGAAAATGGGTGCTGGAGAACAGGGCACAGAGGCACCTGTTCTACTATGGTTTGCTTAGTAGGATGAGGGTCTCCGCGCCCCATCCTCCCAGCGTAGAACAATGTTATTATACAAAAATGGTGAGGGTGTGTCAAAATAGAAGTTAAAAGAAGTTTGGGCTTCGCCCGAAGTTAACAGAAGTTAGCGGACATATGTATAAATTGCTGAAAATAAAGCATTTGTCTGTTAACTTCCATCCATCGTAGATGGATTAACTTCTTCTTAACTTCCTCTAACTCCTATTTTGACACACCCTCACCAGTATTGAAATGTAGTAGAGAAGAAGATGTCTATCTCTTCGTATTACTTGTTGTCGTAAGCGTGTACGGGATAGTCGATGGTGTAGTGCAGGCCACGACACTCTTTGCGCTCAATAGCCTGACGGGTAATGAGATATCCCACATTAATCATGTTGCGAAGCTCGCAAATATCGCGGCTGGCCTTTACGTGTTTGAACAACGACTCGGTCTCTTCATACAGCAGGTCGAGGCGGTCCCAGGCACGTTTCAAGCGCAGGTCGCTACGCACAATGCCTACATAGTTGCTCATACATTCGCCCACCTCTTTCACGCTTTGGGTAATGAGCACGCGCTCTTCGTTGGTCATGGTGCCCTCATCGTTCCATTCGGGCACGTCGGTGTTGAAGGTATATTTGTCAGCCACCTCAAGGCAGTGCTTGGCAGCAGCATCGGCATATACCACCGCCTCGATGAGCGAGTTGCTGGCCAAACGGTTTCCACCATGCAAGCCTGTGCAAGCACACTCGCCAATGGCGTATAGGCGGTGGATTGACGACTCGCCATGCAGGTCGACCAAGATGCCACCACACATATAGTGGGCAGCGGGGCGCACGGGGATATACTCTTTGGTGATATCGATACCCAGGCTCAGACACTTGTGGTAGATATTGGGGAAGTGGTGCTTGGTTTCTTCTGGATCTTTATGGGTTACGTCGAGGCACACGTGGTCAAGGCCGTGTATCTTCATCTCTTTATCGATGGCGCGGGCCACAATGTCGCGCGGTGCCAGCGATAGGCGCTTGTCATATTTCTCCATAAAGCTCTCACCATTGGGCAGACGCAAGATGCCACCGTAACCACGCATAGCCTCGGTAATGAGGTAGGCAGGATGGGTCTCGCCAGGATGATAAAGGGAGGTGGGATGGAACTGTACAAACTCCATGTCTTTTACCGTGCCCTTAGCACGATACACCATGGCCTCGCCGTCGCCAGTGGCAATAATGGGGTTTGTGGTGGTTTGGTACACGGCGCCACAGCCACCCGTACACATCAGGGTAACCTTGCTTAGGTAGGTGTCTACCTTTTGGGTGTCGGGGTTGAGCACATAGGCGCCATAACATTCGATATTGGGTGTGCGACGTGTCACCTCAATGCCTAAGTGGTGCTGGGTGATAACCTCCACGGCAAAATGGTTTTCGCGAACTTCAATATTGGGGTTGTTGCGCACAGCAGCCATCAAGCCACGCTGTATCTCGGCACCCGTATCGTCGGCATGGTGAAGGATACGAAACTCAGAGTGGCCACCCTCGCGATGAAGGTCGAAGGCACCGTCGGTCTTGCGATCGAAATTCACACCCCAGTTTACCAACTCTTTGATTTGCTCGGGAGCATTGCGCACCACCATCTCCACGGCGGCGGGATCGCTGATGTAGTCGCCAGCAATCATGGTGTCCTCAATATGTTTGTCAAAATTGTCTACTGCCAAATTAGTTACGCTGGCTACGCCGCCCTGTGCAAACTTGGTATTTGCCTCGTCGAGCGTGGTTTTACATACGAGGCATATCTTGCCTTTGTGTGCCCGTGCTATCTTCAGGGCATAACTCATGCCGGCTACTCCGGCACCAATAATCAGAAAATCGTATTTGTATACCATAATAGTGGAGATTTTGTGCAAAAGTATAAAAAATCTTGCTTTCGACATAAGCTTTTCATTATATTTTTGCGAGATTGTATTGAAACACTTGACAAGGGACAAAAGGCTTATCGACCCATTACCTTTTAAAATCCGCCCATTACCTTTTAAAAAAGGATAAAAAGCAACGGTTTTCTTACATAAAGACAATAGTTTTAGATAAAAATATGTAATTTTGCACCATAATCTGATTATAACATCTTATGACACTTGATTTGCTGACAGCTATATCGCCGATAGATGGCCGTTATAGAGGAAAGACAGAGCCTTTGGCAGGCTTTTTTTCTGAGTATGCACTCATTCGTTACCGAGTGCGCGTAGAGATTGAATACTTTATCACGCTTTGCGAGTTACCACTTCCGCAACTCGCATCGTTCAATCACGACTTGTTCCCACGCCTACGCAACATATACACTGCCTTTGACGAGGCATGCGCACAACGTGTAAAAGACATCGAAAAGGTGACAAACCACGATGTGAAGGCCGTAGAATATTTTATCAAAGAAGAATTTGACAAGATAGGAGGTCTGGAGGCTTATAAAGAGTTTATCCACTTCGGTCTTACCTCGCAAGACATCAATAACACCAGCGTGCCCCTCTCTATTAAAGAGGCATTGGAGCAGGTTTACTATCCGCTGGTAGAAGAGTTGCTGCAACAGTTGCTGCAATATGCTGAAGAGTGGAAAGATGTGCCCATGCTGGCCAAGACCCACGGACAACCCGCATCGCCCACACGCCTGGGCAAAGAAATCATGGTGTTTGCCTATCGTTTGAGCGAGCAGCTGAACCAACTGAAGGCTTGCAAGCTGACCGCCAAGTTTGGTGGCGCTACTGGCAACTATAACGCACATCATGTAGCCTATCCGCAATACGACTGGAAGGCGTTCGGCAATAAGTTTGTGAGTGAGAAGCTGGGCCTTGAGCGCGAGCAATTCACCACACAGATTAGCAACTACGACTGCCTGGGCGGCGTGTTTGATGCCATTCGTCGCATCAACACCATCATCATCGACCTTGACCGCGACTTCTGGATGTATATCTCTATGGAATACTTCAAACAAAAGATCAAGGCTGGCGAGGTAGGCTCGAGCGCTATGCCACATAAGGTGAACCCCATCGACTTTGAAAACTCGGAAGGAAACCTGGGCATTGCCAACGCTGTACTGCAGTTCTTGGCTCAGAAGTTGCCCGTAAGCCGCCTGCAACGCGACCTTACCGACTCGACCGTGCTGCGCAACATTGGTGTGCCCCTCGGACATGGCGTAATTGCTATCGAGAGCACATTGAAGGGCTTGCGCAAACTGATCCTTAACGAGAAAAAGATTGCTGCCGACCTTGACAACACATGGGCAGTGGTGGCCGAAGCCATTCAAACCATCTTGCGTCGTGAAGCTTATCCACACCCCTACGAGGCGCTGAAAGCGCTGACACGTACCAACAAAAAGATGACCGAGGAAACCATCCACGAGTTTATCCAGGGTTTGAACGTAAGCGATACTATAAAAGCCGAGCTCATGGCTATCACACCGCACAACTATACAGGCATTTAAGCCGTTCAGCAATAGGAAAAAAAGAAAACTTGTTTAGTAAGCGCATGTCGAAGGCATGCAAAACTTGAAAAATATAGTAAGACGAAACAGACTAAATATTAATTGTAAACACATTATATATTATAGTACTATAAGTTTTTAATTACAAATCATTTTAAAAAAAAAGATTTATTAACCATGGCCGTGAGGCCAAGAAAAAACTCTGAAGAAATGGAATTAGGAGAAGAAAACAAGATGCAGGAGAACTCTGCAGAGAAGAAAGACAGCGTACAAGGTTACACACGCTCAACAGGAAGCTACCAACGCGAGTACAGCAGTAATGGAACACGCACACAGCGTCCTCGCATTCATGCACAACGCACCTACAGTTCTGATAAGAGCGCACAGGGTGGTGACGAAGGCGGATTCCGCCCCGAAGGCTTTGGCGCAGGTTTGCAAAGCAATGCCGGTGGCTATCGTCCCCGTCAGCAGCAAGGAGGCTATCAGCCTCGTCAGCAAGGTGGCTATCAGCCCCGTCAGCAAGGTGGTTATCGTCCTCGTTACAACCAAAGTGGCGACGACCAGCAAGGTGGATACCAGCCCCGTCAGCAGCAGGGCGGCTATCGTCCTCGTTACAACCAGGGTGGCGACGACCAGCAAGGCGGTTATCAGCCCCGTCAGCAAGGTGGCTACCAGCCCCGTCAGCAGGGAGGCTACCAGCCCCGTCAGCAAGGTGGCTACCAGCCCCGTCAACAAGGTGGCTACCAGCCTCGTCAGCAAGGTGGCTACCAGCCTCGTCAGCAAGGAGGCTACAGTCAGCGTCAGCAGGGCGGCTATGGTCAGCGTCAGCAGGGTGGTTATGGTCAGCGCCCTCAGGGAGGTTATGGCCAGCAGCGTGGTGGCTACGGTCAGCATGGCGGCTATCGTCAGCACACTGCCGATTACGATCCCAATGCTAAGTATAGCATGAAGAAGCGCATCGAATATAAAGATATAAACATCGATCCCAACGAGCCCATCCGTTTGAACAAATTCCTGGCTAATGCTGGTGTATGCAGCCGCCGCGAGGCCGACGAATTCATCCAGGCAGGTGTAGTAACCGTTAACGGCGAGGTGGTTACCGAATTGGGAACAAAGGTGATGCGCACCGACGAGGTGAAATTCCACGATCAGCCTGTAACACTTGAAAAGAAAGTATATGTGTTGCTGAACAAACCCAAAGACTATGTTACCACCAGCGACGACCCACAACAGCGTAAGACGGTGATGGACTTGGTACAAAACGTATGTCCTGAGCGCATCTACCCCGTAGGTCGTCTCGACCGCAATACAACGGGTGTGCTTCTGCTCACCAATGATGGAGACTTGGCATCAAAGCTCACCCATCCTAAATTCTTGAAGAAGAAGGTATACCACGTATATCTCGACAAGAACGTTACTGCACACGACATGCAGCAGATTGCCACTGGCATACAGTTGGAAGACGGCGAAATCAAGGCCGATGCTATCGAATATGCCAGCGACACCGATAAGAGCCAGGTGGGCATCGAAATTCATAGCGGCAAGAACCGCATCGTGCGTCGTATCTTCGAGAGCCTCGGCTATCGCGTAGTGAAGCTCGACCGCGTGCAGTTTGCTGGCCTCACCAAGAAGAACCTCCGTCGTGGCGACTGGCGTTTCCTCACCGAGAAAGAGGTGGAGATGCTGCGCATGGGAGCGTTTGAATAATATCACTTGTTTACTTACAGCATGTTTTAACGACATGCGAAAATAGAGAAACAATAAAAGCAATGAAAAGAACAAAAGTTGTTGATGCGCTTATGCGCACCGATTTTGGAGCAGACGTTTGCGTAAAAGGTTGGGTACGCACTCACCGCAGCAGCAAAGCTGTCGACTTTATCGCGCTGAACGACGGCTCAACCATCAAGAACATACAGATTGTGGTTGACCCCGCCAAGTTTGATGCCGAAATGCTCAAGCAAATTACTACAGGTGCTTGTATTTGCGCCACAGGTAAATTGGTGGAAAGCCAGGGCAAGGGCCAGACATCGGAGATACAATGCGACAGCCTTGAAATATATGGCCTGTGTGGGTCAGACTATCCCATGCAGAAGAAGGGACAAACCTTCGAGTATATGCGCCAGTATGCACACCTGCGTCTGCGCACCAACACCTTCGGTGCTGTAATGCGCATACGCCACAACATGGCAATGGCTATCCACACCTATTTCCATGAGCATGGCTACTTCTATTTCAATACACCGCTGATCACCGCCAGCGACTGTGAGGGTGCAGGACAGATGTTCCAGGTAACCACCAAGAACCTCTATAACCTGAAGAAGACAGAAGACGGAAAGATTGATTATAGCGACGATTTCTTCGGAAAGCAGACCTCGCTGACCGTGAGCGGACAGCTGGAAGGCGAGCTGGGAGCTACTGCTCTGGGCGCCATCTATACCTTTGGTCCTACCTTCCGTGCCGAGAATTCAAACACACCGCGCCATTTGGCCGAGTTCTGGATGGTAGAGCCTGAGGTGGCTTTCCTCGACCTCGACGGCTTGATGGAACTGGAAGAAGACTTCATCAAATACTGTATCCGTTGGGCCTTAGAGCACTGTAAAGACGATCTCGCGTTCTTGAACCAGATGATCGACAAGGGCTTGCTCGAGCGTTTGCAGGGTGTGCTCAATTCTGAATTCGTTCACCTGCCCTACACCGAGGGTATACGCATCTTGCAAGAGGCTATCAAGAACGGCAAGAAGTTTGAGTTCCCATGCGAGTGGGGCGACGACCTTGCCTCTGAGCACGAGCGCTTCTTGGTTGAGGAGCACTTCAAGCGCCCCGTTATCATGACCAACTATCCTAAAGCCATCAAGGCCTTCTACATGAAGATTGATGACCAGGAGTCGGGTTTCGGTGGTAAGAGTGGCCAAACCGTTCAGGGCACCGACGTGCTGTTCCCGCAGATTGGCGAGATTATTGGTGGCTCGGTGCGTGAAGAGAGCTACGACAAGCTGATGGGCGAGATTGAAGCTCGCAATATCCCCATGAAGGATATGAACTGGTATCTCGACACCCGCAAGTATGGCTCATGCCCCCACGCAGGCTTTGGCCTCGGCTTCGAGCGCCTCATCCTGTTCGTAACAGGTATGCAGAACATTCGCGACGTCATCCCCTTCCCCCGCACACCCAAGTCGGCTGAATTCTAAACCCACGTTTGCTTTCACCCTTGTGGCACAGCGCATACCATCATGCTTGTGATAAAGCAAATATAATAATGTAAGAAAAAACACATTATTATATATTATACATAAAGAGAGAGTGCCGTAACAAAACCCACTGTGGTTATTGTTACGGCACTTTTTTATTTATAAAGTTTTGAACAAGGCTTCAGTTTGCACACAAAAACATAAAAAAGACACTGCACAAAACACGCGCTTTGTGCAAATAACGTGCACAAGCAAAGACCGTTTGAGCATTTTTCAAGCCTTATATTTGGCTGCCTAACAGAAAGTTGTTACTTTTGCATTTTGAATATTTTACAATAATAATATATATTATGAGTTTGAAAATTGTTGTACTTGCCAAGCAAGTACCCGACACGAGAAATGTCGGAAAGGATGCCATGACCGCCGAAGGAACGGTGAATCGTGCCGCCTTGCCCGCTATCTTCAACCCCGAAGATTTGAACGCATTGGAACAAGCTCTGCGCCTGAAGGAACAGAACCCTGGCTCCACTGTAGGAATATTGACCATGGGTCCTCCCCGTGCTGCCGAAGTAATACGTCAGGGCTTGTACCGTGGCGCCGACACAGGCTGGTTGCTGACCGACCGTTTGTTTGCTGGTGCCGATACCCTGGCCACCTCTTACGCACTGGCCACCGCCATCAAGAAGATAGGCGATGTTGACGTAGTGATAGGCGGACGCCAAGCCATTGACGGCGACACCGCACAGGTGGGCCCCCAGGTAGCACAGAAGTTGGGCCTCTCACAGGTGACCTATGCCGAAGAGATTACAAAGTGTGAAGATGGCAAGCTCACCATACGCCGCCACATTGATGGTGGCGTTGAGACCGTAGAGGCACCCCTTCCTCTCGTGGTTACCGTTACAGGCAGTGCCGCTCCTTGCCGCCCCTGCAACGCCAAACTCGTGATGAAATATAAGCGTGCCACTGCTCCTATGGAGCGCCAGGCCGACGATGCCTACAACTATCTGTATGACGAGCGTCCGTACCTTACCCTGAACCAGTGGACCGTGGCCGACGTCGATGGCGACCCGAAGCAGTGTGGCCTCAGTGGCTCGCCCACCAAGGTAAAGGCTGTGAAGAACATTGTGTTCCAGGCTAAAGAGAGCAAGACCCTTACTGGCAGCGACGCCGACATCGAGGGCCTGATAAAGGAATTGTTGGACGAAAAAATCATTGGATAATGAACAACGTATTTGTATATTGCGAGATAGAAGGCACTCAGGTACAAGAGGTGTCTCAAGAACTTCTCACCAAAGGCCGCAAGCTCGCCAATCGACTTGGCGTTGACCTCAATGCCATCGTTGCCGGCACTGGCATCAAAGGCAAGGTAGAAGACCAGATTTTGCCCTACGGCGTCGACAAGCTCTTTGTCTTCGATGCTGAAGGATTGTTCCCCTATACATCGGCTCCACACACCGATATTCTTGTTAACCTGTTCAAGGAAGAGCAGCCGCAGATAGCCCTCATGGGCGCCACCGTTATTGGCCGCGACCTTGGTCCTCGCGTATCGTCATCGCTCACCAGCGGCCTTACCGCCGACTGTACCGAGCTTGAGATTGGCGACTACGACGACAAGAAAACAGGCACCCACTATGACAACCTGTTGTATCAAATTCGTCCCGCCTTCGGTGGCAACATCGTGGCCACCATCGTTAACCCCGACCATCGCCCCCAAATGGCTACCGTGCGTAGCGGCGTGATGCAGAAGGCTATCTACGAAGGCGAGGCCAAACACGAGGTGGCTTATATGGACGTTGCCAAGTATGTTCCCCAAGCCGACTTTGTGGTAAAGGTGCTCGACCGCCACGTAGAGGCTGCCAAGCACAACCTCAAGGGTGCTCCCATCGTGGTAGCTGGTGGTTACGGTGTAGGATCAAAAGAAAACTTCGACATGCTGTTCCAGCTTGCGAAAGAGCTTCATGGCGAGGTAGGTGCCAGCCGTGCCGCCGTTGATGCTGGCTGGTGCGACCACGACCGTCAGATTGGTCAGACAGGTGTTACCGTGCATCCCAAGGTTTACATTGCTTGTGGCATCTCAGGACAAATTCAGCACATCGCTGGTATGCAAGACTCGGGCATCATCATCTCTGTAAACAGCGACCCCGAGGCTCCCATCAACAAGATTGCCGACTATGTCATCACTGGCACTGTAGAAGAGGTGCTGCCCAAACTGATTAAGTATTATAAGGCGAATAACAAATAAAAAGGAAGTTATCTGAAGTAAAAAGGAAGTTAATCAGCCTGCGGCTGATGGAAGTTAACGGACAAATGCATTTAAGGTCTTAAATTTATGACATATTCATTCAAAGACATAAAAGCATGGCAGTTTGCACACGCTTTTGTATTGTTAGTATATCGAAACACTATGTTCTTTCCTGAATATGAAAAATTTGGATTGAGTTCGCAATTTCAACGTGCCGCAGTGTCTATACCCGCAAATATAGCAGAAGGCTATAAGAAACTACATAAGGCAGACAAGCTTCGGTTTATGAATATCGCTCAAGGTAGCTTAGAAGAATGTAGATATTACATTCTATTATCCAAAGATATAGGCTACATTGACAATACACAATCAGCCGAAATGGAAACGCTATTAGAAAAGACCAGTTGGTTTCTAAACGCTTATTGCACGGGAATAATCAAAGACAATGCTTTAAAACATGATGTATAAACATATGCATACAGCAAAGGTATTGTCTGTTAACTTCCGCTCGCGAAGCGAGCTAACTTCTGTTACCTTCCATTAACTTCAATAAAGAAATGGCTAACTATTATACCGACCATCCAGAGTATGATTTTTATCTGAATCATCCGGAAATGAAGCGCGTGGTAGAGCTCAAAGAGCGCAACTTCGCCGACAAAGATAAATATGAGGATGCACCCGTCGACTTCGACGATGCTATCGAGAACTATAAACGCGTGCTCGACATCACTGGCGATATTGCTGCCAACATTATCGAGCCAAATGCTGAAGACGTTGACCTTGAGGGCCCGCACCTCGTCGACGGTCGTATGCACTACGCCTCAAAGACCTACGAAAACATTGAGGCCACCCGCCAGGCAGGCCTGTGGGGCATCTCTATGCCTCGCCGCTACAATGGTTTGAACATGCCCATCACCCCCTACTCGATGGCCTCAGAGATTGTGTCGTGCGCCGATGCTGGTTTCCAGAACATCTGGTCGCTGCAAGACTGTATCGAGACCCTGTACGAGTTTGGTTCAGAAGAGCAGCGTCAGAAATACATTCCTCGTGTGTGTGCTGGCGAAACCATGTCGATGGACCTCACCGAACCCGACGCTGGCTCTGACCTGCAGCGCGTAATGCTGAAGGGCACCCAAGATGCCGATGGCACCTGGCGCCTGAACGGTGTGAAACGTTTCATCACCAATGGCGACTCTGACATTCACCTCGTGCTGGCTCGCTCTGAAGAGGGCACCCACGACGGCCGTGGCCTCTCAATGTTCATCTACGACAAGCGCGACGGTGGCGTTACCGTGCGCCACATCGAGCACAAGCTGGGCATACACGGTTCGCCCACCTGCGAGCTGGTTTATAAGAACGCCAAGTGCGAACTGTGCGGCAGCACCCGTCTCGGCCTTATCAAGTATGTAATGGCATTGATGAACGGTGCCCGTCTTGGCATTGCAGCCCAGTCGGTAGGCGTAAGCCAGGCCGCCTATAACGAGGCCCTGTCATACGCCAAAGAGCGCAAGCAGTTTGACACCCGCATCGTCGAGTTCCCCGCTGTTTACGATATGGTGAGCCGCATCAAGGCCAAGCTCGACGCTGGTCGCAGCATCCTTTATCAAACAGCCCGCTACGTCGACATTTACAAAGCCCTTGAAGACATCTCGCGCGAGCGCAAGCTTACCGCCGAAGAGCGTCAAGAGCTGAAGAAATACTCACGTCTGGCCGACGCCTTCACACCGCTGGCCAAGGGTATGAACTCAGAGTATGCTAACCAGAACGCCTACGACGCCATTCAGGTGCACGGCGGTTCAGGCTTCATCATGGAGTATAAGAGCCAGCGCCTCTATCGCGACGCCCGCATCTTCTCTATCTACGAGGGCACCACACAGCTTCAGGTGGTAGCCGCCATTCGCTACATCACCAATGGCACCTACCTGGGCATCATCAAAGAGATGCTCGAGCGCCCCGTAGCCGAAGAGCTGCAGCCGCTGAAGGTGCGCATTGAGAATATGGTAGAGCTGTACGAGCAAGCACTGAAGTATGTGAAAGAGGCCGAGAACCAAGAGATGCAAGACTTCTTGGCACGTCGTCTCTACGACATCACTGCCGAGATTATCATGTCGCTCCTCATCCTCGAAGACGCCACACGTGCTCCCGAGCTCTTCGCTAAGAGCGCCAACGTGTATGTGCGCTATGCCGAGGCCAACATCATTGGTCATCACGCATACATCATTAGCTACATACAAGAAGACCTTCCCAACTTCCGTGCCGAGTAAAAACACCGAAGCGCTAAGAAGAAACATACAAACGCCAACGCAAGCCTCTCATACCCAAAGAGAACGCTTGCGCTGGCGTTTTTTTATTGCCCTGATGTTACAATCATGTTACAATTTGGTATATTTTAGAGCAAAACAGTTCGATTTTCGAAGAATTTCGCCTGATTATCAATCTTTTTATATATCTTTGCATCCGATTTGATTATATATAAATCTACAACAAACTGCTTAAAAAGATGCTGTGCTTCTATACAGAGCGGTTGTTACGTTATGTAAGGAACAGCATAGAACAATAGTTTAACTTGTAACTTACGATCTAAAATTTTTATTTTAAACACATCCATGCAGAAGAGAATTATCAATTCTTTACTGTTCTTATTTGCCATACACGCGAGTGTGGCCAACGCACAGGTATATGCCTACGTTGAGCAAAAAGAATACGACTCAAAAGAACAGAAAAAAGAAGTATCAGTAGAAGTAACAACGTTGGGCAAAGCTGTTATCAGCACCCGATACATCACCCCTACCGTTCAGTTTATCAATGGCCGAGCCGTTATGAAGATAGGCAAAAGCACCGTGGCCTCAGTATCGGTGATTGATGGCGGCGTACTGGTAGTAGAGCCCCTACCCTTTGAGAAAGAAGAAAAGGAAGAAGCTAATAACAACAACAAAATCACCAAGTCGCCCTCCAAAGAAAAGCCCTACGTCACCGTGTTTTCACCCTTCCAGCTCATGGTGCCCACTGGCTGCGAGGTGTATGCACCCGAGTATGACGCCAGCACACAGATGCTGCGCCTGAACAGTGGCAACCAGATACTCGCAGGCGCCATCGTACCAGCCGAGACGCCCCTCGTGGTGAAAGGCACACAGAGTGTCGACTTCCAGTTTTCAGTAAACGCCGCCACCTGTGCCCCCAAGACCGACCTCAGTGGCACTGCCGTGCGCATCAACACGCCGCAAGATGGCACCGTATACACCTTTGGTCGCGACAAGAACGACCACTCGCTCTACGGCCTCTTCCGCTACGTCTCTCCCACCCTTCCCCCAGGCGTAGCTTATCTGAAGACCGATGGTACCGCCACCGCCAAATTCATCCCCATGCAGCTTGACGACGACTCTTCTGCCCCCACCCACATCCTCAACACCACCCCACAACGCACACAGCCCTCAGTAGTGAAACAAATTGTTAACGGACAGCTGCTGATAAAGCGAGGCGGAAAGGTGTATAATGCCAATGGGCAAGAGGTCATTCATAATTCATAATTCATAATTCATAATTCGTAACGCATGAACAAAAAAACATATATACAGCCCCTGATACAGGTGGTGGCATTAGAGATAAACCCTATTTTGGCCGCCGACTCGATACATGCCTATGACGACCACTACACCGAAGAAGCCAACTCTAAAGGAAACTCGTTTTACGACTGGGACGACGCCGAGACCAACACCTTATATTAAGGAGAGCGCTCCTCGCCCACAAACCTGCATCATCGCATAAACATACATTACATATATCTATATAATAAAACAATTTTCCACTATAATACAAAAGCAATGAAAAAGATACTGCTTTCGCTCATCGCCACCCTCTGCGCTCTGAGCAGCCACGCACAAACCATTGAGGTATTTAAAAATGGCAAATCTATCGCGACATACACCAATGCTCCTAACGAACATTACATAGTAAAATTTTATTCTATGGGAGACTACGACCATATTAACGGCCACGATTATGTGATAATAGGTGGCCTAAAGTGGGCAACCATGAACGTGGGTGCCACCACTGTGGCCGAAAGCAACGCCACAGCCTTTGGCGACTTTTATGCATGGGGCGAGGTAGATACCTACTATAATTCGTATACCGACTCATCTGTATCGTGGTATAAAAACTCTACCCTCACACACATACCAGGATCAAAATTTAGCCATAACTGGTCAAACTATGGCACTGGCGAACCCCAAAAAAATTTTCAAGAGTGGAGTCCCGTACCCTACGATAGCAAATATCAGCTTACCGCCAACTATGACGTAGCCCGCGCAAAATGGGGTGGCACATGGCGCATACCCACCATGGCCGACTTGAAAAAGCTATATGAGGCATGCGTAGACAAAAACTATAGCAGCATTGGTTCAGGCACTTCTAATGCAGCGCTAAAGCCACTGCCCGAAGACGGAATTATTACAAAGGGAGGCATCTATTGGGTGCCCCAAAATAGCACTGTCGATGGTTTTCCCTACAACGTAGCAGGCGTGCTCTTCATTATGATGGACGACACTAACCAGCGCGTCTTCTTCCCTGCTGCTGGAAATATTCAAAACGTACAGCGCTATAGCGTGGGCACCCTATGCACTTACTGGAGTGCCAATGCCTATGACAAAAACTTACCAAATGCCTACACATTTTATATTTCTAAAACAACTGGTATCACCTTTAACCAAAAATTGAGCCGTTGCAACGGCTACTCCATCCGCCCCGTATCCGACTAATCGCCGCCCCCCGATTTTTTGCATAAATATACAGAAACAGCCCCCATGGAAAGGGGTTTTTAAAAGGCATCAAATTACAGTCTGAAAGCATGGGTTTCAGGCTGTGATATGCGGCATATTACAGCCTGAAATGGGCCGAATCACGACCTGAAACCAAGCATTTCAGAAACGAAAGGTATCAAGAGCAAAAACTGTAAGCAAACCATGATGGTTTGCTTACAGTTTATAAGATTTTAGCCTCATCTTTGGTGAACGAATGTTAAATACCCGTTTTGCATAATTATACAGTTTTATGTATATTTATGCAAAACGGGTATTTCAATATTGTTAATTCTGAATTCAGAATTACTAAAGCTGAATAGTGTTGATAAGGTCAACAGGCAAGCCCGTCATTTCAGAAATATCTTCAGCCGAAAGCCCCTTACGCAACATATTTTTTGCTATTTCTATATTGCGTTGTTCAATGCCCTTAGCTATGCCTTCAGCCCTACCTTCAGCCCTACCTTCAGCTCTACCTTCTTCCAAACCTTTAGCTTTACCCTCAGCAAATCCATCTTTAATAGCGGTATTAATAGCGTTCACAATATCGCGATAAGCGTTTACGCTGTCTTCATATTGTTTCAGTTCTTGGGGGTTGAAGCGAGATATTTCGGCCTGTTCAAACAGTCGGGTGAACACACGTTCTTGCAAGGCGGCTGGTCGGCTCATCAGTCGCGAGAGGTTTTTCAGCACAAACATCCATTTATCATACATGGTTTCCAGTTCGTCTTCTTTCTTGTCAAACTTTGGAATTTCAACATATATGTACGTCAGTTTGTCGTAAAACACCTTTTTGGTGTCCACCTCCATCAATTTCACCTCATGGTGCCAGTGCTTAGCCTCATCCAGTCCGTCGGCAAAATTAAAGTTCAGCAGTCCGATAGTATAAACGGCATTAAGGTGGAAATCCCAATTATTTCCACGCTGCGCCTGTTCGCGTATGGGGAATGTAGAATAGTAGATGGTTCGGTCTTTGAAAAACTCTTGATACACATTTTGCATCTCGACGATAAATTTCTCGCCTTTATTGTTTTCACAATACACATCAAAGATGGCACGTCGAGCATCTGCGCGGTCGCCCAATTGTTCAGAGTTTAAAAATGTTACATCCTTAACATCTTGTTCGCCACGGAACAAGGCATTAAGAAAACTAATCAAGAGCTCTTTATTAAACTCTGACCCAAACAGTCGTTTAAAGCCGAAATCGGTTTGCGGATTAATATATCTGTCTTCAGTGAACAACATAATGTATTGACCTTAAATGTTATGCTGCCATATGCAGCCTAAAGAAATGTTTCATTTGCAAAGATAACTATTTTTTGTTTTGCAAGGCAAGAAACAAGCTGAAAAAGTGTGACGTAACGCATCCACGCGGCAGCGTTTTCAAAAAAACGCATACCTATATATACTAAACACGGCGAAAACGCGTTTATATTTATATACAAAACTGAGAAAGAAACGCAATCATGATTGATTATATAAAGGGTGAACTGGCCGAACTCACCCCCGCCATGGCCGTTATTGAGGCCGCTGGTGTAGGCTATGCTTTGGGCATCTCGCTCAACACCTACACCGCCATTCAAGGTAAAAAAGACGTAAAACTGTTTGTACACGAGGTGTTAGTGGCTGGTGGCCGCGACGACTCGTACACCCTCTTTGGCTTTGCATCAAAGCAAGAGCGGGCCCTGTACCGATTGCTCATTAGCGTGTCGGGGGTGGGCGGCAATACCGCTCGCATGATCTTGTCGTCGGCATCGCCCGCCGACCTCAGCAACGCCATTGCTTCAGGCAACGAGCGCCTGCTGAAAGGCGTGAAAGGCATTGGCCTGAAAACCGCACAGCGCATCATTGTCGACCTGAAAGACAAGGTGCTGGCCTTGGGCATTGCCCAAGAGGTAACCATGAGCGAAGGCGGAGCCGCCGTAGCCGTGAACAACGAGGTGATGGACGAGGCCGTATCGGCACTCACCATGTTAGGCTTCTCGCCAGCACCATCGGCCAAAGTGGTAAGAACCATTCTTTCCGAAGATGCGTCAATGCCCGTAGAGATGGTGGTGAAAGAAGCGCTGAAGCGCATCAAGTGAGCCATTATTCATGAATAAGATATTTGTGTAAATGAAGATAAGGCCAAAAATATATCATTTTCTTGCAGTGTGGCTTGTCGTGCTTACGGCAGGCTATAGCATTGCCATGCCTTATCGTCAAGACAATAAGCAACGCGCCAAGAGCGCAGCAACAAAAACCAGCACGGCAAAGACCACCACAAACAAACCCGCTGCCAACGATAGCGTTATGGCGCAGCCCATCATTGAGAACGAAGACACCATACCCGACTCGCTGCTGCACCCACGCTGGAAAATACAGCGCACGCTGCCCATCACCCTGGGCGACCTTGACCAGGGGTCGGCCGACCTTCGTCGCCCCGACAACCTACCCCAAACCGTTGAGTATAACGACACGCTGGGCCTATACGTCATTGGCACAAAGATAGGCAACACCTATCTGGCCGCCCCCGTGATGATGACGCCCGAAGAATATCGTAAATGGAGCGCACGCAAAGCCATAGAGCGCTATTTCCGTTCAAAGAATGATGAGATATACAAGGCCAAAGGCAAAGAAAAATTCTCGTTCTCAGATATGCACTTCGACCTGGGCCCTGCCGAGAAAATATTTGGCCCTGGCGGTGTGCGCATCAAAACACAGGGTACCGCTGAGCTGAAGTTGGGCGCCACCATGAAGAACATTGACAACCCATCGCTGCCCATCCGCAACCGCAAAACCACCAATATCGACTTTGACGAGAAGGTGAACTTGAGCCTAAACGGGAAGGTGGGCGACAAGGTAAACATGAACCTCAACTACAACACAGATGCCACCTTCGACTTTGATGCTCAGAACCTTAAGCTGAAATATGACGGCAAGGAAGACGAGATAATAAAGCTGGTTGAAGCGGGCAACGTGTCGTTTCCCTCCAACTCGTCGTTGGTTAAAGGCGCCTCATCGCTCTTCGGCCTACGCACCGACCTGCAGTTTGGAAAACTGAAACTGCAGCTGGTGGCCTCGCAAAAGAAAACATCGTCGAAGAGTGTGCAGTCGAAAGGCGGCGCACAGTTTACCACCTTCGAGATGAACGCCACCAACTATGAGGCCAACCGCCACTTCTTCCTCTCACACTTCTTCCGCGAAAAATACGATGCCGCTATGCGCACCCTCCCCAACATGACCACGGGCATAAAGGTGAACCGCGTAGAGGTATGGGTAACCAATAAAACGGCCACCACCAGCAACACACGCTCGGTAGTGGCCTTGACCGATTTAGGCGAAAACGCACAGATAAGCAACCCCCTGTGGGGTGCTGGCGCACTGCCCGTGCCCGCCAATAACGCCAATGGCGAGTATGCCGCCATGACCACACAATATGCTGCCGCACGCGACATCGACCAAACCTCAACGGTGCTCGACGGCATCAGTGGCTTTGCGGGCGGACGCGACTATGAAAAGCTGCAAAACGCGCGTCTGCTCAACTCGAGCGAATATACCATCAATTCGGCATTAGGATACATCTCGCTCAAATCGGGCCTCGAAACCGATCAGGTGCTGGCCGTGGCCTACGAATATACCTATGGCGGACAAACCTATCAGGTGGGCGAGTTTGCCCAAGACGTAACCGATGTGTCACAAGCCCTCTTTGTGAAAGCACTGAAAAACACCAGCAACAACCCGAAGCAAGGCAACTGGAAGCTGATGATGAAGAACGTGTATAACCTGGGCGGATCGGTAGAGAAAGAAAAGTTCCGCCTCGACGTAAAGTTTCAGAGCGACACCGCAGGCGTTTACCTCTCGTATCTGCCTGAAACACAAACAAAAGACCAGCCCATCATACGTGCCTTAGGGGCCGACCGCCTCGACAACAACCTGCGCGCTCACGCCAACGGCTACTTCGACTATGTTGAGGGCTACACCGTGCAAAACGGCCGCGTGTTCTTCCCCACCACCGAACCCTTCGGCAACACCATCTACCAGTATATGACGAGCCGTGGCGTATCGGCCGACCAAGCCGCCAAGTATGCCTTTACCGAGCTATACGACTCGACCAAGACCGTGGCACAACAAATAGCCGAGAAGGATAAATATATCATTAGCGGACAGTTTAAAGGCTCGGCCGCCAATGTTATCTCGCTGGGTCAGGGCAACGTGCCACAAGGTTCGGTTGTGGTAACGGCTGGCGGTGTTACGCTGACCGAAAACTCTGACTATAGTGTCGACTATAATGCGGGTGAGGTTACCATCTTGAACCAAAGCATTATTGATGCGGGCACCGCCATCAACGTGTCGCTCGAAAGTAACGACTATTATGGCCAGCAACGTAAAACCATGTTTGGCATGAACTGGGAGTACGACTTCTCGAAAAACTTCCAGCTGTCGGGCACCGTGCAGCACCTATCTGAACAGGCCCTAACCACCAAGGTAAACATGGGCAGCGAGCCCCTAAACAACACCCTGTGGGGCGTGAACATGAACTGGAAAAAGGAGAGCCAGTGGCTTACAAACATGCTCGACAAGATACCGTTCTTGCACCTCACACAGCCCTCTTCAATATCGTTCACGGGCGAGTTTGCACACCTCATTGCGGGCCAAAGCCATGGCACACAAGACAATGCGTCATACATCGACGACTTTGAAAACACAAAGAACGCCATCGACATTAGCACCCCCACCTCGTGGTTTATGTCAAGCGTGCCCACCATGTTCCCCGAAAGTGCCGACAAAACCTCGCTGGCCAGCGGCTATAACCGCGCCCGACTGGCATGGTACACCATCGACCCGCTGTTCACACGTCGCTCGTCGTCGCTCACCCCGTCGCACATCAAGAGCGACCTCGACCAGCTGTCAAACCACTATGTGCGCGAGGTGCCTGTGCGCGAGCTCTTCCCACAGCGCAACCAAAACTCGTATCAGGGTGCCACATCAATGCTGAACATTCTCAACCTGGCCTACTATCCGTCAGAACGTGGACCGTACAACTTCAATGCTAACGACTTGCAGCCCGACGGCACACTGGCTCACCCCGAAAAACACTGGGGTGGCATGATGCGCAAGCTCGACACCAACGACTTTGAAACGGCCAACGTCGAGTATGTAGAATTTTGGATGCTCGACCCCTTCATCTATTCGCGTCGCGATGGCACCGCCTCTGAGTATGGTGGCGACTTCTACATCAACCTGGGCGAGGTGAGCGAAGACATCTTGCGCGATGGCAAGAAATTCTACGAGAGCGGCATGCCCGTTGACGGTTCGCAAAGCTTTGTTACCACACAATGGGGTAAGGTGCCCACACAGGCCACCGTAACCTATTCGTTTGCATCGGCCAAGGGGGCACGCGCCCTGCAAGACGTGGGCTTTAACGGGCTGAACGACACTGAGGAACAGGCGTTTACATCATACCAAGACTTCTTAAACGCTGCCAAAGCGAAGGTGAGCACGGCTGTGTACGACTCGATATGGAACGACCCCGCCGCCGACAATTACCACTACTTCCGTGGCTCTGACCTCGACCGCATCGAGGCTCCCATCTTGCAGCGATACAAATACATTAACAACCCACAGGGCAACTCGCCCGACAACGATAGCAGAACCGAGGGCTACGACACGTCATACAAGACCACGCCCGACGTTGAAGACATTAACCAAGACTACACCCTTAACGAATACGAAAAATATTATCAATACCACATCTCCATCCGCCCCGAAGACCTTGTAGTGGGACGCAACTATGTGGTAGACAAGCGCGAAACATCGCCACAGCTGCGTAACAACAATACCGAACAAGTAACGTGGTATCAGTTCCGCATACCGCTGTCCGACTTTGAAAAGAAGGTGGGCGGCATCAACGATTTCACCTCTATCCGCTTCATGCGCATGTTCCTCACAGGCTTTAAGCGCCCCATCGTGTTGCGCTTTGGCAACCTCGACCTGGTGCGTGGCGAATGGCGTGTGTATAACCAGGTGCTCGACGCCACGGCCGCACAAACGGGCAAACTGAGCATGAGCGCGGTAAACATTGAAGAAAACAACGACAAGCAACCCGTAAACTATGTGTTGCCACCGGGCATCTCGCGCGCCCAAGACCCTACACAGCCACAGCTGGTTGAGAGCAACGAGCAGGCGTTGGCCCTGAACGTTGAACAGCTGGGCCATAACGAGTCGAAGGCCGTGTATAAAAACACCACGCTCGACCTTCGCCAGTATCGTCGTATGCAGATGTTTGTGCATGCCAACTCGTACAACCCCAACAGCACACAGCTGCAAGACAACCAGTTGGCAGTGTTTGTACGCCTGGGCTCCGACTATAAGAGCAACTATTACGAGTATGAAATTCCGCTGAAACTCACTCCGTGGAACAGCAAGTATGGCATGTATTCAACCACCGACCGCCGCATGGTTTGGCCAGAAGAAAACATGCTCGACATACCGCTCACCGCACTCACCGCACTGAAAAAGGCACGCAACAAGGCCAAAAGCGAGGGCATGGCCTCGTATAGCCGACCCTATTCGGCCTACGACGAGAAGCATCCCTCAAACAAAATTACGGTGATGGGTAACCCCACCCTGGGCGAGGTAAAAACCATGGTGATAGGTGTGCGCAACCTGTCGTCAGAGCCCAAGAGCGGCGAGGTATGGGTGAACGAGCTACGCCTGAAAGAGTTTAACAACGCTGGCGGATGGGCAGCAGCAGGAAACCTGAATATGCAGCTGTCTGACTTTGGTACCGTAAACCTCACAGGCAAATATATCAGCAATGGTTTCGGCGGACTGGAAGATGGCGTGGCCCAGCGCGCCACCGACGACTATAAAACGTATAGCCTGACCACCAACTTCGACCTTGGCAAGTTCTTCCCCGATAAGGCTAAGGTTACAGCGCCGCTCTACTATTCGGTAACAAAGGAGGAAACGCGCCCACGCTATAACCCGCTCGACACCGATATGCGCCTCGACGACGCCCTCGATGCCGTTGAAGGCCACGAACGCGACTCGATAGAAAGCATTGCCGTAACCAAGACCACTAACACCAACTTCTCGTTGTCGGGCGTGCGTGTGGGCATCGCTACCAAGCGGCATCCCATGCCTTACGACCCCGCCAACTTCTCGTTCAGCTATAGCCACAACCACCGCTATACCTCGGGCGAAACCACGGTGTATGAGAAGGAAGACAACTGGCATGGCTCGATGAACTATACCTGGACGCCGGTGTACAAATCGTTCGAGCCTTTCAAGAAAATAAAGAACAAGAGCAAGTGGCTCGACCTGCCGCGACGCTTCGGCCTGAACTGGCTGCCACAAAACATATCGTTCAACACTGATCTGCAACGCAGCTACTATGAGCTGCAAGAGCGCGATATGCAAGATATGGGTGGCGATAAACTGCCCCTCACCTTCAACTCGCAATTCTTGTGGAACCGTGAGTTTAGCATACGCTGGGACCTCACCAAGAACCTGCACATGAACTTTAGCAGCGCCACACATGCCGAGATTGAGCAGCCCTATACGCCCGTGAACAAAGACCTCTATGCCGACCACTATCAGGCATGGAAAGACTCGGTGTGGACCAGCATCAAGCATTTCGGCACACCGCTCGACTATAACCAGTCGTTCACAGCATCGTATAAACTGCCTATCAACCTCATTCCCATCTTCAGTTGGATTAACGCCGACGCACAATACTCGGCCACCTACAACTGGATGCGTGGCTCTGACCTTGAAGACGGCACTTCGCTGGGCAACACCATTGCTAACAACCGACAGGTGCGCCTGAACGGCACCTTCAACCTGGAGCGACTGTATAACATGTCGCCCTTCTTGAAAAAGGTGAACGAAAAGTTTAGCAAAGACCCCGCACGAAAGAAAAAGACAACACGTAAGCCCACAGCACTGAGGGGCAAGAACGGCAAGGACGATACCAACGGCAAAGACAGCAAGCAACCCAACGGCCGAAGGGGTAAAAACGCTGCCGACCTTGAGAAGCAAAAGGCCCTGCTGCCTAAAAACAAGAAGGGCTTTGAGAAAGAGGTGACACTGATGCCCGACACCACCATCACCCTGCAGCACGGCAAACACAGCAAGCGCCTTATCGTGGCCGCCAAGACGGCTGATGGCAAGCCTTTTAAGCTGAAATATCGCAAGACCGATGCCAACACATTGCGCATTATGAACAAGGTAGACAGCGCCATGAAACTGAAAATTACGGTTACGCCGAAGGAGCCCCTCGACGATAAGTCGTGGTATAAAACCTTGCAGGCTGTGGCACGCGGACTAATGATGGTGCGCAACATAAACGTAAGCTATTCAAGCCAATATTCGATGGCGCTGCCAGGCTTCATGCCGTCGGTGGGCGATGCCTTCGGACAGAAACGTAACACGGGTGCATGGGCGCCAGGTCTCGACTTTGCCTTCGGCCTTACGGGCGACAGCTACATCGAGCGTGCTCGGGAGAACGGATGGCTCATGGTGGCCGACTCGGTGGCTACACCCGCCACCACCAATAAGACCGAAGACCTGCAGCTGCGCGTAACGCTCGAACCCGTGCGCAACCTGAAGATCGACCTCAACGCCTCGCGCACACAAACCAAGGCGCGCAGCATACAGTATATGTACACTGGCACACCCACCACCGAGAGCGGCACCTTCTCAATGACCACACTGTCGTTGGGCAGCGCCTTCGAGGGTATGGGCGATGCCAAGAAGGGTTATCACTCGGCATCGTTCGAGCGCTTCTGCAACAGCCTCGACCAGTTCCGCCAGCGCGTTGAGCAACGCTATACAGGCACCCTGTATCCTGAGGGTTCCGCCTTGGCAGGAAAAACCTTCGACCCCACGCTCACCCCCGTAAACAAGTATAGCGCTGATGTGATGGTGCCTGCCTTCCTGTCGGCCTACACGTCGATGGGTGGTAAGAGCCTCAGCCTCTTCCCCTCGCTGTCTCGATTGCTGCCCAACTGGTCGGTACGCTATAGCGGACTGGCTAAGCTGCCGTGGGTGCGCGACGTGTTTAAGAGCGTAAACATTAACCATGCCTACAAAAGCATTTATGCCGTGGGTGCCTACCAGTCGTACAGCACCTTTATGGAGCTGATGGGGCCTGGCATGGGCTTCGTGTCAGATGCCACCTCGGGCATGCCCATGCCATCGTCAATGTATAATGTGTCGACGGTAAGCATCAACGAGGCCTTCTCGCCCCTCTTGGGCATCGACATGACGTTTAACAACAACCTTACCTGCAAAATCGAGTATAAGAGCACACGCGTGTTGATGCTCAGCATGACCAGTGTGCAGATAAACGAAAGTTCGTCGCACGACTGGGTGCTGGGTGCTGGCTATACCATCAGCAATTTTAACCCCTTCGGCCCTAAAGCACGTAAGATAAAAGGCGCAAAACGTAGCACCGATGGCACTAATGCCAACAAAAATCGTAGCACAAACCGCTCGACAGGCTTCAATAGCGACCTCAAACTTCGCCTCGACCTCAGCTACCGCAAGCAGGCAGCCTTGAGCCGAGATATTGCCTCAATGACGTCGACAGCCAGCAGTGGTAACACAGCCTTCAAGCTGTCGTTCACGGCCGATTATTCGTTGTCGCGTCTGCTCACCATGAGCTTCTATTACGATCGACAAACCAATACGCCACTGCTCACCTCAAGCAGTTATCCCACCACCACGCGCGACTTCGGCCTCAGCCTAAAGTTCTCGCTCACAAGATAACCTTGGGACATTATGTGCAAGGACGTAAGACAAAGCGTAATAGGACAAATAGAGAAGAAAAAATATTGAAGAAGATATAGAAGAAAAAAAATAGAAGAGATAGATAACAAGGAATAAAAGAAACTAATGTGTGACTTTATCCTAACTACAAACTAAATAAAAAAACAATTTATGGCTTTAGAAAAAACATTGGTATTGCTGAAACCCTGCACACTGCAGCGTGGCTTAGTGGGCGAAATTGTCAGCGTGTTTGAGAAAAAAGGTTTGCAAATTTGTGGCATGAAGATGATGCAGCTCGACGACAAGTTGCTCAGCGAACACTATGCACACCTCAGCGAGAAGCCCTTCTTCCAGCGTGTGAAAGATGCTATGATGACGGCTCCTGTGGTGGCCATGTGCCTGAAAGGTGTCGACGCCATTGCTGCTGTGCGCGCATTGGCAGGCCCCACCAATGGTCGTAACGCTGCCCCTGGCACCATTCGTGGTTCATATTGCATGAGTTTTCAAGAGAACATCGTGCATGCTTCCGACTCGCCCGAGACGGCTGCCGTAGAGCTAAACCGCTTCTTCCGCCCCGAAGAGATACTTGAGTGGAACCAAAGCGTCTTCACCAGCCTCTATGCTTGCGACGAATATTAAGCAGGAAGTAAAGAAAATAGCAAAATACGAACGTCTTAAAGGAAGACAGAAGAAACTAAATGAGTTTTAATGTAAAATAGACAGAAGAAACAAAGACGGTCGGCGCTGGGCTTGACAAATGGCAAGCTGAGTGCCGACCGTCTTTCGTTTACACCCCTTCGGCCAACAGTTCAGCCACCTCTTCAGGCGTATTAAAGAGGATGCCATCATTCAGTTCATCGTCGGTAAAGCCTTTCAGTATATCTTTAGCATCGGCCTCAGTTATACGTGCGTTACCCTCGTTATCTTTCAGTTGCAGCATAGCATCAAGAATAGCTGCTCTGTATTCGTCTACCGTCATCATACTGTATCGTTGTTATTGACATTCATTGTCTGTTGTTATTCAATCGTCGTAACTTCAAACGGCTTTTTCACAGCAGCGTGTGCCGCCTTTTGTGCAATGCTTTTTTGCTGTGGCGTGATGCCTTTCGGCGTATAGGTATTGCCTATGACGCTTTTGCCCGTGATAGCCTCAAACCAAGTGCAGGCTGCGGTATAGCGGCCATATATATAGTTCAGGTGAAAACCATCGCGGTTAAGCGAGTCGCCCAAGGCCGATGTGCGAGCATTCTGAATGGCCGTACCCGCGGGCACCAGCACATCAAGCTTCATGTCAGTCATTACGCGGTGCGAGCAATTCATAATGGCCTCATACATTTGCTCTTGGCTGTTGCCATAACGGCGGAAGCCATCGTGATTTGAGTTTTTTGCATAAGCCCATGTTTGGTGAAACACGATGCGCGGTTTGCCCTTCACGTGCGCCTTGATATAGGCCACCAGTTGCTCAAGATAAGGCTGATAGGTAGAATAGTCGCCCGAGAAGTGGCTTGCCTGTTGCACACTGATATAGTCCCAACGTTCGTCGGCCAACGCGCTATCCAATCGGCATTTCACAGCCTCGGTCATAACACCGCTGGCATTAATCTTGCGGTAGCGGTAAGCAGGTACCTGTGTATTCATACATTCGACGTGTCGTTCCAGCGAGCATCCTCCTATAAACAAGTTTCCTACCACTGTTGTTACGCCTGCGGCCTGTGCTATCTCGTGCAAGTTTTGCTCGATAGCATCCTCTGAAAAGCTGTTGCCCACAGCCAATATGCGCACCGTGTGCTTAGCGCACGCTGTGCCCACGGCCATGACAGCCAGCACCAGCAAAAGAAGAAGTTTCTTCGTCATAATATGTTATAATTGTAGTTATAATCGTTATTATAATTGTAGTTATAGTTGCATGGCTTTCACTTCAGCAGTTCTTGCAGCAGCAGCGGGTTGTTCGTGGTGATAAAGTCGGCCCCGTTATCAATGCACCACTGCAAGTCTTCTTTCTTGTTTACCGTCCAGATGTTTACCTTCAGCCCCAGGTCGTGACACTCTTTAATCCAATTAGGGTTTTTGTGGAAGCAGTTCAAATGATAGTCGGGGCCCGCGCAGCCAATGGCCTTCAGCTCGGCTGGCGACAGCTCGCCATTCAGATAATACACCTCGGTGCCTTTGGGCGCATATTTTATAAACTCTTTGGTGGCTTGCAGCGAGAAGGTAATGTAAACGGCTCTTTTGGCAAGACCCTTCTTCTTCATCATCTTCAATATTTGGTGCACAGCCTTGCGCTCTACCTCTTTATCCTTATGTGCTTTTAGTTCGCACACCACCTTAAGGTTAGGGTGCTTACGAAAGGCATCAAGATAGGCAGAAAGATAAGGCACGTGCTCGCCATTGGCCAGTTTTTGCGCCGTTACCTCTTTCGAGGTGCTTGTTTCAATAACAATACCATTAATATTGTCGTCATGGTTTACCACCAGTTTGCCGTCTTGTGTCATCCACACGTCAAACTCTGAACCCCAACACCCTATCGAGTCGGCCTTTACCAAGGAACGAATAGAGTTTTGGGCCGAACCTTCAGTTGCCCAAAATCCACGATGTGCTACTACTTTTGCTTTTCCGTTTGCCAGACAGGTGGTGGCCATGCTGATGGCCAAAGCGGCTAATAAAAATATACGTTTCATGTTATAACATATAATAAAAATAGGTATAGTTTATGATTGCCTATAAAAACGATGGCATTATCTTAAAAAAAAGATGCGCATCAATAAGCTTTGGCAAAGTTAACAAAAACAGGATAATAAACGGGCATAACGGTTAAATAAATATGTTTAATAATGTTTTATAACGTATTTAGCAATTTAATTGCGTTATTTATATTAATAATTGTATTTAATTTTATAAAAACTTGCACACAACTTGTTTAATATTTAAATTTGCCACCATAAAACCCATTAATAATAAAAAACCTATTAGAGAGAAGACAATGACAAGCCCAAAATGTCTTATACATTATATTATATGCATAGCGAGCCTTATGCTAACAATGGGTAACAGTTTTGCCCGAGCAAACACTGCCACCCGTGAAACCCATCTGCTAATGGTGGGCGGTGGCGCTAGTGATAACTTAGATACGTGCGAAAACTTAATCAGTAAGAATATATATAAGGTTAATGATTGGTTTGTTTTTTGAGAGGTGTGTCGTCATAAAACAGGGCGGCACACTCTCTTAAAAGAAAACAGGTAGAAGAAGAGAATTAGGTTAATAAAAAAGATTTGAGATGAAGAACGGGGAAAGAGAAAATTTGCTTAATGCATGGCGTGAATATGCCACCATGACCACTATCAGGGTTTTAGCTGGCCATAGGGTAGATTTGCTCTTCCCCTTTTTCTTGTTTTCTATGGGAATGGCCATACCGATACAGCATTGAGCCCCCTGGCGTTATCGTTGCAAAAAACAATAAATAAACAGCCACAATTTATTTAATGTTGGGAATAAGCCAAATTATTTTTATAATTACAATAAATTAACGCGATTATTTACAAGACATCAAATACTATTCGATATCTTTGCAACAGAGTAAGTTTTTTATTTCAATAAAAGAAAAAATCTTTGTAACATTAAACCAGTAACCATTATGACAAGAATTTTTTTTGATAAAGAGCGCACGGCTATGCAAACAGCCATGATCAATCTGTTGCTTGAGAAAAGCGAACAAACCATAGCCGAACTGTCGGCCGCACTGGGCGTAAGCATACCCTACACCACTAAGTCGCTAAACGAGCTTATCGACATGGAGCTGGTGCAAGAGGTAGGCAAACGCGACAACTATGCTCGCCGCGCCCCCAGGGTGTATAGCCTCATTGCCACTGCGGGCTATTTTCTGGGCATCGACACTGGTCACGATCGCCTGAACCTTGCCATCACCGACTTTTGCGGCGATATTGTATATAGCGAATGTAATATTTCATACGAATATGAGAACACCGAGGCATGCTTTCAGTCTCTTACCGATAAGGTGAACGCCTTCATCGAAGAATCGGGCATAGCACGCGACAATATTGTTGAAGCCTGCATGAGCGTGGGCGGACGCGTAAAACCCACCGAGGGCAAAACGCACAACTATTTTACCTGTCTCGACACCACCCTGGCCGATGCCTTAACGCAAAGCATAGGCGTACCGTCGTGCATTGACAACGACACCCGCTGCATGCTGTATGGCGAGTGGCTGAAGGGCTGCTGCCGTGGCTACCGCAATGTGGTGTTTGTAAACATTAGTTGGGGCATAGGCATAGGCATCATCAACGATGGCAAGATGTATCTGGGCAAGAGTGGATACTCAGGCGAGATAGGACACATGCACATCTACAACAACGACATCATCTGCCACTGCGGAAAGACAGGCTGCATGGAGACCGAAGCCTCGGGATGGGCCTTGCAACGCAAGATGGCCAAAGCCATTGCCGACGGCGCTGCCTCGATATTATCTGACCGCAAGAACCCACAGCAAACGCTCACCCTCGACGACATTCTCGATGCCATTGCCCGCGAAGACGTGCTGAGCATTGAAAAGCTGCAAGAGGTAGCCGTAGAGCTGGGCATCAATCTGGCAGGCATCATCAACGTGTTCAAC
The DNA here is from genome assembly GCA_900552675.1 of uncultured Prevotella sp. Taxonomy (GTDB): domain Bacteria; phylum Bacteroidota; class Bacteroidia; order Bacteroidales; family Bacteroidaceae; genus Prevotella. Next base: position 34,690 of record USAI01000010.1, read on the forward strand.
CCCGATATGCTGGTCATAGGTGGCGACCTGTCGGTTACGGGCGACTATCTCACCCTTCCCATCTGCATGGGCATCAAGAAATATTCGCTCAACGTGGTGAACGAAGACTCAATCATCGCCACATCAACGCTTACCAACAAGGCGGGCCTGATAGGTGCTTGCCTCATGGCACGACACAAGGTATTAAATAAAAATTTATAATCAATCATAACTATGACGGATAGACGAGACTTTTTAAAGAAATTGGCTGTAGGCTGCGCCGCATCAGTGGCAGCCCCCACATTGCTGCAAGCTACTAACGCACAAACCGTTAAGCCACGCAAGACAAAGATAGAGGGCACTGGCAACGAGAGCCGCCTGATTGTGCCTAAGGCTAATGGTTTGAAAATTACAGGTACCTTCCTCGACGAAATTTCGCACGACATACCGCACCAAAACTGGGGCGAGAAAGAGTGGGACCTCGACTTCCGATACATGAAAGCCATTGGCATCGACACCGTCATCGTCATCCGCTCAGGCTATCGCAAGTTTATCACCTATCCCTCACCCTATCTGTTGAAGAAAGGCTGCTATATGCCTTCAGTCGACTTGATTGATATGTATCTGCGCCTGGCCGATAAGTATGACATGAAGTTCTTCTTCGGTCTGTACGACTCGGGACACTACTGGGACACTGGCGACATGACACACGAGATTGAAGACAACCGCTATGTTATTGACGAGGTATGGAAAATGTATGGCCATCACAAGAGCTTCAAGGGCTGGTACATCAGCACCGAGATAAGCCGTGCCACAAAGGGCGCTGTTAAAACCTTCCACACCATTGGCAAACAGTGTAAAGACATCTCGGGTGGTCTGCCCGTATTTATCTCGCCCTGGATTGATGGTAAGAAGGCCGTAATGGGCACAGGCAAGATGACCAACGAACAAGCCGTGAGCGTAGAACAGCACGAGCGCGAATGGAACGAAATATTTGATGGCATACACGACGTGGTAGACGCTTGCGCCTTCCAGGACGGACACATCGACTATGACGAGCTCGACGCCTTCTTCTCAGTGAATAAGAAGTTGGCCGACCGCTACGGCATGCAGTGCTGGACCAATGCCGAGACCTTTGACCGCGATATGCCCATCAACTTCCTCCCCATCAAGTTTGATAAACTGCGCCTGAAGCTCGAGGCTGCCAAGCGTTGTGGCTACGACAAAGCCATCACCTTCGAGTTCTCACACTTCATGAGTCCGCAATCGGCCTATCTGCAGGCAGGACACCTGTACGACCGCTACAAAGAATATTTTAACATTTAACACATTCTCTCATAACAAAACAGAAAATGCAAAACAACGTAAATCTCGGCTACGTCTTTTTCCTTGCCTTAGTGGCAGCCCTCGGTGGCTTACTCTTTGGCTATGACACAGCCGTAATATCTGGCACCATTGACCAGGTAACCGAGCAGTTTCAGCTCGACGACATTAACAAAGGCTGGTATGTAGGTTGCGCCCTCATAGGGTCTATTGCTGGCGTATCAGTGGCAGGCATCATGAGCGACCGTTTGGGTCGCAAGCCCACCATGTTCATCTCGGCCATACTGTTCACCGTGTCGGCAGCGGGCTGCGCCATCTCCTTCTCGTTTACCACGCTGGTGGCCTACCGCATCATTGGCGGTGTGGGCATTGGCATCATCAGCATTGTGGCTCCCGTTTACATCTCAGAGATAGCCATCACACGCTATCGCGGACAAATGGTGTCGCTCTACCAGCTGGCAGTAACCGTGGGTTTCTTGGCCGCCTATTTCGTCAACTATCTGTTGCTCAACCACTCGCTCAACACACAGCCCGGAGAGGGATGGATGAGCCTCATCTTTGTAAACGAGGTGTGGCGCGGAATGTTGGGTATGGAGTCGTTGCCCGCCCTGTTCTTCTTCATCATCATTATGGTGATACCTGAAAGCCCGCGCTGGCTCATCATCAAAGACCGCGCCCAGCGTGCCAGCGGCATCTACGGCAAGATGTATACATCGCCCGAAGCCGTGACACAGCAGATTGACGATACCCGCTCAATGATATCATCAGAGGTGAAGAGCGAGTGGCGCACACTGCTCAACCCAGGCATCTTAAAGGCCGTGATTATTGGCGTGTGCATAGCCATCTTAGGACAGTTTATGGGTGTGAACGCCGTGCTCTACTACGGCCCCTCAATCTTTAAAGACGCTGGCATGACCGACCCGCTGTTCTGCCAAGTGCTGGTGGGCGTGGTAAACACCGTCACCACCATCATAGCCATGTTCATCATCGACCGCGTAGGCCGCAAAAAGCTTATCTATTATGGCGTGTCGGGCATGATAGCATGCTTGGTGCTCATCGCCTTCTACTTCAAGTTCCAGCAGTCGATGGGCCTCTCGGTCTACTTCATGCTCACCTTCTTCTTGCTTTACGTGTTCTGTTGCGCCATCAGCATCAGCGCCGTGGTGTTTGTGCTGTTGTCAGAAATGTATCCGAACAAGGTGCGCGGTTTGGCCATGAGCATTGCAGGCCTCTCGCTATGGATAGGTACCTACCTCATTGGTCAGCTCACACCCTGGATGCTTACCAACCTCACCCCCACTGGCACCTTCCTGCTCTTTGCCGTGATGTGCGTGCCCTACATGCTCATTATGTGGCGTATGGTGCCCGAAACAGCTGGTATGTCGCTCGAAGATATTGAGCGCTACTGGAAAAAAGAGGGCAAGAAATAACAAAACGACATAATAAGATTGTGACACAATAAGATTAGTAATTCATTAACTCGAATAATATTATATAACAATTCACTCTTTTATTCATACGCTGCGCATTGGCCGTTGAGGTTAGTGCGCAGTTTTGTTTTACCACAACACATCATTCTTCTTGACCAAAGGTGTTAAATATACGCAACACTTTGAATGTTTTCTGCAAAAGTGTTGCGTATACTCAACACTTTTATTATTTTTGCAAAAAGTGTTGAGTATATGAAACAAATATTATTAGAGCGTCAGGGTTATTCAGAGCGTATTGAGCGCATGTTTGGTAAGGGCATGGTAGTGGCTCTTACTGGGCAGCGTCGTGTGGGTAAAAGTTGTATTATGCGATGTATATACGAAAAATACGCTAAAGACAGCCATAACAATGTTATTTATATTGATATGGAGAAGACTGCTTTTGCCGATATCTTAAATTACAAAGACCTTGAACAGTATGTTGTTACACGACTTGATACATCAAAAGACAATTATCTCTTTATTGACGAGGTTCAAGAAATTCAAGATTTTGAAAAAGCAATCCTTAGTTTGCAGTCGGATGAATCGTGTCAAATCATGGTGACAGGTAGCAATGCCAAGATGTTATCGAGTGAACTCTCAACACGTCTACGCGGGCGATATATAGGATACCATATACATGGGCTCGATTATGAAGAGTTTATCGAATTTCATAACTTGCACGACAGCGACGAAACGCTTAACCAGTTCTTACAATATGGTGGCTTGCCACAGTTGCGCCAGTTAGGACTTGAGAACACCGACTTAGTGAACGATTATTTAGAGAATGTGGTCAATACCATTGTTTTGCGCGATATTATTGAACGTGAAAATATACGTAATGTACCTCTTCTACGCACGTTGGTAAGGTTTATTGGTGATAATATTGGTAAACAATTCTCAGCCAGAAGTATAGTTGGGGTATTGAAATCACAAAACACAGAAGCCTCCACCAACATGGTTCTCAACTATCTTGAATACCTTTGCAATGCCTATATTATCAATCGTGTGAATAGATATAATATTCATGGCAAGAAAATATTTGAGATGGGCGATAGCTTCTATTTTGAAGACTTAGGCTTGCGCAACCACATCGTAGGCGGAAATAGAAACTTTGATATTGAAAAAGTGATGGAGAATGTTGTGTACCAACATTTGCTACGATTAGGCTACACTGTTTATATAGGTATGCTTTATAAGGCTGAAATCGACTTTGTAGCCGAGAAACAAGGTAGCACTATATATATACAGGTGTGCTACATGCTTGCCTCGGAAGATACTATAGAACGCGAATTTGGCAATCTGCGAATGATAAAAGACAGTCATCCTAAATATGTAGTGTCGATGGACCGCATGTATGGCGATACGAATATTGATGGCATCAAACATCTGCATCTTAGAGATTTCCTAAAGAAGCAGGAGTTGTAAAAGAAGAAAAGCCTTCGATGCGTCACGCACCGAAGGCTACAAATAGTTCTTTTTCATTTATTTTAATTTCATGCATCATGAAACAAAATCAAGATAAATTACAAATCATCTTACTTTAAGATAAAACAAAATTAAACAAAAGGTTAGCAACTACCAAACTTTTTGTTAACTTTTTTGTTACAAACATAACAACATAAACAAGCAGATACCTATGATATAGCCTATCAAGGTTATTTATGATACATATACACTATTGCCATGCTAACCACACTTTCTTTTCCTTTAGCGTGCCCCAATAACTATAGTGACGTTTTCCCCCTAAAAATACTGCGCCAGTACTTGGCCCAAGTACTGCAGTAATCTCGGCCAAGTACTGCAGTAATCTCCACCAAGTACTGAGACGATATGTTTGCTATCATTTCTTATTAACAGGCAATGTCTTTACTATTTACGATGTAACAACCCGTTTTAAACATTATTTGTTAGGGTGTTGACCATGTCATCGTAACGGCAACAGGCTACTACAGCTATCGAGAAGAGGGCAAGAGGTAAAAAGCCACCATTAAGAGGCTTTTTGATGTTTTTCTCATTTACTAACAAAAAAGTTAGTAAATTATTTACATACTCTCCAAAAAATTAGTACCTTTACATTGTTCAATAATATAATTGAACTTTCGCATTTAAAATATGAAAATATCTCAAACAAGCGTCGCCGAAGGCGGCGAATATCCATAACCGTTGGTTGAGCTGCCGAAGGCAGCGAAGCCTGCGGTTCAAAAAATGATAGTAAAATCGTCCTCGAAGAGGGCGAACATACGGAATATTTGCATAGCTTGCTTGTGTTCGCCCTCTTCGAGGACGTTTTGTTATCTTGCTGTGAAACCGCAGGTTACGTTCGCTTCGCTCTCTTCACCAGCGGTTATGGATATTCGCCGCCTTCGGCGACGCTTGTCAGAGAAAATAATCGATTGAAAATGTGTCTATTAAGCACATGCGATAGTTCAGTAATATAAAAAGATAACGTTATGGAAACAGTAGCAAGACAGAAGCAAGAGAAGATAACCGATATGAAGAAGCGTATGCGTGACATTTACCTTGCTGTGTCATGGCGCGAGATTTCACGCACTTACTTCGACAAGTCGGTTTCGTGGTTTCAGCAGAAAATGTATGGCATAGACGGAAATGGTGGCGTAGGTGGTTTCACTCCCGAAGAGGCAGAAAATTTATATTGTGCCCTCAACGACCTCGCTGACCGCATACGTCATGCAGCAGACAATATAAAAGCTCCGGCTACAAATGCGCCGTTTAATTGAACACCAAGTCGCCGTTAGAGCTTTCGGCGCACTTAACTTATTATTTTGACAACTGCCTCGGAGCTCCGGCTTCGGGGCTTTTAATTGTTATATATGGAATACTCAGACACGCAGATTGCTGCTGCTGACCTTGCCTTGAAGACTCTGCTTGCACCAATCGCCAAATAGTTACGATACCATAACGACCTGTTAAGATGTGTAAAAAGTGTTGATGAGTATTGCTATTGAACAAAAAAAGTGATATATTTGCATTGTATAAAGTTATAAAGAAAGGAGCAAAAAAGTATGAAAAAGTATGTATGCGACGTTTGTGGTTGGGAGTATGATCCCGAGGTAGGCGACCCTGAGCACGGCATTGAGCCTGGCACCGCCTTTGAAGATCTGCCCGACGACTTTGAATGTCCGCTATGCGGCGTAGGTAAAGACCAGTTTAGTCCCATAGAGTAACCCGTAAAGAAAATAAAAGCGACGGCACTGAGCACACGTCACCACATTTGGTGGCAAGGCTTAGTGCCGTTGTTGTTTTATTAATCCATGAATTATCCAAGTAGGACGGTGGTCTCCGCGCCCCGTCCTCCAGCAGATGGTTATCTATTTAGAAGCGCTGGG
>USAI01000011.1 GCA_900552675.1 uncultured Prevotella sp.
AGTCTCAATATATAGAGGGTTACCTCTTCTGAGATTTTATCCGGACACTAGTGATTCGATTTATTATTTTTTAATAACTTAGACAAGGGCTACCCCGTTATTTCTTCTTAAACCACCTACTGCACCAACGATATGCATCATCCGATTTCCACCAACCGAGTCTAGTATCTACATAGTGTGTACCATCTTTACTTGTAGACATCAAGCTACAATCAAATGTACTCCAAAAGATACTGTCGTATCGTATAACAGAGTCGTTATCAAGCGTAAAGAACACGCATTTATCATCCAGTTTTACGTTTTTAACTCGATAATAATATCTCTCCTTTTCCTTTGTTAACGTAAAAGCAGCATCTTGTGTTATTTCAATCAAATCTTTACGATTCAACGTAGTATCATTATTGGCGCTAATTATCCACTGCCTACTCCAAGTGCCATTTAACATCAAATTCACATCTGCTTGGGTCATCTTTGAGAAATCCCACCTCATTTTTCCCTTTGCCTCAAAATACTGATAAGCGAGCTCAGTGTCATCAAGCTCACCATCAATATCATCGTTACCATCTGAGCACGAGGTCAAACAAAACAAGAAGGAGAAAAATACCAAAATAAACGATAATAAATACTTTATTGTCTTCATATTAAAAATGGGGTTGATGATTAATACAACGAAAATACAGAATATTTCCACCTATGTACATAACCCTTTGGTTTTGGTGGATTTAACTTTTGCAAAGTTAAGTTTTTAAGTTATACGTAGCACATTACCCCCTATTTCTTAACACTAATTAATATTAATTGCTGGAATTTAGACTGCATTTATAAATAGACAGTAAGAAAAACATACTTACTCAAAATAAGGGAATAAAACGAAAACATATTTCATAGCTATTAACCATCAAAACTTCATAAAAAGTGTTTTTACACCGTTCTTTTTCACTTTGCATATTTATTCACTTTTCTGCATAAATATACAGCATTGAGATTAGTTTGTAAAAGGCATCAAATTACAGTCTGAAAGCATTGGTTTCGCGTTGTGAAACCCTTGGTTTTACAGCCTGAAACCCTTGGTTTCACGATCTAAAACCCTTGGTTTCTCAAATGAGGAGTATCAACTTTGAAAAGTGAAAGCAAGTCACATGACATTACTTTCGATTTATCACATTTTTCACATTTATTATACTAACGAATGTAAATTCGACAAATTGAATATTTATGCAATTTTACCCAACCAACATCGTCTTTTGCATAAATATACAATTTCGAAAGACAAGAGAGGCCCAACAACATTGAACAACAAATGAACAACAAGGACAACTTTTTTATTGTATTAAACGAAGGGACAAAGTAGTTCAACGTTGTTTCTTGCAGCTCAATATTATTTCTAATTGTTTGGCACCATTTTCAAGTATTTGGCGTTGTTCCTACCATGTTCAAATAATGGTATAAAAGCATACATAAAATATACGTTTACATAAAGAAATGCAATGGAAAGGATGGAAACCGAACAACGGTTAACGGTTTTTAACGCGCATAAAAATACTTTTTCCTATGTTTCATTTGTGACATTCGTTTTTTTTCAGTTACTTTGCAAGAACATAAGATATAACTAAAAACATATTACTTATGACAAACTTAACAGACACAGAAAAGCTGTGTGGTTTGAAACGTGCCGACTTTCAAACCACAATAAACGGAAAGAGCACCGATTTGTTCTTTCTGAAGAATAATGCCGGCAACGTAGTAGCCATCACAAATTATGGCGGAGCCATCGTTGCTATCATGGTACCTGACAAAGATGGCAAACACGCTAACGTTATTCAAGGACACGACAATATTAAAGATGTAATAGAGTCGCCCGAGCCTTACCTCTCAACCTTGATAGGCCGTTATGGCAACCGCATCTGTAAAGGCAAGTTCCAGTTGCACGGCAAGCATTATCAGTTGCCCATCAACAACGGTCCCAACAGTTTGCACGGCGGCAAGAAAGGCTTCAACGCCAAGGTTTGGGACGCACTGCAGATGAACGACAGCACACTGGTCTTAAAATATGTAAGCCCCTATGGCGAGGAAGGCTTCTCGGGCGAGGTGCGCGTCACCGTAGTATATTCGTTTAACGACGACAACGAGTTGGGCATAGAATATATGGCCACAACAAACAAGAAAACAATTATTAACCTTACAAGCCACGGTTTCTTCTCGCTGGCAGGCATTGCAAACCCCACCCCCACCATCGACAATTTGGTTTGCCAGATTAATGCCGACTATTATTTGCCTATCGATGAAACCTCAATTCCTACTGGCGAAATACGCTTTGTAAAAGGCACTCCCTTCGATTTCAGACAACCCAAAACTGTGGGACAAGATATTGATGCCGACAACGAACAGATAAAGAACGGTGCCGGATACGACCACTGCTTTGTGCTAAACAAAAAAGAAGAAGGCGAACTGAGCTTTGCTGCCAAGATTACCGAGCCCATAAGCAGACGCACCATGGAGGTGTTTACCACCGAGCCTGGCGTACAGGTTTATACCGACAACTGGGCCGATGGCTACAAAGGTCAGAACGGAGCCACCTTCCCACGTCGCAGCGCCATCTGTTTCGAGGCACAACACTTCCCCGACTCGCCCAACCACCCCTATTTCCCCTCTGTAGTGCTCGAGCCTGGTGGTCAATATACGCAAAAAACCATCTATCGCTTTGGGGTAGAGGCATAACTGCGTATCATTCGAAACGAAGTAAATACACATTAACATTAATAAAACCAAAATCAAAAAAACAAAAGAAATGGGAAATAACTCAACAAAACAAAGTAGCATCATTGCCATTATTGTGATGATGTTTCTCTTTGCCATGATTTCGTTCGTAACCAACCTGGCAGCACCCTTCGGCCTCATCTGGGGCAACCAGTATGCTTGGGCAGGAATGATGGGCAACATGATGAACTTCTTGGCTTACCTCTTTATGGGTATTCCTGCTGGTATCATGCTTACAAAGATTGGCTACAAGAAAACTGCCATCCTGGCAATGGCCATCGGCTTCATTGGTCTTGGCGTGCAGTATGTATCAAGCATCGTTGGTGCCGACACCGTAGCCATCACTATTAAGGGAGAGGCCATCATGCTTAACCTTGTTATCTACCTGATTGGTGCTTTCATCTGTGGCTTCTGCGTATGCATGCTTAACACCGTTGTTAACCCCATGCTTAACCTGCTGGGTGGCGGTGGCAACCGCGGTAATCAGCTTATCCAGACGGGTGGCTCGCTCAACTCGCTTTCAGCTACCCTCACTCCTCTCTTCGTGGGTGCCCTCATTGGTAGCGTAACCAAGGATACCGCCATGAGCGACGTTTCTCCGTTGCTGTTCATTGCTATGGGCGTGTTTGCAGTATCAATCATCATCATTGCTTTCGCAACCATTCCTGAGCCACACCTCCATAAAGAAGGAGAGAAGAAGGAAGTTATGGAGCACTCTCCGCTCGCATTCCGTCACACCTTGCTTGGCATCATTGCTATCTTCTTCTATGTAGGTATTGAGGTAGGCATCCCTTCACAGCTCACCTTCTATTTGGCACAGCCCGTGTCGGCTGGTGGCGTAGGTCTTGCTAACGGTGCTGCTATTGGTGGTGCTATCGCTGCCATCTATTGGATGCTGATGCTTGTAGGACGCTTCTCAAGCTCTATCATCAGTGGAAAGGTATCTACACGTTCACAAATGCTTTTCGTTACAACAACAGCTATCGCACTGCTGCTTATCACCATCTTCTTGCCTGGCGACCTCACAATGAGCATGCCCGCATATAGCGTTTCAGATGGTTTCATCATGACATCAGGAGTTCCTGTAAAATGTCTGTTTATCGTGCTCTGCGGTCTCTGCACATCAGTAATGTGGGGTGGCATTTTCAACCTCGCTGTTGAGGGTTTGGGCAAATATACAGCAGCAGCTTCTGGCCTCTTTATGACCATGGTTGTAGGTGGTGGCGTTATGCCGTTCATCCAGAACCTCATAGCTAACGAAGCTGGCTACATTGCAAGCTATTGGCTCGTTATCGCCATGCTCGCTTACATTCTCTACTACAGCCTCGTAGGATGCAAGAATGTAAACAAAGACATTCCTGTAGAATAATCAATCACAAAACACACAATGGCTTGCAGCCCGCTACATGCTGGGCAGCAAGCCATTGATATTACTATCGAAGCCCCTTTTTATTACTATATATTATTAATCACACTTAAACACACTTATTATTATGGATATCGAATTCGTAAGAAGCCGTTTTATCAAACATTTTGACGGAAAGACAGGAAATATCTACACTTCTCCAGGACGTATCAACCTTATTGGCGAGCACACCGACTATAACGGTGGTTTCGTGTTCCCCGGTGCTGTTGACAAAGGCATTATGGCCGAGGTACGCCCTAACGGAACAAACACTGTAATGTGCTATGCCATCGACTTGAAAGACCGCGTAGAATTTAAGATTGACGACCCTGAGGGTCCACGCACCAGCTGGGCACGCTATATCTATGGCATCGTACAAGAAATGAAGAAGCTGGGTGTCGACGTAAAAGGTTTCAACACCGCATTTGCTGGTGATGTGCCTTTAGGCGCTGGTATGTCGTCATCGGCAGCCTTAGAAAGTTGCTTCGCCTTTGCTCTGAACGATTTGTTTGGCGATAACAAGGTGAGCAAGTGGGATATGGCGCTGGCCGGACAGGCTACCGAGCATAACTACTGTGGCGTAAATTGTGGCATCATGGACCAGTTTGCCAGCGTGTTTGGCAAAGAAGAGTGCTTGATGCGTCTTGACTGCCGCAGCCGCGAATTTGAATATTTCCCCTTCAAGCCCGTTGGCTATAAACTGGTGCTGCTCAACTCTTGCGTAAAACACGAGCTGGCAGGCTCACCCTACAACGACCGCCGCAACAGCTGCGAAAACGTTGTGAAACACATTGCCGCTAAGCATCCTGAAGCAAAATTTGAGACTCTGCGCGACTGCACATGGGAGCAGCTTGACGAGGTAAGAGCCGAGATAGGCGAAGAAGACTACAAGCGCGCTCACTTTGTTCTGGGCGAGAAAGATCGCGTGCTGGCTGTATGCGACGCTCTGAACGCTGGCGACTATGAAACTGTAGGCCAGAAGATGTATGAAACACATGAGGGCTTGAGCAAAGAGTATGAGGTATCATGCGAAGAGCTCGACTTCTTGAACGACATTGCCAAAGAAAACGGCGTAACAGGTAGCCGTATCATGGGCGGTGGCTTCGGCGGATGCACCATCAACCTGGTGAAAGATGAACTGTACGATAAGTTTATCGCTGACGCCAAGGCTAAATATTCAGCCAAATATGGCAAAGAGCCTAAAGTTATTGACGTTGTCATCAGCCAGGGTTCGCACAAAGTGTGCTAAACCCACACTAAAGATAAATCGGCATAAACCATACTGATACATTAAACGACGAGGGGTGTTCCGTGAGCAATGGCTCGCTGTACACCCCTCGCCTATTTTCTGTCTTATTTCTAACGTCGTTTCAAGAAAAAGCAGTAACTTTGCACGTATGAAAAAATTTGGTTTGTATTCAATACAATATATATTATTACTCTTCATGATGTTGCCCCTATACGCAGTGGCACAAGACAACCTCAACGTACAGTGCGAAGACACCTGCACACACATTCATGGCATTGACCTCAGCCACTATCAAGGTGAGGTGTTTTGGGAAACCATTGGCGACAATTCGAAAATGGCATACGTATATTTAAAAGCTACTGAGGGCGGCGACAACATTGACCAAATGTATCAACTAAACATCAATTTGGCACATCGTTATGGTTTGAAAGTGGGCTCATATCATTTCTTCCGCCCTAAGACCGAACTGAAGAAACAGCTTGAAAACTTTAAGGCACAATGCAAGCCACGCGACCAAGACCTTATACCCATGATTGACATTGAAACGAAAAGTAGGCTTAATACTGACGAGTTTTGCGACTCGTTACTCAAATTTCTTGATATGGTAACCAAAGCATATCACCAAAAGCCCTTGCTATACACCTTTACCAATTTTTATAACAATTATTTGGCAGGAAAGATTAATGGCTATCCGCTAATGATTGCACAATATACCACGCGCGAACCAGAACTCATCGACGATCGCGACATTACCATGTGGCAATATACGGGTAAAGGACGCATCAACGGAATCAACGGATATGTAGACAAGAGCCGTTTTATGGGTAAACATGGCTTGCGAGAGATACGTTATCAACGCTAAATGGGAGATTAAATAAAAACGGATAACAAAATAAAAAAGAAAGGAAACAAAAATATGGCAATGATTAAATGTCCTGAATGTGGACACGCTGTTAGCGACAAAGCACCTGTTTGCCCCGCTTGCGGCATCGAAATAGCTGGTCACATTATTACATGCCCACAATGTGGCAATGTATATCTGAAGAACGAACCCGAATGTCCTAAGTGTCATCATCTTACCACTCGAGCCACCCTGCAAGAAGAAGGCGCACCCACACCTTCAACAAACACGGCAGCACCCACCACATCGGCAACTACCGCAAGCGATAACACAATAAACGACGAGAAAGAGCCCAACACCTCTTCAAAAAACAAAATGCGCATCGTGCTCATCTCACTCGTCGTGGCAGTGGTAGCAGTAGCCATTTGCTATGCTTTTTATAGCAACGCACAGAGCAACAAAGAAAGCGAGGCTTACGAGTATGCTATGAGCAGTAGCGACCCCATGGTGCTACAAAGCTATCTCGACACCTATAAAGATGCACCCGAAGCGCACATCGACTCTATTCAGGCACATCTCACCCTTATTAAACAAATGGGACAAGACTGGACAAACGCTGTGGTAACAGGCACAAAAAGCGCGCTGCAGCAATATCTTGAACAGCACCCCGACTCGCCCTTCAAGGCACAAGCCATGCATAAAATCGACTCTATCGACTGGGCCACAGCGCAAGCCGAAGGTAGCGTAGAGGCGATGGAAGCCTATATTGAAGCTCACCCCACAGGCGAATATATCAACGAGGCTAACGAAGCGGTAAAAGGACTGAACGCACAAACTGTACAGCCTGAAGAGAAACAGGCCATCAATGGCACTTTCCGCAACTTTTTCAACGCACTGAACAGCAAAGACGAAGAGCTGCTTACCAGCACCGTATCGCCACTGATGACGTCGTTCCTCAACAAGCCCGACGCTACCCGCTCTGACGTGGTAACCTTCATGCAAAAACTGTACAAGCCCACCGTGGCCAGCATGACATGGATGTCGATGGCCGACTATAAAATCAGCAAAAAAGAAATTGGCGACACTCAATACGAATATACCGTCAACTTTACAGCTGCACAGGTGTTAAAAGGCACCGATGGCAGCGAAACAAAAAACATGTATATTATCAAGGCAAAAATAAATCCCGACTGCCAAATTTCAGAACTCTCGATGAAGAAAGTTGTGGAAAAATAAAGACAGAAGTATAAACATAAAATGATTTCTATTGAAAACCTCAAAGTGGAGTTCGGCGTCAAGCCATTGTTCCACGATGTCAGCTTTGTTGTTAACGATAAAGACCGTATTGCACTGGTAGGAAAAAACGGCGCAGGAAAATCGACATTGCTAAAAATAATAGCTGGACTGCAAAAGCCCACTATGGGCAATGTAGCCATTCCTACCGACACCACCATTGGCTATCTGCCACAGGTAATGAACCTGCAAGACGACACCACCGTACGACAGGAAACACAGAAGGCGTTTGCCGACATCGATAAGATAAAAGCAAAGGTTGACAAACTGAACGAAGAACTGGCTTCGCGCACCGACTACGAATCGGAAAGCTATATGCAGCTGGTAGAGAAATTTACCAACGAACACGACCGCTATATGATGATGGGGGCCGAAAACTATGAGGCAGAAATAGAGCGCACGCTAACAGGTTTAGGTTTTTTAAAGACCGACTTCGACCGCCCCACCTCCGAGTTTAGTGGCGGTTGGCGTATGCGTATCGAATTGGCAAAAATATTGCTGCGTCGCCCCGATGTGCTACTGCTTGACGAGCCTACCAACCACCTGGATATTGAAAGTATTCAGTGGCTGGAACGTTTCTTGCAACAAAGCAGTAAGGCAGTAATGCTGGTGAGCCACGACCGCGCTTTCATCAACAACGTTACAAACCGCACCCTGGAAATTACTTGTGGACAGGTTACCGACTATAAGGTGAAGTATAACGAATATGTTACACTGAGGGCTGAACGCCGTGAACAACAGCTACGGGCTTACGAAAATCAGCAAAAAGAAATAGCCGACATCAAAGACTTTATTGAACGTTTCCGCTATAAACCCACAAAGGCCGTTCAGGTGCAAAGCCGTATCAAACAGTTAGAAAAGATTGTACCCATTGAAATTGATGAGGTCGACAACTCGGCTCTTCACCTCAAATTTCCCCCTTGTCTGCGAAGTGGAGACTACCCCATCATTTGCGATGAGGTAGAGAAAAGCTATGGCAACCACACCGTTTTCTCAAACGTAAACCTCACCATTAAACGTGGCGAGAAAGTGGCGTTTGTAGGTAAGAACGGCGAGGGAAAATCAACATTGGTAAAATGTATCATGAACGAAATAGCATATAACGGCACGCTAAAGATAGCACAAAACGTGCAGATAGGCTATTTTGCGCAGAACCAAGCACAACTACTGGATGGCGAGCTCACCGTGTTCGACACCATTGATCGCGTAGCACGTGGTGAAGTGCGCCTTCGCATCAACGATATCTTGGGCGCTTTCATGTTCGGTGGCGAGGCTTCTGAAAAGAAAGTAAAGGTGCTGAGTGGTGGTGAACGTAGCCGACTGGCCATGATACGCTTGTTGCTTGAGCCTGTGAACCTGCTCATCCTCGACGAGCCCACTAACCACCTTGATATGCCTTCAAAAGACGTGCTGAAAGAGGCTATACGCAACTTTGATGGTACTGCTATTATTGTAAGCCACGACCGTGAATTTCTTGACGGATTGGTATCGAAGGTATATGAGTTTGGTGGAGGCAAAGTGAAAGAGCATCTTGGCGGCATTTACGACTATCTGCAGGCACACAATGCCGAAAGCATTGAGCAGGTGCAACTGTCAGCACAAACCAATAAAGCCACTGCCAACACAGCCAACACAGCCAAAGAAGAGTGTACCACCACATCTGCCAAACAAAGCTATGCCGAACATAAGGAGCAACAAAAGCGCATCAGAAAGATTGAACGCGCTGTTGACGAAGCAGAAAAGGAGATTGAACGTTTAGAGAACAAACTAAAGGAGATGGACGAGAAACTCTGTCAGCCTGAACATGCTACCGACATGGCTCTCATCAACGAATATACTGAAACAAAAGCGGCCCTTGATAAAATGGTAGATCAATGGGAAACACTGTCAGAAGAATTAGAAGAAGCGAAAAGCTAATTCGTAATTTGCAATTCGTAATACATAATTCGTAAATCATAATTTGCAATTCGTAATACATAATGGGCTGCGCTTTATACTTCATTCATCATTCGAAATGAGCACAGCCTATTAGAAAATACTCAATAAAACGAAACTCATCATGGAGATAACGCCTATCGCCTATTTCAAGTCGCCCTTGAAAACAAAGTTCGGATTGCCCAAGCAAAGCGGACTGGCCCAATCGTTGCAAGGAAAAATAGTGTTTACGCCCGAGTGGCGCGATGCCGAAGCCTTGCGTGGAATGGAGGGCTTTGATTATCTCTGGCTGATATGGGCGTTTTCGGCCAATAAACACAAGGCCACAGGTACAACCGTACGTCCGCCAGTGTTAGGCGGCAATACACGTATGGGCTTGTGGGCTACGCGTTCGCCATACCGACCCAATAATATCGGGTTGTCGGCCGTGAAGATTGAGCAGATAGAGTATGACAGTGCAGAAGGACCTGTTATTCATGTTAGCGGAGCCGACCTAATGGACAGCACCCCTATCTTCGACATTAAGCCCTACGTGCCCTATGCCGATGCCTTTCCAGATGCTCGGAGTGGCTTTACTGGTCTTGACAAAATAAAGACCTTACAGGTTGACATACCACAAGAGGTAGAACAACAGTTAGGTTCGTCCCTTACCACCACATTAAAAGAAGTGCTGGCCCTTGACCCACGCCCACAATATCATCACGATGCAGAGCGTGTATATGGAATGGTCTTTGAAACCTTCGACATTCATTTTAAGGTAGATAACGATAAGGTGCGGGTTATTTCAGCCGCTGCATCAACATCAAATCGTTAACCTTGTCTACCTTTACCACACGGTAACGACGCATAAGGATATCGCGCACAGCACAATGGTCGATGTCTGACACCATCACCCATTCGGCCATTGTTTCTTCATAATCGTTTCTCACCTTTTCACGCAACGAAGCACCATTCTCTATAGCCCAGTCTTGACAAACAAAGAAACGACAAGCGGGCAATTTCTGATTATAGATATATACTGAAGGCATACAATTATATGCTACCATCGTGGCGTTATTTGGGATGAGAGCCGCCATTTGTCGTTGCGCTTCTTGCAAAGGCAACCCTTCTTGTCCGTAAGAACGAAACACTCGCACATAGTTGGCAAAACCTCCTAAAACTACTAATACGATGCTGGCCAACGCACATCGACGTATGGTTCGACCTGTTTCTTTTTCTGCACCATTATTCATTGCTTTATCCATCAACTGCAGCACGGGAACAAACAGCACAGGAAGATAAGAAATAACATAGTTGGCATTAGCATAACTCTTAGACAACCATACTAATACAGGCAAAGTAATGGCCAGCCACACCCACAGTATAGCCTTGCCTTTACGTTCTACTACAATCTCTGCCAGCACCCAGATAGGAACCGCCAAAAGACAGATAAAATAAAACAACATATAAACAACAGGAACACCTATCTGCTCAAAGACTACGGGATGTGAGTGTAAGGCATACTCAAGATTATAAGAAAACATAGCATACCACATCTCAGCGAAAACATCATTACTGTAAAAATATAGAGCAAACGGCAAAAAGCAACAAGCAAAACCAAGGAGAAAGGCAATGGCATTGTTTAACAGATTTTGCCAACGACGATGCCACACCAACACAAGGACAATCACCATTATAGAGGTGCTGAGCACCATAGCATTGGTGAGACGTGATAACAAACAAGCCGCAAAAAACAAACCATAAAAAAAGGCATAACGAGCAGGATGCGACACCACCCCATCCTGTTGCAGAGCCACACTCCACCTATAGGTACAAAACACGGTGAGCACCGACAGTGCCAACGTATAATCGCCTACCTGATTTCCACCACTACTAATAATAATGTATGCAGCCGAAAACAGAAGTACACACACCATCGTTTTTGCCACAGTAGTAACACGACGCAAACAGAGCCATGCTGCCCACAAAACTAATAAAAAATTGATGCACTGCAACCAAAATACGCCTCTAATATTGGGCTCGATACAATAGCCAAGCATATTGGCCAAAAAGATAATGGGACCTTTGCTGTCCCACGCTGTGAGATAAGGCAAATGTCCGTCATGCCACGCACGACCTATCACATAAAAGATGGATTGGTCAAAGTCGTAATTGTCAGAATACAGCGGAGAACTCCAACGTGCAAATAAGAATTGAACCAGAAAAGCCAAAACTGGCAACAACAACAACACAATTATATATTCTGCTGACTTACGCAACGATTGTAGGGTCATAGTTTACAGTGATTTATTATTCAAATAAGTGGTGTACGTGTTATGAAAAAAAGAAGTGTACCTAAACTATTATTGCCAAGTACACTTCCTTTCTATTTATCATTCAATATTTTATTACTTCACGATGGCAATCAGTTCCTCGGTTGTTACCAATTT
The DNA here is from genome assembly GCA_900552675.1 of uncultured Prevotella sp. Lineage (GTDB taxonomy): Bacteria > Bacteroidota > Bacteroidia > Bacteroidales > Bacteroidaceae > Prevotella. The sequence continues at coordinate 11,910 of USAI01000011.1, forward strand.
CTGCTCGCCAGTTTCCATATTTTTAAGCGTAACCTTGTTTTCAGCCATCTCATTGTCGCCAGCCAAGACAACAAAGGGGATGGCTTTAGCATTGGCATAGCCCATCTGTTTCTTCATCTTAGCCTTGTCAGGATACATCTCTGTATTGATGCCAGCTGCACGACAAGCCTTCACAACGGGAAGGCAATAGGCTGTTTCTTTCTCGCCAAAATTGATGAAGAGCAAACGTGTGCCGTTAACTGCCTCCTTTGGATAAAGGTCAAGACCATTAAGAACATCGTAGATACGATCGGCACCAAACGAAATGCCCACGCCACTCAAACCAGGCATGCCAAAAATGCCCGTCAGGTTATCATAGCGGCCACCACCCGTAATGCTACCAATAGCATAATCTAATGCTTTAACCTCAAAAATAGCACCTGTATAATAGTTAAGGCCACGAGCCAAGGTGAGGTCAAACTCAATCTCATTATCAAGTGTGTCTTTCAGTATATCAAGGATGAAGCGTGTTTCTTCAACACCCTTCATACCAATTTCTGAACCTGCCAGCACATCGCTCATGGTTTTCAGTTTGTCGTCGTTGCTTCCGCTCATAGCAATGATGGGTTGAAGCTTCTCTATTGCTTCATCGCTAATACCATCGGCACGCAGCTCGGCGTTTACGCTCTCCAAACCAATCTTGTCAAGTTTGTCAATAGCAACCGTAATATCAACAATCTTCTCTGGCTCGCCTATTACCTCGGCAATGCCCGACAATATCTTGCGATTGTTAATCTTTATCTGCACTCGAACGCCCAAACGTGTGAAGACTGTGTCGACAATCTGCATGAGTTCTACCTCATTAAGCAACGAGTCGCTACCCACTACGTCGGCATCGCACTGATAAAACTCGCGATAACGACCCTTTTGTGGACGATCGGCACGCCATACGGGCTGTATCTGATATCGTTTAAAAGGCAGCTGCAACTCTTCGCGATGCATCACTACGTAGCGCGCAAAGGGCACGGTAAGATCATAGCGCAAGCCTTTTTCACAAATGCGTGACGACAGACGCAACGAGTTGCGCTCCTGCAATTCCTCGTCAGACAGTTTGCTCATATAGTCGCCCGAGTTCAACACACGGAACAAGAGTTTGTCGCCTTCCTCGCCATACTTGCCCATCAGGGTTTGCAACGACTCCATAGCCGGCGTTTCAATCTGCTGAAAGCCATACAAGGCATACACTTCTTTAATAGTATTGAAGATATAGTTACGCTTTGCCATCTCTACGGGCGAGAAGTCGCGCGTGCCTTTGGGTATTCCTGGTTTATTCATTTTTATATAGTTGGTGTTTTAACAACTTTCGCAAGACATAACACGAATTGAATGGTCATGCCTTGCGAAAGGATAAGATAATAATGTGACATGCAAGCTCTACAAATTATAGAAACAATCAATCAGTAAAGCCCTCAACATTATTATATGCTTACAATATTATTTTCTTACAATGGTTTGTTCACGATCAGGACCAATTGAGATGATCTTGATAGGTGTTTCAAGTTCAGCCTCCAAGAACTCGATATAGTCGTTAAACTCTTGTGGGAACTGATCTTCACTTGTAAACTTAGTCATATCGGTCTTCCATCCCGGTATCTCCTTGTATACAGGCTCAATACCCTCTTCAATGTTGTAGGGGAAGTAATCAAACTCTTCACCATTCTTGCGATAAGCCACGCAAGCCTTGATATTATCGAAGCTGTCAAGCACATCGCTCTTCATCATGATGAGCTGGGTTACACCGTTTACCATGATAGCATAACGCAATGCTACGAGGTCAATCCATCCGCAACGACGCTCACGACCTGTAACAGCACCATACTCGTGACCCAACTGACGAATTTCAGCACCCGTCTCGTCGAACAATTCTGTGGGGAACGGACCTGAACCTACGCGTGTGCAGTATGCCTTCATGATGCCATATACCTCGCCAATCTTGTTCGGACCGATGCCCAAACCAGTACATGCACCAGCGCAGATAGTGTTTGATGAGGTAACAAAAGGATAACTACCAAAGTCGACATCAAGCATTGTACCCTGAGCGCCTTCGCAAAGAATGTTCTTACCTTCGCGCAACAGGTTGTTTACTTCGTGCTCGCTATCAACTATCTTGAAGCGACGCATATACTCGATACCTTCCATCCAGCGCTTTTCATCCTCAGTGATATCATAATCTGTAAAGTTGAGAGCCTCCAACATGGCAATGTGACGAGCCTTATGAGCCGCATACTTCTGTTCAAAGTTTTCAAAGATATCACCAACACGCAAGCCGTTACGCGACACCTTATCGGTATAGGTCGGGCCAATGCCTTTTCCAGTGGTGCCTACTTTGCTCTTTCCTTTAGCGGCTTCAAGCGCACGATCAAGCACACGGTGCGTAGGCATAATGAGATGAGCCTTCTTTGAAATGTGCAGTCTGGTTGTTAAATCATGTCCGCTCTTTTCCAGTTCTTTGGCTTCAGCCATGAACAAGTCGGGAGCCAGGACAACACCATTGCCGATGATATTCACCTTTCCACCCTGGAAAATGCCAGAGGGGATACTGCGCAATACATACTTTTGGCCTTCAAACTCGAGGGTGTGTCCTGCATTAGGGCCGCCTTGAAAACGAGCCACTACATCATAGTTTGGTGTCAATACATCGACAACTTTACCCTTTCCTTCATCGCCCCACTGGAGTCCCAGCAAGACATCTACTTTACCTGTATTCATTTATCTATAAGTATTGAGGCGTGATGTTAAGAAAACACGCGCATGTTTTTACTCAATATATCTGTTGTCAAAGATGATAAGCTCTCTCCAACGTTGGCAGAAAGCACCTTCGTCCAACACAGCACAAAGTTACTACTTTTTATTAAGATTTTCCCTTAATGGCTATCAAAAAATATCTATTTTATGCTTTTTAAGGTTCTCTTGCAACAAAAGGAACGCTGGCTGACCGCTATCAACGCATCGGAGCACACAATTTAGTGCTGCATGACGCAAGGCAACATCCTCGCCAGAAAAGGCTTCTATCACCTTATCCGACAAGCTGTTTACCAGCGCTTCATCGGCCACAAAACCTTTGATAACCAATCGTGAAAGAAGCTGAAAGAGGCACAACAACTGAACACCTTCAGCTATGGGCAACAATGTTGCAACCAGTTGTGCTGCGAATGGCAACTTTTGCAAGAGATGAAAAGCCAACATTTCAGCCATTTCTTGATTGGCACAATCGGCCATCCATTGCTTTGCCGTTGTCTCGTCACAAGCATCAGCCGGCATCAGCATCATGGCTAACAACTTACATTCACGCACATCGCTCTGCCACAAAGCTGTAGCCAAAGCGGCACTGGGCTCATAACGCGATGCCATGTCGCGCAAACGTGGCAAAGGTATACCCCAATTAATTTTATAGGCGAGCCCTTTGTCGCGCATCGATTGCGATGCCACGCCATTCATAAACAACCTGAACGACTGCTTTATTTCTTTCACCAGGCTGTTCACATCAACAGCTGTATTTTCGTTATGCATAGTTTTTCTTTTATAAAAAGTGATGATTACAAGAAAGAATATTCGCGTGAATAGCGCAACATCTGTTGTTCATAGCTTTCTGTGTATGTCACTTTAATATCGACAATGACCTTACGCTCGCTACCCTTGCCATAAACGGGCTCTAATACAGGATTGATAAATCCCTTATAAGGTGCAATGTGTAACGAAGCATAGCGTTCATGTACCTCATTTAGCAAGTGGGCATCAACCTTCACAGCATAGCGTTCAACCAGTGCCTTGGCTGCAGCCAGATCGCCTTCGCTCTTGATACGCTGCACCTCGGCCAACAGTTGGGCGAACAGCGCACGCAATGCTTCGTAATCGTTAATATGCAACCACGTTTTACCTTCATGTTGCACCAGTTCAACAGCGCCCTCGGCGTGCTCGAGCACCCAGTGAGCAATGAGCGCACGGTTACGCATATGAGCCTCTTCAAGCTGATGTCCTGGGGTGATGCGGCGCAGCTGTGTCATCAGTCCGTTGAGCATATAGCTGTAATATTGAGCTTTATATGCCTCAGCATTTTCAAGCAATCCCAGCTCTACCATCTTGGCATCGGCCATATAATAAAGACCAAACAAATCGGCGCGCGCCTCCTCAATTGTGTTTCCGTAGGCCTTGAGGGCATCGGGCAATACGCCAGGTAACAACTGACCACTGCCATGACCTAAACATTCATGTAAGTCGGTATGTAGGTCGTCGCACTGACTTTCATACTTCGTCATCAACTTACGCATTTCGGCATCATCAACAAACGCCTCTTTGAAGCCAGAGCCTTCAGCAGCAATGCTATAAGCCTGTGTAAGGTTTCCTATCGTGATGCTCTTCGAACCATGGGCCGCGCGTATCCAGTCGGCGTTAGGCAGATTGATGCCAATGGCAGTAGAAGGATACTCTTCACCACCCAACATTGCAGCACACACGGCATTAGCCGTTACACCTTTCACCGTTTTCTTTTTAAAACGAGCATCAACAGGCGAGTGGTCTTCAAACCATTGCGCATTATTACATATCTTACGGGTGCGCTGCGTGGCCTCTTCATCCTTATAGGTAACAATGCCTTCCCACGTACCTTTCAATCCAAGTGGGTCACCATACACCTCAATAAAACCATTGATAAAGTCTACCCTACCCTCTTGTTCTTTCAGCCATTCAACCGAATACTCATCAAAGCGTTTCAAATTGCCTGTGCGATAATAGTCGATAAGCAAGGCTATCACCTTACGTTGCTGATCATTCTCAGCCACCTCGGCAGCCTTTTCAAGATAGAAGATAATCTTACGAATGGCCTTACCATAACGGCTATTCACGGTCCAGCGTTCCTCTTTCAGTCCGCGTGCGGTCTTCAGCAACTTCGAGTTCAAGCCATACGATGGCGGACAAGCATCGGTTACATCGGTTTGTTGTGCATAGTAAGCCTCTACTTCAGCCTGGCTCACACCTTCGTAGAAATTACAAGCCGACGTTAAGACAAGATCTTCACCATCAGCCTTATTTACACGCTTGGGTAGCACTTCTGCGTTAAAGATAACGGGAAACAACTCGTCGCACAGTTGTGCAACCGTTTGTCCGTTGTCCAACGGTAGCTCATCGGCTGGCAATGCCAACACCTCTCGACGTAAAAAGCGGGCTGTAAAACCTGGAACAAACTTATCGCAACCATAATGATGATAGATTCCATTTGAGAACCACACGCGCTTAAGATACACCTCGAAGGCGCGATAAGCGGGCGTGCGCTTGCCTTTATAGTTGCGATACACAGCCTCCAACAGTTTACGTATTTTGATATTATACTTGCCATACTGGTCGGTAGTAATATCTCTTCCGCACAAAGTGGCCAGAGAAAGATAATAGATATACTTTTTCTGTTGTAGCGTCAATTGCTCAAAGCCATTCAGACGATAGCGCAACATCTGTATGTCGGCAAACTTCTCGTCGCTATAGAAATTCTGTTTAGCCATTTTCGCTATTTCTCCTTCACCTTATTTATATTTCTTTATCAGTTCATCGGCACGACTATCACCCAGTTCTTTCGCCTTTTGCAATGCCTCTAAGCCTTCAGCAGTTTTCTTTAACTGAATGAGTGCCAATCCTTTAATAATATATGAATCAGAATTATCTGGTGCATACTTCAAGCATAAGTCGGCAGTCTTAATAGCATCTTCATACTGATTGACACGCAACTGCAACGAAGCCAACTCGGCAATGTACAAAGGCTGTTCGGGGCTGAGCAATGCAGCATGAGCAATGTCGTTCAGCGCCTGCTTATACTGGTGTACCTTCATCTCGCACTGATAACGTATATAATAGAAGGTGGCATTGGCGCGACCCAACATCAGGGTATCGTAGGCGTTGTAGTCTTTCAATGCTAAACGATACTGGCCATTAGCATCAAGCACCTGGCCACGAGCTAATATATAAGGTGCCGACAGATTGGTAAGCGGCTGTGGACAAGCAGCTACGGCGCTATCCAGCAATGCAATAATCTCGGTAGTGGGAGCTTTCAGCTGTGTTTTACACTGAGCTGCTTCATAAAACACCTCGGCATTGCGCATCTTGCTATTTGCCAATTCAATAAACATATCATAAGCCTTTGCATAATCGGCCTTTGAGAAAACAATCTGCGCCTCACGATGACGATAAGCGGGCTGTGGATCAATGGCATAAGCTTTTTGTATCTCGGCCATAGCGTCGTCTAATGTCCACTTTGTAAATGTGGTATCGGGAGCAAGCATCAATTTCTGATACATCATGCGCGACCATTCAGCATGGGCATCAGCTTTGTTCTCTACATTTTTAAGTGCTGAAGCCATTTCACGCTGGGCGCCATCATAATTGTTAGCAGCCATCAAGTTTTGAGCACGAGCCACATAACCATCCACTTCCTTTGGATAAAGCGAAATAAAGTCGTCGATATAGTGCACGCGCTGCAACGAGTCGGTATTCGACTCGCTCGACATCATCAACAGCAACTGAGCTTGCTCCTTATCGCGAGGCATATCAACACGAATGCCTGTTTGTCTTAACACAGGATCGTTGCACGACATACCCGTAGTTTTCATGCTATCGGTAAACAAAGCATCGGTGCCGTGGGCCTCAGTACCAGCCTGCGAGCGCTGCAAAAGTGCCAACAGAGCTCCACTGTTATCTACCACAGCGCAGCCATCAACATCGTCTTCTACTTTATCAGCAAAGATGTAGTATGAATATTTCTGCATAAAACGCTCGTTCTTCTCTACTGTGAGGGGTTGTACCTTGGCCTTACCGTTCACATTATTTACTAACCATACCTTAGCGCCATCAGTTTGAGGCGTACTGGCCGACTGCATAGCAACTACTTTACCCGCAACACGAAATTTACAAACATCGTACAACTCGTTGGCGCCCATCATGGTTTCAACATTATGTTTCTGACCTTTCATGTCGGTAACTACCGCGCTTGTAGCACCCACAAAAGGTTTCCATGTGCTGATGGCCTCGCCATTGGTGCCCACAAACACACCGTGTGCGGTTGCTATTTCCTCACCCTTCTGATTATAGGTGGTTAAAGTAAATACTGAATTGGCCGACTTCTTCACGGCCGAAGGCTGTGCTGAAGCTACAGTTAGTGAGAGTGCTGCAAAGAGCAGCATAAAAAGTCTTTTCATATTTTTATTTTACTATTTTTCTATTAATAATTTATACGTAATGATTATGTTTAAAAGGTTTTACACCACTCATCAATTCTTCAACAACGCCTGAGCATTGTCGATGGCCGCCTGCGTAACCTCGCTTCCGCTAAGCATCTGCGCAATCTCTGTCACACGTTCATCAGCCTTCAACAGACGCATCTTGCTGGTAGTGCCTGCCTCGGTTTCTTCCTTCTCTACCTTATAATGAGTGGCCCCCACGGCAGCAATTTGTGGCAAGTGAGTAATGCTGATAACCTGTCGGTCAGTATGTCCCATCTCTTTCATGATATGTGCCATCTGCTCGGCCACCCTACCACTTACGCCCGTGTCAATTTCGTCGAAGATGATAGTGGGCAAGTCAACAGCATTGCCCATCATGGCTTTGAGTGAGAGCATCACGCGAGCTATTTCGCCACCCGATGCCACTTGCGACACCTGTTGCATAGGTGAACTTGAGTTAGCACTGAACAAGAAAACTATTTTGTCGGCACCATCAGGGCCAATAGCAATAGGCGTCATCTCTACCTTGAAGCGCACTTTAGGTATTCCTAACGGCACCAAGCGCTCGGCCATACCTTTCTCAACAGCCAGCGCTGCCTCATGACGTTTGGCCGACAGTTCAGCAGCCAATTTTTCACAGTCGGCTCGTCGCTGTTCAACCAGCTGTTCTTGTTCTTCAATTTTTTCTTCGCCCGTATCAATATTCTCTATACGTTCAGCCACTGTATTAAGATGTTGTATCAGTGCTTCAACACTATCAACATGATACTTATGTTCAAGCGAATACAACACGTCAAGACGGTCGTTAATGTTTTGCAACTGTCTGGGATCAAAATCAATATCATCAACACTGGCCGATATATCATCGGCAATGTCTTTCACCTCGATATAGCAATTATCGAGGCGCTCTGACAGTTCGTTAGCCTTAGCAAATACAGGAGCGATGTCGGAGAGATGCGAGAGCACCGACTTCAAATTATTGATAACGCCTCCTTCCTCGCCATTCAAGCACGAGTCGGCTAGATAAAGCGAAGTTTTTATCTCCTCGGCATGGCTCATGGTCTCGCTTTTCTGTTCCAGCTCTTCCTGCTCGCCTTCAACAAGATTTGCCTCGCTCAATTCCTTATGCTGGAAACGCAAGAAGTCGGCTTCAGCCGTGCTCGTTTCAATATCTTTACGCATCTTGGTCAGTAAGCGCACCTCGTCTTCATACTGCTTATAGGCAGCACGATAACGGGCAAGTTGTTCACCATCTTTTGCCAAAATGTCGATTACGCTTAATTGGAAATTTTCCTTACCCAGCAACAAATTTTGATGCTGACTATGAATATCTATCAGATGTTCGCCCAACTCGCGTAACAAAGTCAGGGTAACAGGAGTGTCGTTGACAAAGGCACGACTCTTACCCGCAGCACTTAACTCTCGGCGCAAGATGCACTCATCGGGTACAAAGTCGAGGTCGTTTGTATCAAAAAACTGCTTTATAGCACCGTTCTTATCATGGCCTACATCAAAGACAGCCTCAACCACACATTTTGAAGCTCCCGTCTTCACTTGTTTCACATCGGCACGGTTGCCCAACAACAAGCCTATGGCGCCAAGGATAATGCTCTTACCAGCACCCGTCTCACCCGTTATTACCGAGAAGCCTGGAAAGAACGGAATGTTTAACTCGTCAATGAGCGTAAAGTTTCGTATGTATAGTTTTTTTAGCATGATTATAGTTTTTCGTTATTAACGTGGAACACACCTCCACCCCATTATTCTTTTATCTTCTGCCAAGCATTATTCTGACTGGCATTAATGGTGAAGAGGATGTCGTACACAGTTTCTTTCTCTTTCTGTGTGCCCTTACCTTTATATATATTAGCCAACTCATCACGCTTATAGTCGGTCCACAGCATGGGAAGTCGGCTTAGCGGACGGTCTTCATGACACTTTTTCAGGTCCTTCTCAAGCGCGGTGCTGATGTTTATGCGACCACGCTCGGCATTAGCGGCCATTTCGTCCATTCCTGTTCTGTAATAGTCGTATTGCAACTGCCGGAAAGGCTTCATGGCACCATCAAGATAGTCGTTAATGATGGCAAAGCGGTTGCGATCGTTATCAAACGCCTTCCATCCTGTATAGTTCAAGTTCTGGCTATTATTTGCCAAATTCATACAACGCTGCAACACATCTTCGCCTCCCATTGGAGCATAGGTGTCAAGATTAAAACCAATAATAAGATAAGCATAATAGGCGAAGAGAGCGGTTAGCTGATTATCAACCTGTTCTTCGTTAAACTGCAATTGGTCAAATTGCGCATACTCAAAATTAAAATCGTTATCTTGATTACTGAAGATGGTAGTGGTGTATGACGAATTATAGGCTGTGCGCGAAGCTTGTATGAGCGCTTTACATGTAAAGAGATTGCTCGACTTATCATATTTTGTGACCGTGATATTGAACGAACAGTTAATACGTTCGTTCTTTTGGAACTGCAGGTTAGTCCATTGTCTATCGTTCACAAACTGCGTCAATGTCTGTGTCAGTTCATCAAATACAGCATTATCCGTGCCCTGTATCTGGCTGTGGTTAATGGTAATGCGCGCATTCAACTCTTGAGCAGCCACCTGTCCTTTACAGGCTATGCCCAACAGTAGCGCTACTCCTAAAATATGGATAAATCGAAAAAACTTCATACGATATCTGAATTTAGCATTATGATGACCATACTCGTATAACCACGAGATACTTTATCTCTTTAGACCAACAACGACTCTACTGCATCAAGTATATCCTCAGCCACAGCTGCTTTTGGTTTCTTTTCAAACTCTTTGCGGAAGGTGCGACCTATGATGGATATTTTATTCTCGTCGGTGCGGAAACAGGTGCCCTCATTACGCAAACTGTTCAGCACAATAAAGTCGGCATTTTTCTTTTCCAACTTCTGTAAGGCATTGTTCTCTTCGTCATTGGTTTCAAGAGCAAAGCCTATCACACGCTGATGCGGTTGCTTCATACGGCCTATCTCAGCAGCAATATCATGGGTGGGCTCAAGTGAAAGATTCATTGCGCCCTTCTTTTCACGTTTTATCTTTTCAGTAGCCACTGTGGCAGGACGATAATCGGCTACAGCAGCCGATAAGATGGCAACATCGGCATCGGCAAATTCACGCACGGTGGCAGCATACATCTGCTCACAACTTTCTACATTGATACGTTGAATATCTTCGTGACACGACAGGGCTACGGGGCCAGCCACCAGCACCACATGGGCGCCACGACGCTTACATGCTTCAGCAATAGCAAAGCCCATCTTGCCGCTTGAATAGTTGCCTATAAAGCGCACAGGGTCAATTTTCTCGTACGTAGGTCCAGCAGTGATAACCACCTTTTTACCACGCAATGCCGTGGGCTGCAAACTGTCAAAATAATCGTCAAGCACAGCCACAATTCGTTCAGGTTCCTCCATACGTCCTTTGCCCTCAAGGCCACTGGCCAAAAAGCCCGACTGTGGTTCGATGAAACAGTTGCCATATTGCTGCAACTGCGTAATATTGGCCTGGGTTGAAGGATGTGCATACATGTCAAGATCCATAGCAGGGGCAATAAAGACAGGGGCTTTCATCGACAAGTAGGTGGTAACCAGCATATTATCGGCAATGCCATGCGCCATCTTACCCAATGTGCTGGCGGTACATGGTGCCACCAACATGGCATCGGCCCACAAGCCCAAGGCTACATGCGAATGCCATGTGCCGTCGCGCTGTGCAAAAAAGTCGGAAATGACAGGCTTTTGGGTAAGTGCAGACAGAGTGACGGGTGTAATAAACTCTTTACCTGCGGGTGTGATAACCACCTGCACCTCGGCACCCTGTTTTACCAGTAACCTAATAATGTTACAAGCCTTATATGCGGCTATCGACCCTGTGATGCCCAATACTATTTTCTTTCCTTTCAGCATATCCTTATTTTTTCATATCGCGCATACGTATACGCGTAAGCACTTGTTTTGTATTAAAGGTGAAATCGCCCGACATCATCCAGCCATAATAGCCCGTATCACGACGCAACACATCGGCCACCGAGCGACCTTTATACTTACCAAAATTGAATACTTCCTGACGCAGAACCTTACCATCGGCACCAAGCACAGGCTTTCCATCAGGGTCCAACACATCGCGCCACACAATGCGACCTGCAAAGTCTACATTGTCGTTTTGCTTTGAAAATTCGGCCAACACATCCATATCATTTGCTAACTGACGGTCGGGTTCAGATTGCACTTCTGGATTATACTTATCCAGCTCACCCATCAACACACGATAGGTTGCTTCGGTATCTTGGTCGGCACGGTGCGCTTCAAAGTCGTCCTCCATCTTTCGTCCACAATAAAACTTGTAGGCAGCTGCCAAATTGCGACGTTCCATCTTATGAAAAATGGTTTGCGCATCAATGAGTCGGCAATTAGAAAAGTCGAAGTCGATGCCTGCACGTAAAAATTCCTCAGCCAACATCGGTACATCAAAATGATTTGAGTTAAAGCCCGCAAAGTCACATCCCTTAAACTTAGCAGCTAATGTTGCGGCCAACTGTTTGAAGCAAGGAGCATCGGCCACGTCAGCATCAGAGATACCTGTAAGTTGTGTAACCAGTTCTGGGATAGGTTTACCCGGATTTACATTAAACGACTCGCGTATCTCCTCGCCCGAAGGCATCACTTTGATGTATGAAATCTGTATGATGCGGTCGTTCACCAAGTCAAGACCAGTCGACTCGAGGTCGAAGATAACGAGGGGTTTATTGATATTCAGTTTCATAGCGTATAGTCATGCAATTGTCCGACGTTCCTTCATTCGAGCCTTTGCATCAGTGATAGCAAGGGCACGTATGATAGGAGATGACGCCGGACAGTATATGTATTGGAAAGGAGTGGCGCCTAATAGAAAGAGCACCACTCCTATATAATAATCATTAATCGTTAAGCAACATTGGCATGACGAGCATCAGCACGTCTTCATTCTCAGGCTGTGTAGCGGGCTCAATGACACCAGCACGGCTGGGATCAGCCAATGAGAAGGTAACCTCTTCAGAATCGATATTGCTGAGCACCTCATACAACGACAAACCGTTGAAACCTATATCCATAGTTTTACCTACAAAATCGCAAGGCAACGACTCGTTAGCGCTAGTAGCGAAGTCGATATCGTTGGTGCTGATAGCCAACTTACCCTCTTCAATATGCAAGCGCACCAAGTTGGTGCTACGACTGGCGAAGGGCAAAACGCGACGCAAAGCGCTGACACAGCTCTTACGATCAACGGTAAGTTTGTTAGGATTGTTCTGCGGAATTACTGAGTTATAATTAGGATAACGTCCTTCAATCAGTCGGCAAATCAGCTTAGCATCGGCCGTAGCAAAGCAGGCGTTGTTAGCATCATAACTAATTTGTACCTCGCCCTCGGCTTTTGCCAGCATGGTCTTCAGCCAAGCTGCTGGTTTCTTAGGCAAAATAAATGAGGTAGGAACATCGCTCTTCACAGTGAAGTTGCGGTTGCGCACCAACTTATGACCATCGGTAGCAACGATTGCCAAGCCATCGGCATTCAAGTCGAAATAAACACCACCCATCACTGGACGCAACTCGTCGTCGGCAGTTGCGAAAAGTGAGCGGTTTACATTGTCTACCAACACATGAACGTCGAGAGCAAGCGAGGTTGCGCCAGGGGCCAGTTCCTTGGCTTTAGGAAACACGGTGCCATCCTGTCCTACAAACTGATACTTACCATTCTGATAAACAACTTCAACACCCATTGTCTCGGTGTTTACCTTGATAACGAGGGGCTGCTCGTCAAGTTCTTTTACAGCATCAAGAATATTGCGATTAGGGATACCAATGATACATTCGCCCTCACAGCCATCAATGGGCAACTCGGCCGACATTACATTCTCTTTGTCACTGGCTGTAACCACAAGTTTGCCATTGCTCACCTCGAAGAGGAAGCAATCAAGGATGGGCATAGAGCTCTTACTGTTTATCACTTTCACCAAAGTCTGTAGCTGACTGTTTAACAAGCTACTTGAAACTGTAAATTGCATAGTGTGTATATTTTTTATATTTTTACCAGATTAATAATGTTTCTTTCTTTACCAAGCCCTATCGCGCCTATACATCAAGCATCGCACCAAACCTTTGCACACCATTATAGGCGCAAGGAAGAGGCACTTGACAGAGCAATTCATAATTCACCACAAAAATACAAAAAAGGGTCGGATTGCACAAAAAAAGCATGGTTAATTTTGTTTTTATCAACTATATTTATTAATTTCGCAATCAAATATAAATTTAGTATAAAACAAAACATATTTATGGAATTACAAGGTAAAGTAATCGCTGCACTTCCAGAGAAGACGGGCGTATCACAGCGCGGTGAATGGAAAGTGCAAGAATTTGTCATCGAAACCCACGACGCATATCCCAAGAAGATGGTCTTTTCAGTATTTGGTGCCGACCGTCTGCAGCGTTTCAATATACAGGTAGGCCAAGAGCTTACCGTTTCTTTTGACATCGATGCTCATGAATATAACGGACGCTGGTTCAACAGCATCCGCGCTTTCGATGTACGTCAGGTCGACCCCAACTCGGTAGGTGCAATGGCTGCTAATGTTAACGCTGCCGACTTCACCGCTGCTCCTGCTCAGCCCGCCGCTGCTCCTCAGCCTGCTGCCGATCCCTTTGCTTCGGCTGCCAATGCTCCGCAGGATGGCGCTAACGACCTTCCCTTCTAATACCCCATCAGTACATAGAAGATGCAAAGCCAACGCCATTTCTTTAATTCCTACAGCGACGACACTCGCCGACAAGAATTGATTGCGCGCATAGAGCGAGCCATTGCAGGCATGACGTTGCAAGAGTTGGAAGCGCTGAGCTACGATATGTTTACAAAAGGATATCTTGACGAATAGCAACAACAAGATACAAATTTGCCCGAAGACAAAAATCTGTCTTCGGGCTTTTCTTTTTATTATAATAAAGGGGTTACCAAATGCGTTAAATTAATTATTATTGCGGTCCGCTAAAACTCCAAAGAGCATAAAGATGGTTCACCCTTAAAACATGTGCGCCAGTACTTGGCCCAAGTACTGCAGTAATCTCCATCAAGTACTGCAGTAATCTCGCCCAAGTACTGGAGTAATCTCGGCCAAGTACTGGAGTAATCTCGGCCAAGTACTGAGACGATATGCTTGCTATCTCTTCTTATTAACAGGCAAATTCTTTTCTATTTACGTGAGTTTTACCAAACAGCAATAATTAATTATACACTTTTATGCCAAAAGAGAATTACATAATGGACGACACCTACGCCAAACTCTTTTTATACCAATCGAAAAGTTTCTGCACACCATCTTCAATCTCTACCTTGTGAGTCCAGCCCAACGAATGAAGTTTTTCTACATCGATAAGCTTACGCGGAGTACCGTCAGGCTTGCTGGCATCAAACTCAACCGTGCCAGTAAAGCCCACAGCTTTAACCACCAACTCAGAGAGGGCGCGTATGGTGAGTTCTTTTCCTGTACCCACATTAATATGACAGTTACGTATCTCACCTAAAGAAGGAATAGCGCCACCACGCCCCTCACTATTATTACGATCAACAGCGCCATCAGTCTTTGCTCCTAAAAATACCGACGAATAGTTTTTAATGCCAATGATATCACTGAAATCGACATTCAACAACACATGCACACTGGCATCGGCCATGTCTTCACTCCACAAAAATTCGCGCAGCGGTGTACCTGTACCCCAAAGCACCACTTTATTATCAGAAATGCCATAAAATTCGAGGGCTTTTAAGATGCGCTCACGCGAGTTTTGTCCATCAACATTGCCCTCGCCTATCAAAGCGCGCAACTTATCAGTAGGATTAATGGGGCGTTTGTTCATATCAGCACAAATGCGTTGCCAATCGGCATCATGAATGAGTTTTGCCAAATACACCTTACGCATCATAGCTGGCATAACATGACTATTTTCAAGATGGAAGTTGTCGTTAGGACCATACAGGTTTGTGGGCATCACGGCAATATAATTAGTGCCATACTGCAGATTATAACTTTCACACATCTTCAGGCCCGCAATTTTAGCAATAGCATACTCCTCGTTTGTATATTCAAGGGGCGAGGTAAGCAGCACATCTTCCTTCATGGGCTGCGGTGCATTTTTAGGATAGATACAAGTGCTACCAAGGAAGAGCAATTTCTTAACACCATGACTGTAAGCATTGCTAATAACGTTGCACTGTATCTTCATGTTTTGCATGATGAAGTCGGCACGATACAAGCTATTAGCAATAATACCACCCACAAAGGCTGCGGCCAAAACAACAGCATCAGGACGTTCTTCATCAAAAAATTTCTGCACGGCATACTGGTCGGTAAGATCGAGCTCGCTATGCGAGCGACCCACCAAGTTATGGTAGCCGCGGGCCTTTAAATTATTCCATATGGCCGACCCTACTAAACCATGATGGCCCGCCACATATATTTTACTGCTCTTGCTTAGGCAAGATGAAGATGATGAGTTAGTCATAATTATTTATTAAAGTTTCGCATGTCTTTGGCATGCAGTAGTAAACAAGTAATGTCTACCCGTTTAGTGTTTTGCAAGTTCATGCTGAAACAAGAACTTGCAAAACTTAAATTACTTCACGATACCTTTCTCTAGATATTCGGCTAAGTTGCATCGCACCTTAGTACTGGCATCTTCGGCGGCCACCTTGGCCATATCGCTTTCAACCATTAGTTTTACCAGTTCTTCAAACGAGGTTTTGGCGGGGTTCCAACCCAGTTCGGCACGTGCCTTTGTAGGGTCGCCCCACAGGTTTACTACGTCGGTGGGACGGAAGAAATCGGGCGACACTTCTACCAGCACCCTACCCGTAGCCTTATCAATACCTTTTTCGTCAATGCCTTCGCCCTTAAATTCGAGTTCTATGCCCACGTGTTTAAAAGCATAATAGCAAAACTCGCGCACGGTATGTTGCACACCAGTGGCCACCACAAAGTCTTCGGGTTTGTCGTGCTGCAAGATGAGCCACATACACTCAACATAATCTTTGGCATAGCCCCAATCGCGCAGCGAGTCAAGGTTACCCAGGTACAACTTTTCTTGTTTTCCCTGTTTAATGCGGGCAGCCGCTAATGTTATTTTGCGGGTAACGAAGGTCTCGCCACGACGTTCGCTCTCATGGTTGAAAAGGATGCCCGAGCAGCAAAACATACCATAAGCCTCGCGATACTCTTTCACAATCCAAAAGCCGTAAAGTTTTGCAACTGCATAGGGGCTATAGGGATGAAAGGGGGTATTTTCGTTTTGTGGCACCTCTTCTACCTTACCATAAAGTTCAGAGGTTGATGCCTGATACATACGACAAGTCTTGGTAAGGCCACACTGGCGTATAGCCTCAAGGATGCGAAGCACGCCCACAGCATCTACATTGGCGGTATATTCGGGCGAGTCGAAACTAACTTGCACATGGCTTTGTGCAGCCAAGTTATACACCTCGTCAGGACGCACCTTGTTCATCACCTGAACGATGCTCATCGAGTCGCCAAGGTCAGCATAATGTAAATGAAAATGGGGTTTTCCCTCAAGATGGGCTATACGTTCACGATAGTCGACAGACGAACGGCGTATGATGCCATGCACATCATAACCTTTCTCCAGCAACAGTTCTGACAGATACGAGCCATCTTGACCCGTAATGCCCGTGATGAGGGCTGTTTTTCTCTTATCCATTGTCGTTGTATTTCTAATATTTTATTTCAATTCATACACCAGTTTTCCGCCTTCTACCAGCTGTTTATGTGAAATGCGGAAGCCGTTCAGCGTCTTACCATTTTGCAACACACGGTTAATATAGCGCTGGCCGTCTTGGGTCTTATGCGTCTCAATAACCAAGTCGCCTTTGGGATAATAAGTCTTATCGAGATGCAATGTCACCTTGTCAAACACTGGAGTGGTGAGGGTGTAATATGGCGAACCTGGGCAGTCGGGATAGAAACCCATCATCGACATAATAGCCCATGCCGACATGGTACCACAATCGTCGTTACCAGGTATACCATCAGGTTTGTCGGTATAGTATTTCTCCAGCAGCTCGGTCACCGTTTTCTGTGTGCGCCACTCTTCGCCCTTAAAATAGCTAAAGAGATAAGGATAGGCTATATCAGGTTCGTTTGAGGGGTCATACAATCCCTTATCAAACACCATCTGCAATTTTTCAACAAACTTTTTCTTTCCACCCATCAACTTAACCAGTCCGGGTACATCATGAGGAACATAGAACGTGTAGTTCCAAGCGCTACCTTCATGGAAGCCAGGGCAATTAGTAAAGTTGGCACCATCTTCAGGATTAAACGGTGTAAGGAAGGTGCCATCAGCATTAATGGGGCGCAAGGTACCGCTTTCTTTCGAGTAATAATGACGATAATTAAGCGAGCGGTTGCGGAACATGCGGGCATCGCTCTTCTTGCCCAGCGCATCGGCCAGCAACGACAGGGCATTGTCGGCCACATAATATTCAAGAGCGTGCGATACAGAATTGTCGCCCGACATATCGGCAGCGAAATAGCCTAAAGGAATATAACCTTTCTGCACATAGGGAGCATTATCAGGACGTTGCAAATTATCACTACTCGTCATTGTGGCCGATTTATAAAAAGCTTCATAGGCAGCCTGTATATCAAAGCCACGGAAACCTTTGAGATAGAGGTCGGTAATAATGGGTATGGCGGGATCACCCTCCATCGTCCATGTTTCTCTTCCATACAATTCCCATTTTGGCATCCATCCCCACTCTTTATAGATATCAATCATCGAACGCACCATATCAATCTCCTTATCAGGGAAGAGCAGTGTTTGCAACTGTGTAAGGTTGCGATAAGTGTCCCACAGAGAGAATACGGTATAGCGGTTACCATCAGTATGAAGCGTCTCGGTGCCTTCCATCTTCGGATATTGTCCGTTCACATCTTGCAAAATGTTGGGATGAATTTGGGTGTGATAGAGAGCGGTATAGAACACACGGCGCTGTGCCTCGGTGCCACCTTCTACACTGACGCGGTTAAGCACCTCGTTCCAACTGGCGCGAGCGTCAGCCTTTACCTTTTCAAAGTTCAGCGTAGGTTGCTCTGTATTAAGGTTTTCACGTGCATTGGCAATAGAGACAAACGAAACGCCTATCTGCACCTCTACCTGTTCACCAGCCTTACATGGGAACGACATAAACCAGCCTATCTCGTTTCCTGCCATATCGCGTGTTTTATTCACATACAGTTTATACTTTCCGCTGTATTTCTCCCACGAATCTTTTGCTGCACCCAGCGAGGGTTGCTTTTTCCAGAAACCACTCTGTGCAGGTTTTTTGTTTACGCGCATCACAAAATACATAGGAAATGAGGCATCTGAGTTGTAGCAGAAGGTGCCTAACATACGCATACCTTCTACCTCAGTGTCGCTCACCTGACGCACCGAGGCTCCAATCTCGTTGGTCAATCCGTTGCCTAAGTTGAGTAAGATATTGCCTTGTCCTTCAGGAAAAGTGTAACGTTCAACAGCTGTACGCATTGTCGACGTCACCTCGCAGCGAATGCCGTATTTAGTAAGAACATTGCTGTAATAGCCAGGAGTAGACTGTTCGTCCTTATACGCTGAGCCGTAGTTGTGATAGTCAACATCAAGTTGGCCCGTGGTGGGCATGGTAAGTAGGGTGCCCAATTCAGGGCATCCCACCCCACTTAGGGTAACATGAGCAAAGCCAGTAAAATACTTGTTCTTATACTCGTAAGGGGCCGACCACCACCCTTTGTCTTTATCATACTTGTTAAGGTCAGAACCCATCACATTGAAAGGTACCACCGACATAAGGGCGTGAGGCATTACAGAACCTGGATGACAGATGCTGTAATTGGTGGTTCCGATAAAAGGGTCAACATAATCGATATTGTCTTTAGCATTAACGGTGAGCGTAGCCATCAACAACGACCATGCCATCAGCAATGTTTTTTTCATAAGACGTAGTTTTTATTGGTTTATTTTAGTTTTATAAATTAGTAGGTTATTTGTTATTTATATGTCGAGTAATGCTACCATCAAAGCCTACGGTAACCTCTACAATGTAGCTGGTCATCGAATCGGGAATAGCCAAGATGGCATTATAGTGTATGCCCTTATTATCAATGCAGGTAAGGGTTAGATCGCTGAACACCAGCTGGTCAAGAATTTTTTCAGACAGAACGCTCTTGAAATCGGTGCGCAACAAATTGCTTGAAAACACCTTAGTGTTTCCTTTGAAAACACTTAAGTGTATAATGTTGTCATAATACACATTTTCTACCTGTACGCCATCATCGTTACAAGTGGCCTTCATCACCTTATAGGTGGTGGGATTTACTTGCACATAACTGTGATAGCGCTCATTGTTATGCAACAACACCGTATCGCGTTTCAGCAATTTATTCTGATTAATTGAGATAGGGGTAGACTTGCTGTCGAACATGCTCAGATACATTTTATCATTGCTCTTTACCAAACGCACTTGCTCACCGTTTTGATTAACAAAAACGAACAAATGCGGGGTATGCTTCACAATGGGATAGGCTACACGGTTGGTGCCCTCCATATAAAAGGTATCGCGGCAAACTTTAAAGGCAACAGGCATAATGGTTGAGTCGGGGAAGAATACGGTGTCACCTTTTATGCGAAACACCACGTCTTCTTCATCCTCATCAATCCAAACACCTTGAAGTGTTTTCTTGGCAACGCGGTCTTCTTCAATAGTCTGCGCGTTTTTTTTGTCTTTACAACTAACGCACAGCATCAGCAGCATTGCCATTATTATTGATAACTTATTCATTAGCTAATAATTAATTAACGTCCTATACAATGATAGTCGAAGCCCAATTCTTTCATCTCTTGGGCGTCAAAGATATTTCTACCATCTATCAATAAGGGGCGTTTCATTCGGTCTTTCACCTTTTGCCAATCGGGCAAGCGGAACTGTTTCCATTCAGTAAGCAACAACAGGGCTTCAGAACCATCAACAGCGTCGTACATATCACGACAATAGGTTACTGCATCTCCCACACGACGCTTACATTCGTCCATGGCAATGGGGTCGTACACACGTATCTTGCAGCCAGCCTCGCTAAGCAAACGTATCATAACGAGGGCGGTAGACTCGCGCATATCATCAGTTTCAGGTTTGAAAGCTAACCCCCACAAGGTTACGGTATGTCCATTGAGCGATATGTTGCCAAAGGCTTTCTGCAACTTAGTGAACAGCAACGCCTTCTGTCGTTCATTCACACGTTCTACGGCTTTCAGCACCTCCATGCTATAACCATTGTCATCGGCAGTTTTTACCAGGGCTTTTACATCCTTAGGAAAGCATGATCCGCCATAGCCACAGCCCGCATATAAAAACCGTCGGCCTATACGAGCATCGCTGCCTATACCATCGCGCACCATATTAACGTCGGCGCCTACTTTTTCGCACAAATTGGCAATATCGTTCATAAACGAAATGCGGGTGGCCAACATCGAGTTGGCTGCATATTTCGTCATCTCAGCGCTGGGAATATCCATAAAGATAACACGGAAATTAACCAACAGGAAGGGCTTATACAACCGTGTAAGCAACCGTTTGGCACGCTCGCTATCAACGCCCACCACCACACGGTCAGGGCTCATAAAGTCTTTGATAGCGCTACCCTCTTTCAAGAATTCGGGATTGCTGGCAACATCAAAATCAATCTGTACGCCACGTTTATCAAGCTCTTCATTGATCACATCACGTATCTTTACTGCCGTTCCTACGGGCACCGTGCTCTTGGTTACCACCACAACATATTTATTGAGGTTGCGACCTATCGTACGTGCTACTTGCAGCACATATTTCAAATCGGCCGAGCCATCCTCATCAGGAGGAGTACCCACTGCCGAGAAAATAATATCTTGTTCGTTGAGCACCGATTCAAGCGATGTTGTAAAATGAAGACGGCCTGCGGCATAGTTTTTTGTTACCAGCTCGTCAAGTCCAGGCTCATATATAGGCATTTTACCTTGCCTTAGCTCGGCTATCTTTTTCTCGTCGACATCTACACAAGTTACATTAACACCTGTGTCGGCAAAACAGGCTCCTGTAACCAAGCCCACATAACCAGTTCCGACTATTGCTATATTCATATTTTCTTACGATTTCTTAAGTTGTTTAGGCCCTTTCAGGCTTTCTTCCAGTGCTATTGCATGCCGTTTAAAGCATGAAGCCACACCTATAACCTATGTGCAAAGATAAAACAAATATGCCGAACAGCAAAACAATCATCGTTTTTTCACTGACCTTATTAAAAAATAGCAAAAAAATAATTGCCAGTACAAACCTTTTTAGTATCTTTGCAAATGTGATAGATTTTGAAAGACATATAACAAAGTTGTTGCTGAGCAACGATTGCGTCATTGTTCCGGGCTTTGGTGGGTTTATGGCTCACCACATGGAAGCACGGTACGATGCCGAGTCGCATTTGTTCTACCCACCCCACCGCACGCTCGGCTTCAACCCACAACTTACTATGAACGACTCGTTGCTCGTGCAGTCGTTTATTGAGGTTTATGACATCAGCTATCCTGAAGCACTAACACGGATAGAAGAAGATGTAAACGAGCTAAAACATATATTAGACGCTGAAGGCGAATATGAGATGAGCGGATTAGGCACACTTGTGCTTAACCATGAAGGCAAATACGAGTTTACACCATGCGAAGCAGGTATCCTCACCCCTAATCTTTACGGGCTGAGCACCTTTGAGATGGCAAAGACGACGACAGATGCCGAAGTTACACCATCTGCCAAGGTGGTCTCGCTACCTGTTTGCGACACGCCAACAGAAGTTGCAGCCAACGATGCTGGAAAGATTGTTTCTATAGAAGAAGCATCAAAACGCACAGCCCCCCTGTGGCTGTTGCGCGACATTGCTGCTGTGTGCATCATCCTCATTGCGGTTATCCTCATGCCAAAACCTGCCAACAACAAGGCCACAAACCTTGCCAACGCCGAGGTTAACACCACATTGCTCACAAAAATTATGCCCAAAGACATCACCACTGGCGAACCACAATCGTTAGAAGTATGTCCGAAAACGGCTGACACCGAAGATCAATTGGTAGCTACCCACAAGGCAAAAGAAGCTACAACGCCCACCTACACCGTGGTATTAGCAAGTCGTGTGAGCAAAGTTGGTGCCGAGCAATGGGTTAAGAAGCTGCATGCCGAAGGCCTTACTGAAGCCGAAGTGCTTATTGGCTTTGGCTACACAAAGGTGGTTTATGGCAAGTATGCATCATACACTGACGCACACCAAATGTTGCAACGCCTCAACAAAAACGAAGAACTAAGCAACAGTTGGATTATGAACCTCACTGCAGCAAATTAATTATCTCATTTATTTTATTTCCCGCACAACGTAAAATTATACGGAAACAAAAACATGAAAAGAGTACGTTGCCCCAAATGTGACAACTTTATCACTTTCGACGAAACAAAATATACCAGCGGACAATCGTTGGTGTTTGAATGTCCGCAATGTGGCAAACAGTTTGGTATACGCATAGGCGTATCGAAACTGCGCGACAGACAGAAAGAAGAAAACCCCGAAGATGTAGCCGAAGACCAGCAGTGTGGCAGCATCGTGGTAATTGAAAACGTGTTCCATTACAAACAAATCATCCCACTACGCATGGGCGACAATAGCATTGGCCGATACATGAAAGGTAGTGGTGTGACGTGCCCCATCGAGACAAACGACCCCAGTATTGATATGCACCATTGCGTTATCAATGTAAGTCGCGATAAGAAGGGCGGACTGAAATACACACTGCGCGATGGGCCCAGCTATACTGGCACATTTGTTGACAACGAAATTCTTGGCGACCGCGAGCGTCGCATCATTCACCATGGCACACTGTTCACCCTTGGTGCTACCAGCATCATCTTACGCGAAGCAGGTAAAGAAGACGACGAATAAAGAGAATAACAACGATAATTATATATTCCCCTTAACGGTTTATACCTTATATAGTATTAACCGTCAAGGGGATTTTTTATATCACAAGACCAATACAAAAGGCTCTAAAACACGAGTATCTTAAACCAATAAAGAAGTAAAAGAGAACATTTTTGCACATTTTTATTGGTAAGTGTGCAAAAATTTGTACCTTTGCACCGAAATTTTACATTAGAAAGAAAAAAATTTATGTCTTTTAATTTATTGAAAGGAAAGCGCGGTATTATCTTCGGCGCATTGAACGACGCATCAATTGCGTGGAAAGTAGCAGAACGTGCCGTAGAAGAAGGCGCACAGATTGTGTTGACAAACACGGCTGTAGCATGCCGTATGGGAACCATCGACGAACTGGCAAAGAAGACCAATGCCACCGTTATTCCCGCTGACGCAACATCGGTTGACGACCTTAACAACTTGTTTATACAGGCTCAGGAAGCACTGGGCGGCAAAATCGACTTCGTGTTACACTCATGTGCCATGAGCGTAAATATGCGCAAAAAACGTACATACGACGATCTCGACTATGGTTTCTTAGACAAAACACTCGACATCTCGGCTATCTCGTTCCATAAAATGCTGCAAGTAGCTAAAAAACTTGATGCTCTCAACGAGGGCGCCTCAGTGTTGGCCCTCACCTATGTTGCTTCACACCGCACCTTCTTCGGCTATAACGATATGGCCGATGCAAAGTCGTTGCTCGAGTCTATCGCCCGCAGCTTTGGCTACATCTACGGTCGCGAAAAAGGCGTACGTATCAATACCATCTCTCAGTCGCCCACATTCACCACTGCTGGTAGCGGCATCAAGGGCTTCGATGGCCTTTACGACTTCTCTGACCGTATGTCGCCCTTAGGCAACGCCTCAGCCGACGAGTGTGCCGACTATTGCGTCGTGATGTTCTCTGACCTCACCCGCAAGGTTACCATGCAGACGCTGTTCCACGATGGCGGCTTCTCAAACATGGGTATGTCATTACGCGGCATGACTCAGTATAACAAGTCGTTCATCGACGAGAACCGCGACGAAAACGGAAATATCATCTACGGATAACGCATAACTCTCTGCCATACCGCTTGCCAAGACAAAAAACTGTAGCAAGCCGAAAGCATGAGTATTTGATACAAATACTAAACGAGCCAAAGGAAACTTGGTATTTTTACCAACCCTTTGGCTCGTTTCTTTTTATTATATGTTACTTATTACTAAACAACTATTGCATCACTTCAGGTATGATACAATCACTATCTGAAACAGGTTCGTTCTTATAGAACATTACATAATAGATAGGCATATAGGTTATACCTTGTTCTACATGTACGTTCTGTTCGTTACTAAACACTACGGCTCGCGTAATGTGATAATCAGTAGTTGCAAGAAACTTATCTAAAGCGCTGTGCACTTTATAATCTTTCCCCGACTTCACCTCTATAGGCAACACCGTCAGTGTTGAATAGTCGTCTATCAGAAAATCCACCTCACCGCGTTGTTTGTTGTCATAGTAGTGAAGCGCATATCCATGAGCATGAAGCTCTTGTGCCACTACCGACTCGTACACCGAACCGAGATTAACACTGCACACATCACCCAACACCGCATTAATATTAGTGGCATATAACAAGTTGGTAAGCAACCCCACATCACTAAGATATAGCTTCAATAAATTTTTGCTTTCCGACTCGATAAGCGGAAACTTAGGATTACTAATGGCACGAACAGCAAGCGCCACGCCCGAGTTAGTGAGATATTCAAACTCGTCAGCATAATCGCTAAACTGCTTATGACCAGCCTTGCCTTCAATGTTCTTCACGACGATACGCTTCTTCTTGTTCTCCATATTCGAGGGAATCAAATCGTAAATATTACGTATCACCAATTTCTTCTCATCATCATATTGCGAAGCATCAATACGATAAAGGGCGTGAATATCGCGCTGAATATCACGTACGTGGGCAATGTTTCGGTTTTCAATAAACTTGTTGATGGCATCAGGCATACCTCCCACCAGCAGGTATATCTTAAACTGTTGCAACATATAGTTGTGCAATGAGTCGTTAAGAGATTGTCCCTTTTTAAAACACTCTTCCACCCCATCAATGGTAGCCTGTGCGCATCCCATTGCTAACAGAAACTCCTCAAAGTCAAGCGGATACATCTGCTCTATGGCAATGCTTCCTATCGGTACCGATGGCGTTTGTGTCAGGGCCACACCAAGCTCCGATCCGCTGGCTATATAACGATATCGCCCATCCTCGTTCAGAAACTTCAGCATCGTCATAAGGTGCGGATAACTTTGTATCTCGTCAAGGAACACTAATGTGTCCTTATTGTTCCCTAATTTGTTGCCTACCAAAGCCCCCAACTGAAGATAAAAGTCGTCCCTGCTTCTTACCGTGGCAAAAATACCAGCACCTTCCTTGTCTGCCTTGAGATTTATTTCTACAAAGTTTTTAAACATGCGGCTACCCACATATCTAACGATATACGACTTGCCTATCTGCCTTGCCCCATTGACCAGCAGTATCTTATTGGGCTCATTCTGAAGAAATTGCTCTAAGTGTGCAGCAAACTTTCTGTATAACATATCCTTACCTTTAAAAGTTTATTAGATAGTGCAAATTGAGAGCAAAATATAAAGCTTGCTTGAATATAATGCCGAGATGCAGCCTATCTATATCTTAGGCAAAGATACAAAAAATCTTCCATCAAAAGAACTTTTCAAGAATTATTCCGAGTTTTTACACCACAAATACAGGAATTATTCCGAATTTTCATATACACAAAACAGGAATTATTCCAAGTTTTCGCACCCTAAAAACAGGAATTATTCTATATTTCGTGGTGCAGTAATACAACATTACATTTGTAATGTTGATTTCCTGTAGCCTCTGACTCCTCAAGCTATCATGTCTTGTTTTATCTACAATTTGCCTACAAAAATACATTATTTTCTGCGATATCGGTTATGTCACATTATATAATTACAGAAAATTAATCGTAAAAAAATCAATAACACTATTGTAATCTCGTTTTATTATTGTTTTCTGCAACACGAAAAAAGTTGCTTGACAGCAAACGAATCCTTTAAAATCTGCACTACTTGCCATTTCTCTATTTTATGTTTTACAGTGCAAAGGTATTCAATTTCATACATATATCCACAGAAGCAATAGAATGCTTTCGAATAGTTCAAGGGACTAAAGACACACATTCTGAACCAAGCTAGTTTATTTAGAGAGGCTTACTTATTAAAAAGTAAGCCCGAAGTCTAATTTTAGAAGACTTCGGGCTGTATATTTGTGCGTATTATAGTTTTAGCGGACAACGAAGCTTATTAATAAAGTTAATAGAAATGCATAAGTTCCTGCCAAGGCATCATCAAGCATACATCCTAAACCTCCATGAATATTTTTGTTTATCCAACGACAACCAAGCGGTTTGGTTATGTCAATAACTCTAAAAAGAACGAATCCAATAAATGCTAATAATATTGTTATATAGCTGGGGCCTGGAACAAAAGTTGCCGCAAGAACGGCAATCCATGTACCAAAAAATTCATCAATGACAACAGATCTTGGATCAGCGCCCCAGTATTGTTCCATAACGTTATCAGTCCAAACACCAACAACAAAACAACTGATTATTAAAAATAACGTTGCAAGGAATAGCAATAAAGGAGAAAGTAAAAAATATAGCCCTATCCATATTAACAAAGCCAAAAATGCGCCTGCTGTACCTGGAGCTATAGGAACAAAACCTGTTCCAAAGCCTGTTGAAATGACAAGATGCAATAAAGGGACATTTTTAATGTCATGATTGTTGTTATTACTCATATTACTTACCGAATAACGCTTCTAATATCATCTTACCTATTTTACGTTCTATACCCGCTTTAGATGTTGGGATGCCTGTTTGGCGAGCTATCTTTTGTTTTGCCTGAGTTATACCTAAAGCCCTTTTCCAAGAAAACGAAAGACCAGGAATCCTTGTGTTTGTTTTCCCCATGTTTATTAAAAATCTTAGTGTCTTTGAAAACTATGACTGTAATGAATAATTACAATTTGTTTTATGAATTATGGTGAAACTACATAATAATAGTTTATGTAGTTTCACCAATTATTTTTATTTCTTTGTCAGCAGATGCCATATTTCACGCACCCAAAGTACTAATGAAGAACCAATGATGATTATCACCCAGTCTATCAGTTTCAATCCCTCTACATTGAAGAACTGCTGTAAACCTGGTACTTCAACCATTGCAATCTGGCCTATAAGGATAATTGCCACAATTGTCAGCAAGCCGTTGCATCCCTTAAAATGCAAAGCACTCTTACCTGTCTCAAATGCACGGGCATTGAAGAGATAGAAGAAGTGGGTCATCACGAAGATTGTGAAGAGCAGTGTCAACTCGTATGTAGACACGTGTCCCTTTGCCCCTAACTGCAGATGAAGGAGATCGGTAAGCTGAGTTACTTCTGCATGCTGGAAGATGTAAAGCATTCCGAGCAGCATCAGGAAGAAGAAACCACCCACACCGATAATCTCTCGAAGCATTGGTTTATTGAGGATAAACGCATTGCGGTCACGAGGTTTGTCTTTCATTACACTCTCAGATGGCGGCAGTGAGGCAAGAGCCATAGCTGCGAAGGTATCCATGATGAGGTTTATCCACAACATCTGAGTAACGGTAAGAGGAGACTCTGTGCCCATGAAAGCACCACAAAGAACGAGGAAACAAGCCGTAACGTTCACAGTCAACTGGAACAGGAGGAAGCGTTGGATGTTCTGATATAGCGAGCGTCCCCACATAACTGCCTTTCCGATACTGCTGAACGAGTTATCCTTAATGGTAATATCGGAAGCTTCCTTTGCCACACTTGTGCCGTCACCCATTGACAAACCGACGTGGGCTGCACGGAGAGCTGGAGCATCGTTTGTTCCGTCACCCGTTACAGCAACCACCTGATTCTTCTTCTGCAAGGTTTCCACCAGACGTTTCTTGTCCATAGGACGAGCACGAGAGATAATCTTCAAGTCAAGAATTCGCTCCTGCAGTTCTGTATCCGACAATGCTGCAAACTCCGGACCTGTAATGATATTACGCTCCGTATCCTTCGCATTATCCCAAAGGCCTATCTGACGTGCAATTTCCTTTGCTGTTCCAGGAGTGTCACCAGTTACAATCTTCACACTAATACCGGCATCAACACATTCCTTTACAGCAGAAGGCACATCCTGTCTTACTGGGTCTGCAATAGCTGCAATTCCGATAAAACAGAGTTTGTCTGCGACTATCTTGTTGTCTTCTATCGCTTTATCACCATCGTTCAACACCTGGTAGGCGAAGCCCAACGTACGCATGGCGCGATTCTGATATTCTGTCAGTTGCTTTTCAACATCCTCTTTGCTTACAGATG
>USAI01000012.1 GCA_900552675.1 uncultured Prevotella sp.
GCCGACCCTCTGCTTGTAAGGCAGATGCTCTAAACCAGCTGAGCTAAACGCCCTTGTGCATATGTCTTAAATGCGTGTGCAAAGGTACGAATAATATTTGTTCTGTGCAAATCTTCTGCGATATTTTTCTCTAAAACCTATAATTTTTTCTCTATAGTCTCTAATTTATCTACCTAAAACCTATGCTTTTTCTCTAAAAGCCTATGGTTTATCTATCTAAAACCTATGTTTTTTACTATAGTCAGCGTTTCTTTTATCTAAGTCACAGCTTCCTTTTTTACCTCAATCTTCTGTTTGTTTCTGTCTCAAACCTTCGGTTGATGCATCGTTACGTTATCGTTATTCAATTCATTTTGTATGTTGTGATAGAAGAGAAACATCCTTATAATTGCGTTAAAACCAAGCGATTGTTATGTTAAAACCATGCAAAATGTCATGCCGCATCGACCGTTATGAACATGGAGAACGGTCGATGCTCGTGTTCATATCGACCGTCATGAACATGTGGAACGACCGTTACGAGACGATTTTTAGCCCGTTTTCCATGATAATTAGGCTTGTTTTAGGATAATATAGTGTTGGCTTGAGATAATGATAAAGCTGGTTTGAGATAATGATAACGCTGGTTTTAAACAACGATAGTGTTAGTTTAAGGTGATGGTGTGATGGGGTTTCAGATGATATTCATTCAATATTGTGTTGCGCCTTGTTGGTTTTTGTTCCTTTTTCAGATAAGGCACAAAAAAGGCGCCCCCTTAAAAAAGGGAGCGCCGTATGTGTTTTGCTTTTAAAGCGTTCTATCTTCGCTTAACAAGCATCGCTGCGTATTAGTCCTTGATCTGAACAGTAGCGCGACGGTTGTAAGAGATAGGTGACAGATCGTTAACACCACCCTTAGCCTCGGTAGTGATCTTGTCGCGGCTTACGCCCATCTTCACGATCTCGTCAGCAACAGTGTTAGCACGCTTCTCTGACAGCTTCTGGTTGTAAGCGGGCTTACCAGTAGCGCTATCAGCATAACCAGTAACGAGGATGTTAGCGTCGTTCTCCTTAGCATACTTAGCCATCTCCTTCACGTTAACGAGATCCTTGCGAGAAGCGATCTTGTACTTGTTGATGCTGAAGAATACAGAAACGGGAGAGTTAGCAAACTCCTTAACGCCCTTAGTGCTCTCTTCCTTCTTCTCAGCGAGGAGCTTCTTCAGACGAGCGTTCTCTGCGTTAGCGTCGTTGAGCTGTGCGTTGAGGGCGTCGATCTGTGACTGTGAGAGAGCCTTGATAGCGTCAACATCGGGAGTCTTGTCCCAAGAAGCCTTGCCCAGGTTGAAGGTCAGACCTACCTCAGCATACAGCTTGTTGTCGTGGCTATCCCATCCACGGTTGCCGTTAGAGTAGTCGCATCCGTCAGCATCGCCTTCCAGACGATCCCAACCCAACTCGAAGTTGATGCCTACCTTCTTGCTTACGCGGAAGGTGTTCAGGATACCAACGCTGTAGTTCATAGCGTATGTGTTGTAAGACATAGAACGAGTTACACCAGCACCAGCGAAAGGAATGAAGTTCCAAACACGGTTAGGATTGTAACCACACAACATGTTGCTCAGGTTGAACAGCACGTGCTCGTTTAATGTCCAGTACTTGTTACCGTTGCCATCGTTGTTGTCGTCGGTAACGTTTTTGCCCCAGATACCTGAGAGCTTAGTGCGCAGACCGATACCAGGTGTGAACCACTTGCCAACAGCAACTGATACACCAGGGTTAGAACGGAATTTCTTGAAAGGACTAGTTGACAAGTCCTGACCATGCTCCTGGCCTGAATACCAAGCATTCCAGTCAGCACCTACCTGGATGAACCAGTTGCTCCAGAATGAATTGGTGGCTACACTATACTTCAGTGTAGGGTCAGCATCCTGTGCCATTGATGACAGCGAGATGCCTGCAAAAGCCAATGCGATAAATAATTTTTTCATAACCTTTATTTATTTAACAATCAAAAATTATCGTTTAAACAGTGTGTTGAACATCGTTTTGCACGTACGTACGTACGTAATCGTTACAAAGTTAATAATATTATTTAAAACTATTCCTTTTTTCTTAAAAAAATATCACGTTTTCAACAAAAAAAGGCTAAAATAACGTTTTGCCGACATTATTTTAGCCTATACGAGGTGTTCTCCTTTCTAAAGTGTTCTTTCTTATTGCCTCTATCGTATTGTGTACGAGTAGAGTTATGGCGATGATGTTATCCCAGCAAATGCTCTATTTCTGTTTGCTTAAGGATGGTCATAATGCTTTTTCCGTTGGGCGTATAGTTGAAGTTTGTGCAGGCAAATAATTGGTTTACCAACAGGTCCATCTCGTTATTGTCGAGCACATTGCCATAGGGCATGGCCGCATGTTGTGCGAGGCTGAGCGCCAGACTGCTATTGATGTCGTCAATAACACTTGATGTGCACTCTTCGGCCGAGGCTATCATATCGTGTAGCAAGGTGTCGGCTTTCAGCCCATTGAGCCCAGAAGGCATTGCGTTGATGGCATAGGCATCGCCACCCATGTGTGTAAGCTCGAAACCTAAGGCTGTGAGCTCGGGCATCACCTTTTCAAGTGAGATATGTTCGCTGGGTGTGAGGTGCAACATCTCGGGGAAGAGCAACTTTTGCGACTGCGTTTGTTGACGTTTCACGCGGTTGAGATATTGTTCATATAAGATGCGGGTGTGAGCGCGATGCTGGTCTATAATCATCAGTCCCGACTTCACCGCCGTCATAATATATTTGCCTTTATATTGATAGTGTGCTGTTGTGGTTCCTTCTTGTGCAATGCCAGTAGCCGTTGCTGTGGTACCTGTATTTATCGCTGATGCACCCAAGGCCGATGCTTTGGTCTCTTCTTCTTGCGCGATGCCCGAATGAAATGTTGTGCTCGAAACCGTTGCCGTGTTAGCATCCATGTTTGCCTTCGATACAAAGATGTCGCTTTCGGGGGCTGTCTCTTCATCGGGAAAGAGTGGCGCTGTTGCTGGTTTGCTGGTTCTTAAGCCTTCAACCATGAGGTTGTTGCTGGCCGAGCTGCTTGAGGTTCTTTGAGTAGAGGCCGACATCATTGACGAGTCGAACAATCCCTCGTCGATGGCAACCTCTTTGGGCATATTGTCGATGGGCGATGATGAGGCTGTTGACGGTGTGTCGTTGAAGGGGTTATAGTCGGGGTTGAATTCTACCTTTGGCGCTTGCACGTTGTCGTTAGGGTCGAAGACGGGAATGTCGGGGCGTCCTTGATTATCGAAGTCGAGGGTCGCCACCTGGCTGAACATGCCTATCGACTCTTTTACTGTAGCCATCAGCACGTTGGCAATATCTTGTTCGTTTTCAAATTTTATCTCGGTCTTTGTGGGATGAATGTTTACGTCGATGTTTTCGGCGGGCACGTCAAAATAAATAAAGTAGGGCACCTGTTCGCCTTCAGGCACCAGGCGGTCGTAGGCGTTCATCACCACTTTATGAAAATAGGGGTGCTTCATGTAGCGTCCGTTTACGAAGAAGAATTGTCCCTGACTCTTCTTCTTTGCGCTTTCGGGTTTGCCTATAAAGCCAGTGATGTTGCATATCGACATCTTTGTGTTGATGGGTATGAGCATGGGGTTGATGCGTTTGCCCAGCACGTCGACGATGCGTTGGCGCAAGCCAGCCGCCTTCAGGTTATACAGTTCGGTTTCGTTGCTGTATAGGTGGAAGGTAACATCTGGATAAACTAATGCTATGCGTTCAAAGGCCGTAACAATGTTTTTCAGTTCGGTGCTATTGGCTTTCAAAAACTTACGGCGAGCAGGCACGTTGTAGAAAAGGTTCTCAACATTGAAGTTGCTGCCCACGGCACATGAGCATGGTTCTTGCCCCGTAACCTTTGATGCAGCGATAGAGAGGTGTGTGCCGATGTCGCTGTTTGCTTGTCGCGTTTTCAGTTCTACCTGAGCCACAGCAGCCACTGATGCCAATGCTTCGCCACGAAATCCCATGGTGTGCAGCGAGAAAAGGTCGGCAGCCGATGTTATCTTTGATGTGGCATGGCGCTCGAAGGCCAGGCGTGCATCGGTTTCCGACATTCCTTTTCCGTTGTCAATCACCTGTATTGATGTGCGTCCGGCATCAACCACCAGCACGCTCACCTGTGTGGCTCCTGCATCGATGGCGTTCTCTACAAGTTCCTTGATGACGCTGGCGGGACGTTGTATCACCTCGCCGGCAGCTATCTGGTTTGCCACCGAGTCGGGCAGCAGTTGTATAATGTCGCTCATGTTTATTTCAGTTTTTTTTGTTAGTGCCTGATGGGTGCTCTTTTGCTTCGAGGTCTCCATATAAACACATCGTTAGGACTGGTAGGTCGCAGCTCTTCATACCATGCAAAGCTGGGCAGATGATATTTGTCGCGCGGAATTTGGGTCATGGGGAACATGGTTCCTTGTGCTCGCGGCGTCCAAATTTTCTCAAGCTGTCGTTGTGCCGACATATACATACGCAGTGTGTCGGTCTCGAGATAGTTGAGCCCCGTAAGGGTGCTATCCTTCTCGTCTTGCGGATAGAACACTGTTTCTACGTTACCGATACATACCGTTTGACGGATGGCACCATCAATGAAATAGGCGTTGATAAGCTTGGCTGCCACCTGGTTGTAGTGGTTTTCGTTGTCAACCTTTTCCACAGATAGAGTGTTGCCTATTACCTGCGCTTCGCGCACCGTACTATCGTTCATGTATATCTTCATTTGGTCGCCCAGTAGCTGTCGTTCGCCGCTCCATGCTATGGGGTCGCGGTACAGTGTGAGGCACGAGTCGATAGAGGTGAACACCATCGAGTCGCATACGGCTTGCACATCTCTACGATAGGCTTTCACCTTGTCGAAACCATGTACCACGCGATACACCGAGTCGGTATCGATGTTATAGGTGTACATTTTCAGCGTGTCGGCATGCACATACAGTGTGTCGGGTTGTGAAAAATCTTTCATCAGCGCCTGTTGTGTGGCAAAGCCGTAGCCTGTTTTATCGTTATATTCAAGGTGCCCGCACAGCAGCGCGTTCTTGTTTAGCGAGTCGTTAAAGACAACGTTTCCGAAGCCCTTGCTCACGCCTGTTTCGCTGTTATGGTAGAGGCTATCGCCTGTGATGGTCTTTTCTTTGTTAATAATGGTAGAGCGTCCGAACAGTTGCGATTGGTTTGTCTTCGAGTTGAGCCAAGCATCGGCGGTATGAATAACATTGTCGCCCGACGTAACCTTTGACGGGCCTGTTACATGTGCTACCGACTTGCGTGTGTCGTAATACAGCGTGTCGGTGTCGATGATGTCGTTGCCACTGCGCATTTTCACGTTATAGAAGAAGGCTGCTTGGCGAGTGTTGGGGTGATATTCGCCCCAATCGGCCACCAGCACATCCTTTCCGTCAACCAGCTTACCCCCTTCAAAGAAGTAAGCATTTTCATACATACGGTCGTAGTCGAGGCTGTCGGTGTATAATGTCTGCTGACGATGCTTCAGCACCACCTTATGTCTGGCGCGCATCTTTTGTTCCTGACCATCATATTGGGCATATTCGCAGGTTAGCGATAGCGTATCGCCCTGCTTGAAGCGCACGTGGCCAAACGCCTCTACTGCGTTCTGTTCTTGAAAGAAGTAGGCGCTATCGCACCACAGTTGTGCCCCATCGTTGGTGAAGTGTACACGTCCTTTCACAATCTGTGCCCCTGGCACCTGTCCGTAGAGGTCGAATTTCAGTTCGTCAGAGTGTACCAGATACACACGGTCGTCCTTCTTTGTCGTTTTCTTTTTGCCATGCTTTGCGGGCGTGGCAGCAATAGCAACGAGACAAAGGCCAAACAGGCATAGAACCACTGTAGTGATGATTCTATGCCCGCATGTATGTGTTTGTTTCTTAAAAAGCTTTATTTTACCCATCCTTCGTATTCAAAGTCGCAGTCTTTATACCGGTCGTTCATGCGTACATAGGTCTTTTTAATCTTGTCTACCACCCAGTTGTGCAGCACCTTCGAGCGCTCGTCGGCCAGCACTACGTTTTTCATAACCTGATAGTCTTCAGCAATGGTGGCGCGGTGACCTTCGGTACGGCTCTTCAGTTTGATGATGGCACACTGTGTTTTGCCGTTATGTCCCACCATCTGGAAAGCTTGTGATATGTCGCCCACCTTCATGTTTTCCACTTCACGAGCCACCTCGGTAGGCAGGTCTTTCATCTTGAAGCGTGAGGTGATGCCCTCTTCTGATGCTGTCGACATCAATCCGTGGTTGTTACGTGTGTCTTTGTCGTCAGAGAGGTAAGTGGCAGCATTTTCAAAAGTTATCTTACTAGCTTTGATGTCGTTGCCGATAGAGTCGAGACGCTGACGCATCGCTTCAATAGCTTCGCTCGACACCTTTGGCTTGCGCAAGATGTGTCGTACATTAACCTTGTCGCCACGCTTGTCGATAAGCTGTATGATGTGGTAGCCATATTCCGACTCTACAATCTTTGAGATCTTTCTTGGGTCGGTGAGGTTGAAGGCGGCGTTGGCAAAGGCAGGGTCAAGATATCCACGACCTGAGTAGCCCAACTCGCCACCCTGACGTGCCGAGCCAGGGTCTTCCGAGTAGAGACGTGCCAGTGTGGCAAAGGTGGTTTCGCCCTTGTTTACGCGGTCGGTATATTCGCGCAGCTCGTCCTTTACGCGGTTTATTTCTTCTTGTGTGGGGCGTGGCTGCTTGGTGATAATTTCTACCTCAACCTCTGTGGGCACGAAAGGCAGACTGTCTTCTGGCAGCTTGCTGAAGTAGCGGCGCACGTCGGCAGGGGTTACCTTTACGTTCTCTACCAGCTTTTCTTTCATGCGCTGTATGAGATACTGGTTACGCGAGTCGTCGCGCAGCTGCTGGCGTATCTGTGAGATGCTCATTTTACGATACTCTTCCAGCTTTTCTTTTGAGCCAGCATACTGTATCCATGTGTCGATCTGTCGGTCGACGCCCGATGTTACCTCGCTCTCTGTTACTTCGATTGAGTCGATGGCAGCTTGATGCAGGAACAGTTTCTGCAATGCCAGCTGCTCGGGGATGACACAGTCGGGGTTTCCGTTCCATGTCACGCCTTCAGCCTCTGATTGCAGACGCATCATCTCAACGTCAGATTTGAGGATAGGCTCATCACCCACCACCCATATTACCTCGTCAACGATGCTGGTTTCAGGAATGTCGTTGCTATCATTCGTGCTTGTCTTTGTGGTGTCGTTGTCGGCCACAAAGTTGTGCTGCATGGGCAGCATCTGTATACGGCTGGCCCGTGCTGTTACACCCATCAGCATCAGTGCTGTGAGGAAAGCAGCAAAAAGTTTGTATCCTTTGTTCATTTTGTTCTATTTGGAAGCGTGCCACGAGCCGTTGGTCGTTGTTTTCAGCCCGTAGTCGCGCCATGAGTTGTCTCAGTAATGTGTGGGGTTAGTGCTTGTTTACGGTGTCAAGCACCTCTTTGTTTACCGTTACTGCATATTTCTTTCTCAGTTCGGCAATCCATTTCTTCTCCAGTGCATCCTGATAGTCGGCCACCACCAGTTCGCGCACGTCTTCATACGAAGCGGGCTTTTTCAGCACGATGCCGTAGGTGGCAGCAATGGGGTAATCTTTCGGAGCGTTGTCAACAGTGTCTTTCTTGAAGATCTCTTTGTCGACCAATGCGTTGTCGCCCTTCTTGAAGATGCCCTTTACCACTGTTATGCGACGTATGCTGTCGTTGAATGTGGTGCGCAGCTTCTCTGCCCACTGGTCAAAGGGTAAACCCTTAATAGCCAGTTTTACAGCTTCTACGTCGGCTTCGTCTTTCACGTGGTAGGCAATGCCTTTAAAGCGAGGCTCTGACCACGCATATTTCTTTTTGTTCTTTTTGAAGAATTTTTCCAGTGCAGCGTCGTCTTTTGCTGCCTTGTCCCATACTGTTTGGTTGCTGATTTCGTACAGAAGCAGTCCGTCGTGATATTCACGTATGAGGTTCTTTAGATCGCTGTCGGCAGCCTCCATCTCGGCCGCTTTGCGGTCAATCACCTGTTCGGCCGTCAGTTTCGGCGTGGCAGCCTTGGCAATAGAGTCGATACATTGCGAGATGATGCGCTCGCGCACCATGTGCTGATCCATATATCTGGCAATGTCGGCCTTTACCGAGTCGAAGGGGAAGAAGTTGCCTTTGTCCTTTAGCAGTACGATGTGGTAGCCCACGGGCGAGAGAAACGGCTTTGACAGTTCGCCCTTCTTCATGGCAAATATCGTTTGTTCAAACTCTTTAATGGTTTGCCCTTTCGTTATCCACGACAGGTCGCCACCACGTTTTGCCGAGCCCTTATCGTCAGAGCACTGTTCGGCCACAGTAGCAAAATCGGCACCTTTCTTCAGCACGTTGTATATGCTATCTGCCTTCAGTCGTGCTTTTTCCTGCTGTTCGGCGGTAGCTTTCTGTCGCACGCCCACCAAGATGTGTGCGGCATGCACCATGCCACCTAACGAGTCGATGCGTGTGCGTGTTTCGTCATAGATGCGCCTTGCCTCACGGTCCTTCACCTGCTGTGTGAAGAAGGCGGGACGTATTTGCTGGTCGCGGTAGCTTTGAAATTCGTTGCGGAAACTCTTGGTGGTATCGATGCCTGCCTCTTCGGCAGCCAGCACCTTCAGTTTATAGTTGATGAAGAGGTCGACATAGTCGGCCACGCTCTTCTTGTCAACCACTGTTTCAGAGTTGTTTTTGTTGTACGAATATTCAAACTCGGAGCGCGACACCGGCTTACCATTGATGGTCATAATGGTAGGGTCGGTTTGAGCGAGGGCCGTAGCTGCCTGAATGAGCAGTGCAGCCATGAGTGCAAATGGCTTCATATATGATATGTGTGTAGATGTAAATTCCATCTCCGCGCCCTTATATATAAAAGGTGTGCGCGGGGATGGAATGTTTTTATACTATTTTTTATTACTGAGGACGCGAATAGTTAGGCGCCTCACTGGTGATGGTGATGTCGTGTGGATGACTCTCCATTACGCCAGCATTGGTAATGCGTGTAAACTTAGCGTTGTGCAGCAAGTCGATGGTTTGAGCACCACAGTAGCCCATGCCCGAGCGCAAGCCACCGATAAGCTGGTAGATAACCTCCTGTACGGTGCCTTTGTAAGGAACACGTCCAGCGATGCCTTCGGGCACCAGCTTCTTCACGTCCTTGGTGCCAGCCTGGAAGTAGCGGTCTTTTGATCCGTTCTCCATAGCCTCGAGCGAACCCATGCCACGGTAGCTCTTAAACTTACGACCGTTGAAGATGATGGTATCGCCAGGGCTTTCCTCGGTACCTGCTACCAGCGAGCCAATCATTACGCAGCTACCGCCAGCGGCGATGGCCTTCACGATGTCGCCCGAATAGCGCAAACCGCCATCAGCGATGAGGGGTACGCCAGTGCCTTTCAGTGCCGAGTAAACGTCGTACACGGCGCTAAGCTGAGGAACGCCTACGCCTGCTACCACACGTGTGGTGCAGATTGAACCCGGTCCGATGCCCACCTTGATGGCGTCGGCACCATTTTCAACCAGCATCTTTGCTGCGGCGCCAGTGGCTACGTTGCCCACCACAATGTCAACATTGGGGAAAGCAGCCTTGGCCTGAATAAGCTTCTCAATAACATATTTTGAGTGGCCATGGGCGGTGTCGATAACGATGGCGTCGGCACCAGCCTCTACCAGTGCTTCCATGCGGTCGAGTGTGTCGGCAGTAACGCCTACACCAGCAGCCACGCGCAAACGTCCTTTTTCGTCTTTGCACGCCATAGGTTTATCCTTGGCCTTTGTGATGTCTTTATAGGTAATCAGTCCTACGAGGCGGTTGTTGCTGTCAACCACGGGCAACTTTTCAATCTTGTTGCTCTGCAAAATGTCGGCAGCGGCGGCCAGGTCGGTCTGAATGTGTGTGGTAACAAGGTTTTCTTTTGTCATCACCTCGTCGATAAGCTTATCGAGATGACGCTCGAAACGCAGGTCGCGGTTTGTGACGATACCTACCAAATGGTTGTCGTCGTCGACGACGGGTATACCACCAATGTGATATTCGGCCATGATGTCGAGGGCATCTTTCACGGTCTTGCCGCGACGAATGGTCACAGGGTCGTAAATCATACCGTTCTCGGCTCGTTTCACGATAGCCACTTGGCGTGCCTGTTCTTCTATCGACATATTCTTATGAATAACGCCGATACCACCTTCGCGTGCGATGGCAATAGCCATAGCCGACTCAGTCACGGTGTCCATGGCCGCTGTGACGAAGGGAACGTTCAGCTCGATGTTTCTCGAGAACTTTGTTTTCAACTCTACCGTTTTCGGCAGTACCTCTGAATAAGCAGGGATCAGAAGGACGTCGTCAAAAGTGAGGCCGTCCATTACAATTTTATCTGCAACAAATGATGACATAAGTACTTTTGAAATTTATTGCGTGCAAATTTAGCAATAAAAATTCACAAAATGCCTATCTTCACACCCTTTCTTTTTCGTGTTAATGCTATTTAACGTCACTTTTCTGTGGTAGGGTTTTATAATGGAAAGAAAAAGAGGGCGATAAAAAGGCAGAAAGATGTTGCAAACTGTCAATATAAACGCAAAAAGAACAGCAAAGGCGGCGCGCTATTTGTGCTAAATAGCATGGGGCGCGTGGCTTTTGCTGTCCTTTTGTTATCTAATAAGATGAGGTTAGCGCATCATTTTGCGCACCTTGCCATTTGCATCGACCACAATGTGTAGGCCCTTTGTTCCAGGCATAGCGCGGCGTCCGTCAAGGGTGTATGTGGCAGCATGGCCTACCTTGTTAAAGGCTGTTGCGCTGTGGATACCCGTTGAAGACAACTCGCTGACTTTGAGGAAGTAGTTCCATCCCTCAGCATCATTGTAGGTTTCTACTGTTCCAGCGGGCACATACAGGTGGCAGTCGGTGTTGCTCACGTTGTAGAAGGTTTCGGCATACTCGGCAGTTGAAACCGTAGGCGGCACTGTGGCATAGCAACGCAGCGTTTTGAGGTTGGGGCATGAGAGAGCATACTCGCCCATGAACTCGAGTGTAGAGGGCAGCGATGCTTCAGTTAGTCCAGCGTAACAGAAGGCGTTGTCGCCAATCTCGGTTACACCTTCAGGCACGGTCAGCGTCTTCAAGCTGTCGCAGAAGTGGAAGGCCGAGGTGCCGATGGTGCGCAACGAGGTGGGCAGAGCCAGTGCTTCAATGCTGAGGTTAGCCATACAGGCCGAGTCGGCTATCAGCACGGTGCCATCTTCAACGGTCAGTGTGCCAGCCTCGCGGTTTGCGGGGCAGAAGCGCAGTGCCTTGTCAACATTGCTATACAGCACACCGTCAACATCGTGGAAGAAGCTGTTCTCCTTGGGCACGGTAACGGTTTTCAGACTGTCGGTAAAGGTTCCCACGGCATCAATGTCGGTTACCGATGTGGGCAGCGTGATGTTGCGCAGGTTATAGCTGCTGTTGAACATATATTTTGTTATCTTGTTGTCTTCAGTGCCATAGTATTTGCCATCATAATAGCAATACATTGAGCCACCTTTCTTAATGGTAGCATCGCTGAGGTCGAGGTCGGCGAGGTTGCCTGTTGACGACATACCACGAATGTAGCCCACGTCGGTACCATCGATGGGTCCGCTAATCTTCATTTTCTTTACGCGGAACTCTTGGTCGGGGTAGGTGTAGTGGAACTGCAGGTCGAAGCTGCCAGCCGAGGGCAGAGTCATTTCAATCTGGTCATAATCGTGACCAATCTTTGCGTCGGGGCTGTATTCGAAGATGTTAAACTGGCTCCAAGCCTCTTGAGCTTTGTAGCTGTCGCTGCTACCATCGGGTACGTAGATGCGCAGATAGGTCTCGTTGGTACCAGTGAACACGTTTTCCCACTCGCTTTTATAGAAAGCTTGTGGAGCCGTGGTTGAGCAGCAGATAACGTTCTTAAGGCTTGAGCAGTAGTTGAAGGCCAGGTCGTCGATGGTGGTGACGTTGGCCGGAAGAACAACCTGCTTCAGGTTGCCACAGTTGCCAAAGGCGTCTTCGCCAATGGTGAGGGCGTTCTTTGTGGGCATCTCGATGTTGGTGAGGTTCTTGCAGAAGGCCATGGCCGACTTGCCAATGGCTTTCGCATCTTTTGGCATCTTGATGCTGGTGATGCGTCCGCAGTTGTAGAAGAGGAAGTCACCCACCACGTCATCTTTAGCATAATAATCAACGTATCCGCTCACAGCAAAACTGTATTCAGAGTGGTAGGCAGCGCCACCTTTCACGATGTGGGCTTCTGACATATCGAGCTCGCGAAGGGCGCCAATGTATACGGCCGACTCCTCGTCATCGTTGCCGCCTGCCATATTGCGCAGCACAGCCAGGTCGTCGCCGTTCAACTGGCCAGTAACGGTTAATTGTTTCACTTGGCTCAGATACTCTGGGTTAGCAGCCTCTACGAGGCTTTCCAGTGTTCCGGCAGTATTCACTTTAATGGTAAGCGACTCTTGTGCCAGCATGCTATGTGCTGTGAACAGGAGCGAAATAGAAAGTAGAAATTGTTTCATCCGCCTTGGGCTTTTGTCTTGTTGTGTAGTGTTACTTTATTTAATTATGGTTGCAAAAGTAATATTTTTCTTTTGATTTTCTTACACTTTGTTAAAATATTTTTAAAAACACATGCATTTATTTTGTTTGGGACACTTGCTTATAACTGCAATTCGTTCAATATTTCTCCGTCCAGTGTGCGCAAACTTAGCCTCTTGCCATCAAGAATGGCGAAGGTGGGCACGTTGCCACCTTTAGGAAATGTTATCGAGCCTGTGTTGCACACCACCTGGCCGTTGGGCGTGCGTTCCAACTTCTGTAAATGAGTGTGTCCATAGAAGAACACGTCGTGTAGGCAGGGCGGCATATTGTCTTCATTATAGATATGTCCGTGTGTGAGAAACAGGCGGCGCCCTTCGTCTACCACTACGGCATAGGGTGCCATGATGGGGAAGTGTAGCAGCATTTGGTCAACCTCCGAGTCGCAGTTGCCACGCACGGCCACAATATTTTCTTTCATTGCGTTTAGGCGGTCAGCAATGCCTTTGGGGTCGATGCCCTCAGGAATACTGTTGCGCGGGCCATAGTTAAGGATGTCGCCCAATATCAACAGCATTTCGCATTGTTCACGTTTATATATCTCCAGCACTTGCTCAAGGGCTGGCAACGACCCATGTATGTCGCTCACAATAAGATATTTCATGTTGTTTAATGTGTTATTGTTTTTAATTGTTGTTGATGCAAAGGTATATATTCCGTTCTTCTAAAAATACAAAATACAAGCAAGCCCTAACGACCGATTGGGAATAAAAGAGGGTGTGTCAAAATAGAAGTTAAAAGAAGTTTGGGCTTCGCCCGAAGTTAACAGAAGTTAGCGGACATATGTATAAATTGCTGAAAATAAAGCATTTGTCTGTTAACTTCCATCCATCGTAGATGGATTAACTTCTTCTTAACTTCCTCTAACTCCTATTTTGACACACCCTCCCCAAAAAAAGTTCAGTTGCAGGGTGGCACGATGGCGCAAGTGTGAAAAACGAAGAACCTCGTGTTTACACCAAATGAGCTATCAGTTCCTCGCGGTCGCCCTCAAGCATATCAATGACAGGTATCTCAACCATGGTGTAGCAGCCAGGCTGCTGGTGCATAGAGGCGCGTGCCACGTTCACCAGCACTTGGCCAGTAAGTGCAGGGTTGTTGATGCACATATCAAACTGTAAGCGCTGGTTTTGTGTCTTTCCGCTCACACCCTTGCGCACCAAGTTCACACCATGACCCATATCGCGCACCGCATCAACCGATGGCACGGCAAATACGTGCGTTTCGTCGTTGGCAAAATAGGGGTCGGCCTTGATGGCAGCCGTTACGTCTTCCAGCTTGGCACCCTCTTCCAGCTCAACATACACCATGCGGCGGTGCAGACCTTCGCCCTTCGGAATGGTCACTGACAGAGCGTTCTTCACACCTTCTTTAGAGCGTACGCACACGCTATGACCCATCGACATGCCTGGGCCAAAGTTGGTGTAGGTCAGGCCTTTAGGCGCAAGACTCTGCATCAGTGTGCGCACAATGCTGTCAGAACCAGGATCCCAGCCAGCTGCAATCACAGCCAC
The DNA here is from genome assembly GCA_900552675.1 of uncultured Prevotella sp. Classification (GTDB taxonomy): domain Bacteria; phylum Bacteroidota; class Bacteroidia; order Bacteroidales; family Bacteroidaceae; genus Prevotella. The sequence goes on from USAI01000012.1 coordinate 14,207, forward strand.
AGCGTCATGTGCTTTGCACAACGGCATGAGCCGAGCACGATAGTCGACAATAGAGGTGTGAATGTCGAAACTATCAACGGTGTTGATGCCCAAGGGCAATATCTGTTTAGCATATTCTTCGCACGAGCGAGAGGGGGTGGCAAGGATGGCCACATCAACATCTTTTAGCTCGCGAATGTCTTTTACAACATCATATTGTGCCAACTCGGCGGGCTTGTTCTCGGCACCATGACGGCGCACAATGCCTGCCACTTCAAAGTCATTAGCGGCCTCAAGGGCCTCAAGGGCATAATGGCCTATATTGCCATAGCCCACAATAGCAGCTCTTATTTTCTTCATAAGTGAATTGCTTTTATTAATTGTTTTATCGTCTCTGATTTGCTTTTATTGACGTGATTGTCTTTTTCTCGTTGCAAATTTACACTATTCTTGCGACAATGCAACACTTTGTGCCCTTTTTCTATCTACAAGAAGGCAACAAATAACAATCTGAAAGATTACGCCATACCCACACGAAAAAATGTAACCTGGCACGTGGTTGTTCAAGAAATAATGTGTATCTTTGTGCCACCACAGCACAGCACCATTAGGGTGCGTGCATTGACACTTACAGATAAAGAAAAAGATATGGAAGTAATAAAAACTGGCATCGAGGGCGTGTATATCATCGAACCACGCTTGTTTAAAGATGCTCGTGGCTATTTTTTTGAAAGCTTTTCGCAACGCGAATTTGAAGAAAAAGTAGGACCCATACAGTTCGTGCAAGACAACGAGAGCATGTCGTCATACGGCGTGATGCGTGGCCTGCACTTTCAGCGTCCGCCCTACACTCAGAGCAAGTTAGTGCGCTGTGTGCGTGGCGCCGTGCTTGACGTGGCTGTCGACCTACGTAAGGGGTCGGCTACCTATGGACAGCACGTAGCCGTAGAACTGACCGAGGACAACCATCGCCAGTTCTTCATACCGAAAGGCTTTGCCCATGGTTTTGCTGTGTTGAGCGAAACCGCCGTGTTCCAGTATAAGTGCGACGAGTTTTACCATCCCGAGGCCGATGGCGGCATCTCTATCCTTGACGCCTCGCTGGGCATCGACTGGCGTATTCCTATTGATAAGGCCATCTTGTCAGAGAAAGATACGAAGCACCCCATGCTGAACAATTTTGATAGTCCGTTCTAAACACATTATATAATATATTGTTATGAACATATTAGTAACTGGTGCCAACGGGCAGCTCGGACACGAGATGCAGCGCGTGGCCAAGAACAGCACACATCAATTTGTGTTTACCGATGTGGCTGAAGGATACGAAAAACTTGATATTACCAACCTCGATGCCATACGACAGATGGTGACCGACCGCAACATCAACCTGATTGTTAACTGCGCCGCATACACCAATGTTGATAAGGCCGAGACCGACTATGATACCGCCAACCTGCTGAACAATACAGCTGCCGGAAATCTTGCCACTGCTATGAAAGAGGTGGGCGGAATACTGATACACGTGTCTACCGACTATGTGTTTCAGGGCGACCGCAACACGCCATGCCAAGAAACATGGCCCACCAATCCGCTGGGGGTTTATGGCAAAACAAAGTTGGCGGGCGAGCACAGCATTGCCGCTACGGGTTGCCAGCATATCATCATTCGCACGGCATGGCTCTACTCGCAATGGGGTAAAAACTTTGTGAAGACCATGCGTCAGCTCACCGCCACACATCCCACATTGAAGGTGGTGTTTGACCAGGTGGGCACGCCTACCTTTGCTGGCGACCTGGCCGACGTTATTGCTCACATCATCGAGACCGAGCAAACAGGCAAGACGGGCATCTACCACTTCTCAAATGAAGGCGTATGTTCGTGGTTCGACTTTGCCAAGGTGATATGTGAACTGAGTGGCAACACCTGCGACATTCAGCCCTGCTACAGCAGCGAGTTTCCCAGTCCGGTGCAGCGTCCGCACTTCTCGGTGCTCGACAAGAGCAAGCTGAAAAGCACGTTCGGGGTGAAGGTGCCCTACTGGACCGACTCGCTGAAGCGCTGCATCAGCCAGTTGCAGGCTGCTAAAGAGGCTTAAAAAGAGGCTTAAATCTACATCCTTTAAAAATAAAAACACTGCTATCATGGCCTATAAAAGAAATATTATCATCACGGGCGGAGCGGGCTTCATAGGCTCGCACGTAGTGCGCCTGTTTGTGAACAAATATCCCGAGTATCATATCCTCAATCTTGATAAGCTGACATATGCTGGCAATCTTGCCAACCTTGACGATGTGAAAGACAGCCCCAACTATACCTTTGTGAAGGGCGACATCTGCGACTTTGCACTCATCCAGCGCCTCATGCGCGAGCATCATGTAGATGGCATTATTCATCTGGCAGCCGAAAGCCATGTCGACCGCTCTATCAAAGACCCCTTCACCTTTGCACAAACTAACGTGATAGGCACCTTGTCGCTCTTACAGGCTGCTCGCGAATACTGGGAAAGCCTGCCCGAAGGCTATGAGGGAAAACGCTTCTACCACATTTCTACCGACGAGGTGTATGGTGCCTTAGAGCTCACCCACCCCGAAGGTCTTGAGAGCCCCTTTACCACGAAGGCCAGCTCGGCACATCATCATGCCTATGGCACCACGTTCTTTACTGAAGAAACAAAGTATAATCCGCACTCGCCCTATTCGGCAGCAAAGGCCAGCAGCGACCACTTTGTGCGCGCTTTTCACGACACCTATGGCATGCCTACCATCGTGACTAACTGCTCAAACAATTATGGCCCCTATCAGTTTCCTGAGAAACTCATCCCGCTGTTCATCAATAACATTCGCCACCGCAAGGCGCTGCCCGTATATGGCGAAGGCTTGAACGTGCGCGACTGGCTGTATGTTGAAGACCATGCACGTGCCATCGACCTCATCTTCCATCAGGGACGTGTGGCCGATACCTATAATATAGGTGGCTTTAACGAGTGGAAAAACATCGACATCGTGCACGTGCTCATTCACACTACCGACCGCCTTTTGGGCCGACGCGAGGATGAAGACCTTGACCTCATCACGCACGTTACCGACCGCAAAGGCCACGACATGCGTTATGCTATCGACTCGCGTAAGCTGCAACGTGAACTGGGATGGGAGCCCAGCTTGCAGTTTGAAGAGGGTATTGAGAAAACGGTGCGCTGGTATCTTGATCACCAGGCCTGGATGGACAATGTAACATCGGGCGACTATCAAAAATATTATGATAGCATGTATGCTGGAAGATAAGGCTTAGCCTGTTGCGCAAAGCCCTTTCAGCAATAAATAAAAAAAGGACAACAACCACAACGTTGCTTTATTACTCATTGTATTAAAGACTGCGTTATGCTTGTTGTCCTTTTATTTTCAGAATTATTCCTTTGGTTGTTCTGAATTATTCCTTTTATTGTTCAAAGTTGTTCCCCTGTTGTTCAGTGTTGTCGTGCATTTGCTACACAACACATTACTCTTAGGAAACAACGTTGTTTTTATTGACTACTATATTTCGTTATACGTAAGTTTCAAGGAACTTGATCTTTCCGTCAACCTTCAACGTCTCGGTGGTGGCGGGCACCAGCACGCTTTCGCCTGCCTGAAGGGTGAAGGTGTTGCCCTCGTTATCAGTAATGGTGGCGTTGCCCTTAACGCCAATGAGGATAACAAAGCTGTCAAGCTCTGAGTAGTCGATGGTCATAGGCTCGTCAAGGTCGTACACAGCCGTGTTGAAGTAGGGGCACTGCACGAGCGAAACACCTTGGTTCTTCACCGGAGTATAGTCGGTGCGATAGTTGCTTTCAACGTTATAGTTGATGCACTCGGCAGCCTCCTTGGTGTGCAACTGGCGGTAGTTGCCATTCTTATCCTTACGTTTGAAGTCGTAAATGCGATAGGTAACGTCGCTGGTTTGCTGTATCTCGGCCAAGAAACAGCCTGTGCCGATGGCGTGAATACGGCCAGCGGGCAAGAAGAAGCAGTCGCCTTCTTTCACCTCATAGCGGTCAATAGCGTCGACGATCGTGTCGTTTTCTACCATCTGAGCATACTCTTCGGGGGTGATTTTCTTCTTCAATCCGCACAGCAGGGTGGCATCTTTGTCTGAGTCCATCAGGTACCACATCTCCGTTTTGCCGCGCTCTTTGCCCTGCATCTTAGCAATCTCGTCGGTGGGATGCACCTGTATAGAGAGGTCTTGGCGAGCATCGATAAACTTGATAAGCAAGGGAAACTCGTTGCCAAAGCGCTGATAGTTTTCTTCGCCCACCAGCTTGCCCTTCAGTTCTTCTACCAGTTCGTTCAGCTTCTTGCCAGCATAGGGGCCATCGGCTACGATGGTTTCGTTGTCTTTAACACCTGAAATCTCCCAGCTTTCGCCTACATTTTCTTGTTGAATATCAAGGTTTTTGAAGGGGATAATCTTATCGCCACCCCACAAAGTCGACTTTAACAGTGCGTTAAATTTTAATGGTTTCATGATGATGTTGTTTTTTTTTTAGTTGTTATTGTGTATTGTTTTTAAGACTTTCCTTTTATCAAAGCGTATGCGCCTTACCACGTGCTGTGCTGCCAGTGTGCCTTACGACTCTTTCCAAAATTCGGGGGTAAAGATAACCAGCACGGTGAATATTTCAAGACGTCCGATGAGCATCAGTATCGTGCATATCCATTTGGCATAGTCGGGTAAGATGCTCCACGACATCGTGGGGCCTATCTCCAGGCCAAGGGTAGGGCCTACGTTGCCCAAGCAGCTTAGTGTGATGGTGATCGAGTTGGTCGAGTCGATGCCCGCCGCTATCATCGTAAACGAGCACACCAAGCTCAAGATGAGGTATATGGTAAGGAACGACAACAGCGTGAGACGCTTATCGTTAGGCACGTTTACGCCATCAACGCGCAAGGGCAGCACGGCGTTAGGGTGCAATATCTTCTTAAACTCGTTCTTGATTGTTTTCAGTAACATCACGCCACGAATACATTTCAAGCCTCCGCTGGTTGAGCCCGAGCAAGCGCCAAAGAACATACATACGGCCAGCGCCACCCATGTTACGTGTGGCCATTTGCCCGCATCGTCGTTTACCAAACCTGTGGTGGTGATGAACGATACCACATGAAACACAGCGCTACGCAGTCCGTGCTCTATGCTATACCCGTTTCGCCAAATTAGTTCTAAGGCGATGAACGCCGATAGGCCCGCCACCATCCAGAAATAAAACTTAAACTCGGCGCTGCCAAACAGTATCTTCAGGCTACGTCGCGACACCGAAGCATACAGCAATGTAAAGTTGGTGCCCGCCACAAAACAGAAGAACATGATAACATATTGCACCTCGGGGGTGAAGAGCACCAGCGTGCTCTTTGTAGCAAAACCACCCGTTGCTGCCGTTACCATAGCATAGTTTACGCTGTCAAACACGTCCATGCCCACGGCACAGAGGCATCCGAAGCATAGCACTGTAATGATAAGATACACCACCCATATCCATTTCGAGTTGGTTGACAGGCGTGGGTGCAGTTTGGTCTTGATAGGTCCGGTTGATTCAGCTGCAAACACCTTCACCGATCCTCCCACCAATGATGGCAGCAAAGCAATGGTGAAGAACACGATACCCAAGCCGCCTATCCATTGTGTCAGCGAGCGCCAAAAGAGCAAGCCGTGTGGATAATCGTCAATATTGTCAATAATAGAGGCTCCGGTAGTGGTAAATCCCGACATGGTTTCGAAGAAAGCATCGGTTACATCGGGTATATATCCGCTTATCAAGAAGGGCAACATGCCGAAGAGACTGAAGATAATCCATGTGAGTGTTACCACCAGATAAGCGTCGCGTCGTGAGAGGGTGTTGTCGCTATCGTGGGCCAACAGGCGTAGCAACAGGCCTGCCAAGCCCGTGCTTCCCACCGAGATGGCAAAGGCCATACGGTCGCTCTCGCCGTAGCTTATCGATACGCCCAAGCATATCAGCAGTAGCGCCATCTCGATAAAGAGCAGCGAGCCCACAACCTTATATATGATTTTTAAGTTTATCATTCACTTCTCAAATAAACATCTTCTCAATTTTCTTCATGTTGACGTCGTGGCAGAACACCATTACCGAGTCGCCAGCATTGATCACGGTGTTACCCGATACCAGCATGCCCACGCCGTCGCGCACCAATCCGCCTATGGTCATTCCCGTCGGCAGTCCGAGGTCGCGCACAGGCTTTTGCGTAATTTTCGAGCCTTCTTGCGGAATAAATTCGGCCACATCGGCGTTAGCACTCATCAAGAAGCGCACGTTCATCACGTTAGCATCCAGCATCATTTGATAGATATGGCTGGCCGCAATCACCTTTTTATTGATGATGGTGCCAATGTCTAAGCTCTCGGCCATGCTCACATAGTCGATGTTTTCAACCGCAGCCACCGTCTTGCGCACGCCCATACGTTTGGCCGTGAGGCATGCTAAAATGTTGGTTTCGGCATTGCCAGTGAGGGCTACGAAGGCCTGCGTGTTCTTAATACCTTCGTCGATGAGCAGCGGAATGTCGCGCCCGTCGCCATTGATAACCAGCACACGCGAGTTGTCAATAATGTCGTTCAGGCGGTTGCAGCGTGCCTCATCGGTCTCAATAATCTTTACATCCATATATTCGGGCATGGTTTTCACCGCCCTTACCGCTGTAGCGCCGCCGCCCATAATCATTACGTTCTTCACGTCAACGTAGTGTTCTTTGCCCACAATCTTTCGTATGTAGGGTATATACTGCTTCGTGGTCATGAAGTAAGCCAAGTCGTACAGTTGCAGCGAGTCGTTACCACCCGGTATGATGGTGTCTGATCCTCGTTTGATGGCCACCACGTGATAGGGGTCGTCGGGTCCGCAAAGGTTTTTTAAGGGCTGGTCAAGCACCTCGCATCCCTCGCGCAGCTTTATGCAGAGCATTACCAGAGCACCGTTATGCACATCCCACCGTTGTCGTACCCACGACATTTTCAGACCGTTGTTGATATCTTTTCCAGCCAGCAGTTCGGGGTAAATGAGCGAACTGATACCCAGCTGAGCGAAAAATTCTTGTTGTTCAGGCTCAATATATTCGGCGTTATCAATCTTCGCCACCGTTTTCTTTGCGCCCAGCGCCTTTGCCAGTACGCATGCCGTCATATTCATACTCTCATCGGGTGTTACGGCGATGAAGAGGTCGGCATGTTCAGCTCCTGCCGACTTCAGCACCTTAACACTGGTGGGCGATTCGGCAATGGTCAGCAAGTCGAAGTCAGAGCCTATGCTGGCAATGCGTTCTTCATCAGGGTCAATCAGCGTGATGTCCTCATGGTCGCGCGACAGTAGTTTGGCCAAGTGTGTTCCGATAGCGTATGCTCCGGCAATAATTATTTTCATTTCTTATATCGAGTTTTGGCTTTTAAACAGTAACATCTTCGCCGATGATTGCCTTGGCAATGCTGTCATCGTCGAGCCCCGTCAGCGCTTTCAGCTGAGGCACCGAGCCATGTTCAACAAAGTGGTCGGGCAATCCGAGGCGTGTGATGGCGGGTGTGAAGTGGTGGTCGCTCATCCATTCGAGCACCGCCGAGCCGATACCACCAGCTCGAGCCCCATCTTCAATGGTGACGATGCGCTGGAACCGTTCGCCCACCTCTTGCAGCAGTGCCTCGTCAAGCGGCTTGCAGAAGCGCAAGTCGTAATGGGCTGCGCTCAGTGCAGGGTGCGTTTGGGCCAATCGGTCGATAACCTTCTCGACGTTAACGCCGAGGGGGCCATACGAGAGCACGGCCACATCAGTTCCCTCGTGCAGGCGTCGGCCGCGTCCTACCTCAATCTCTTTCAGCGGACATTGCCAGTCGGTGCGGCTGCCACGCCCACGCGGATAACGTATCACGAAGGTACCCTTGCCAGGCAATTGCGCCGTATACATCAGTCGGCGCAGCTCACATTCGTCCATAGGCGATGCCAGCGTTAGGTTAGGCACCGTGCGCAAGGCGGCAATATCAAAGGCACCATGGTGTGTGGCCCCATCTTCGCCCACCAGCCCAGCGCGGTCAAGACAAATAACGATGGGCAGATTAAGCAGAGCCGCATCATGAATAATATTGTCGTAAGCACGCTGTGCGAAGGCGCTGTATATGTTACAGAAAGGCATAAGCCCATCTTTTGCCATACCGCCCGAGAAGGTTACAGCATGGCCTTCGGCAATACCTACATCGAACACGCGGTCGGGCATAGCCTTCATCATAATGTTCATTGAGCAGCCCGTAGGCATGGCAGGCGTTACGCCCACGATTTTTGGGTTTTGCTTGGCCAGTTCGAGCAGCGTTTCGCCAAACACATCTTGAAATTTTGGGGGCAGGGTAGAGGTGTCTTCCTTCAGTCGTTCGCCCGTTTCGGGGTCAAACTTTCCTGGCGCATGCCAAATGGTGGCTTGCTCTTCAGCAGGTTTATAGCCTTTACCCTTCACCGTGTGCAGATGCAGAAGCTTAGGCCCACGCATATCTTTCAGTTGTCGTAAGATGCGCACCACCTCGCCCACATTGTTGCCATCGAAGGGTCCGAAGTAGCGAATGTTCATGCCCTCGAAAATGTTTTGCTGGTGGCTGATGGCCGACTTCAGTGCGTTGTTCAGACGGATGAGGCCCTTTCGGCGGTCGTCGTTCAGGTATCCGCGTTCGTGCAGCCATTGCGAGGCTTTGAAGCGTAGCTTGTTATAAGTGGCATTGGTGTCGAGGTTCAGCAGATATTTCTCCATTCCGCCCACGGCCCTGTCAATGCTCATATCGTTGTCGTTGAGGATGATGAGCAGGTCGTTGGGCGACGACGACACGTTGTTAATGCCCTCAAAGGCCAAGCCACCACTCATAGCGCCATCGCCAATGACGGCTACCACATGGCGGTCGTCATTGCCTGTTTTCTTTGCAGCTATGGCCATGCCCAGTGCTGCCGACACCGAGTTGGAAGCATGACCACAAGCAAACGTATCATACGGGCTTTCCTCGGGGCTGGGAAAAGGGCGTATGCCATGCAGCTGTCGGTTGGTATAAAAGGCTTCACGTCGGCCCGTCAGTATCTTATGTCCGTACGCCTGGTGTCCCACGTCCCACACCACACGGTCGTAGGGCGTGTTAAACACATAGTGCAGAGCCACGGTCAGCTCTACCACGCCCAGCGACGATGCTAAGTGTCCGGGGTTTTCTGCCAATTCATGCACAATGTCTTGGCGCAATTCATCGCACACTTCAGGCAGCTTGTCAATGGGCAACTGCCTCAAGTCGGTTGGGTCGTTTATAGCGCTCAGCAGGCAAAGTTTGTTATTGTCTGTCATTTCTTTGTTTCTGTAAAGAAAAAATAGAGGTGTGCCCACAAGCTGTACGCCTGTGCGCACACCTGTCATATTCAGAATACAAAGATAGTATATTTTTCTGACTGCGCGAAAGAAAAATGTTAGAAATGAATTTTTGTTCCTATACTCAGGTTCAGCTCGCCCTCAGCGGGGTGTCCTGTGCGTATGGGTTCAATGCGTTTTGAGTAGACGGTGGTCGAGGGTTCGACGAATAACTCTACGGCATCGCCCACCTTCCATCCAGCCTGTAAGGCCGCATGAATGCCAGGTGCCACCTGCGTGTCGTAGCCCTTACGTGTGGCAATGCCCAGTGTGGGGGCCACGATGCCCGTAACCTGGAACACGTCGTCTTGCGTGGGCACGCCCGTTACCGCCTGTTTCATGTTCAGCATATAGCCCGCTTTGATAGATGTAAGCGTTAGGTTGCCCTTGCCATGACGCTGTGTAACGCTGGTTGATGCCTGTGCATACACACCGTTGAGGCCATTTATCCAGCGGCCATAGCCCAGCGATGTAACCATCGACAGGCGGCGAGCCAAGTTAGGCATAGCCGAGAAATTGGCGGTGTAAAGACCTGTTCCCACGCCCACGGTCAGCACATTCTTGTGCTCGGGCGCCTCTTTATCAAATTTATTGCCAGTATAGCGTGGCATTGAATATTCAATACCCACCATGCCTTGCGGCATCAGTCGGTTACGATGTCCAGCCATGCGGTTGCCTAACATATAGGCCATCTGTCCTTCGCCCACCAAGCTCACGGGGCCACCCAGACGCAAGCGCAACTGAGCACCGCCATGCACGTCGGGTGCAAAGTAGGTGGTGCCGTGCGAATAGTCGACACCCACATTAGCGCCCGCCAGCACAGCCACTGACAGCACGCGGTTAGGATCTACACCATAGCTGTGTGCCGTGAGATCCATCAGCCAGTCGGCGCCACCCGATACCTGTGCAAAGCGTCGCGTAGCCATCTGTCGTTGCATAAAGGCTTGAGCCGACACGCGCCAGCCATTGGCGCCATGCCACTGTGTATAGGCCACGCGGCCCATGGGCATGTAGGTGCGATAATTGCTCACCGTGCTCAAGCGATTTGTTACGCCGCCATATATGCCCACGCTGCTGAAGCAGCTGTTAGCATCGGCATCGTCAGACAAACGTTTCGTGTCCTGTCGGCGATGATAGGTATAGGTGATGCCCGCCAAGAGCGAAGGCAGCGCATCATAATCTTTAAACGAGGTGGTGTGCGGTGCAAAATACTTGCCATGCACGTCGATACGCGGTTCCAGTGTCAGTGCGAAGGCATCGCTCACACGCAGGTTGGCTTGCAGGCCAGCGCCCACGCCCCACACATTATGGTGGCGAGCGTTCTCAATATCGGTAGTATGATTATAGCTGGCGCCCACCACACCGTTCACCCAGAAGGGGCGATAGGGGTTGGGGCCCATAAACAAGTTGTGCAAATTAAAGAGATAGTCGGCCTGAAGACCAAAGGTCTTGGCACGGTTGTCGCTGTTTTGTTTAAAGGTAGTGGCATTGATGCCGAGGCGCACACCCTGATAGCTGTCAAACCACTTGCCCATGCTGGCCACCAAACGGAAGCCCCCATTGTGTCGCCATGTTGAGGGATGCGCGTTTGAAACAAAGGTAGGGCCGCCCGCCATGCTTAAGAAGAGGCCGTTGGCCAGTGAGGGCAACGCCAGCGAGTCGGTATGTGTGGTGCGCCACTGGCGTTCAGGCAGACGATAGCCAAAGCCCATCGCTATGCTGGCCACGGGTCGGTAGCCATGCCAGGTGTATGCCTGTGGCACATTGTCGAGCATCAGTCCGGCGCGCGGTTCCACATAAAAATAAGTGGAGCGCGACAGCGCCACCTGTCCGCGCAGTGCCACGTGTGCGCCATAGCCACGGTCAGAGATGCCCTTGTCGCGTGAGTAGGTAAGGTCAAGACCCGCAATGCCATACACCTCAAAGGGTTTGGGGCGATACTGGTTGCCAGCCTGAGCTAAGGCTGTAATGTTTAACATATAGTCGAGCCCCAGCCCCGCATACTTAGCATTTACGCCCTGTGTGCGCAGCAGGCCACCGTTCATGGTGAGGCGGATGCCGTGTTCAGGCGACAGCCAATCGCCAATATTTATCTCGCTGTAGGCTCCCAAACGGTTAGGATGACGCACGCCCACCATGTTTACGCCCACGCCGCCATCAAGAAACAGATGGTCGAAGAGGCGTTTATGCGGATAATATTTAGCCACACGAGGGCGTTGCAACATATAGTCGAGTGCGCTGCCCGGCACCTGTGCGGCAGCGGGCAAGGCCACAGCCAGCATCATTGTGGCCACGGTGTGGCGAAGGATGATGCCCTTGAGCTGTTTCAGTATATATATTTTGTTTGTCATTGATACAAGTTCAGCAATGGTTTTAATAATGGGTGATGTGTTGTCTCATTGTGCCTATGTGTGGCCTTAGTGCTTTTTGTTGTCGTCAACCAGCAGGTCGCACACGTCGCCATCAACCTTGGCTATGCGTTTCAGGTCGGGGTTCATGGCAAAGGCTTGCTTCAGCGCGTTATAGGCTTCAACGGGGTCGCCCAAGCGGTTTAAACAGATGGCACGAATATAGTAAGATGTAGCCTCGTCTTCAGGCAGCTGTTTGCTCAGCTTAAACGCCTCGGCATCGCGCTTCATGGCCAGCAACATAACCACCTCGTTGCGCAGCCCTGTGCGAGCCACGGTGTTGAAATGCTCATCAAATCGACCGTTCATCACGGCGTTTACGGCCAGCAAGAGGTGCGTGTCGGGCGTGTCTTGCAGATAGGCGGTCAGCGAGTCGGCCTGTGCATACTGTCCTGCATTGAGCAAGGCAATGATTTGGTTCATATTCAGTTCTTGCGGAGCACGAGGGCCAGCGAAGGGGCGCAGCAAGTCGGGGTCGGAAGCCTGACGGTTGATGCGTGCTGCCTCAAGGTCGTTGGCAGCGGCCAAGAACGATGGGTATACCTCAAGTGCTTGTTGCATAATGGTTTCGCGACGGGCGGCATCGGTCTGTGCGCGATACAGTTCGAAGAACTCGAAGCGTGTCAGTTGTCGATAATCTTTCTCATACATCTGCTCAATTTCTTCGGGGGTGAGTTGGCGGAAGATGACGTAGTTCATCACATATTCAACCTTACGTAGCTGTGGCAAGCACACATTGTGAATGAGACGTGTGTAGAAAGGTAGACGCTGTATGGCGCGCCCCTGCTGCATATGGTCTTTATATCGGTTTACAATGTTGTCAACCTGTTGTGCTTCAGCCTCGTGACCATCGGCGCGCAGCAGTCGGCCCACCTCGCTCCACGGTGCCACATGGGCGTTGGCATTAAAGGTCATGCCCTGTCGCATATGCTCGGGCACGGCTTGTTTCATATAGCCCAAGGCGTTGTTCATACGACGTTGAGCCAGCGTGAGGTTCCATTTATACTTGCCTTCGGGCGACGACCATCCTTCCATTGATAGGTTTTGCAGCGTGGCGTCTTTCTGTTGCGCTATCAGGTCAATCTGTTGGCGCAGCTTTTCTATCTCGGCAGCATTTTGTGGGTCGGCAGCGTTCAGGGTCCACTTGCCCACGTTGAAGCGCAGTTTCACCTCGCCTTTGCTATCGCGCATCTGCTTTTCGGGTGATGGTATGAAGGCGGGGTCGGTTATTTCGCGCGCGCCAAAGTTGTAGTCGAGCCAGCGTAGAGGGTTCACCGTGCCGCGTGCTATGATGGTGGTGTCGCGATACAATATGCGGTTATAGTTTTCGATGGCCATATACACGTCGCACGAAAACTCGTCTTTCACGTGCTCAACATATATCGAGTCGGTATAGCCTATGATGTCGTTGGTGCGCCCTTTCTCGCGCATGGCCTTGCTCTTCACGGTGACATATTGGGCCAAGGGGTCGCCCGCCACGGTGTCGGCCATATTAAAGTTGTAGAGGCGGTCTTGCGTGGCGTGATATTCAGAGGCGTCATACACCATTGGGCGCATCAGTTTCAGCTGGCCACGTGTGGCGTTGTTCAGTATGGGTTGCACCACGAGGCGCGTGTTGTGGCGGAACATCTCGCGCGGCACCCTTACACGAGTGCGCACATAAAAGTAGTTGCCTTTCACCTCAATATCAGTGGGTTCGGGCATAATGCGGTCGGTGATGCGTTTGGTTTGCACCACAATCTCGCCCAGGTTTACGTTGTCTTCTTGCAGTTCTACCTCAATATAGTTTTTCCCTGTCACCTTTACGGTGCGAGCCTTCATGCCTATCATGCTGAATTTCAGCGTAGAGCCAGTATGTACGTTGAAGGCGAAGCGACCGTCGAGGTCGGTGGTGGCCAGGGCTCGGCGCGTGTTGGCGTCGGTAATATTTACACCCATCAGGGGCTCGTTGTTGCCCTTCTGCAGCACCTTACCTGTAAGACGTATGATGTCTTGCGCCTGAAGGCCAAAGGGCATCAAGGCGAGGCAGAGGCTAAGCAGCAAGAGGGTGAAGCGTGGTGTGGCGTGGGGTGCCATTGTGTTTGCTTTATACATGCTTATCATTGTGTATCAGTGTGTTTATTGATGGGTAAGGTCTATTTAATGAGATAGACAAAACTGATGCCTGCCTTCAAGGGGGCGAAGTTCCATTTGTCATAGTTGGGGGCTTCGGGGGTGGGCTCGGTGGCATCGTCATAGCGTTTTTCTCTGCGACGCATGGCGCCAGCACCTACCGTGGCTTCAAGGCTCCAATGGCGACTGAGCACGAAGCTGTAGCCGTAGGTAAGGCCGAAGCCCATGGCATCGCCATTGTGTCGTGTGTCTTTCAGCAGCACATTATAATTGCCTGCAGTGCCCAGCAAGCCCACAAAGTGTCGTGCCTGGGGGCGAGCGCTAAACCAGTAGCGCATCTCGGCAGCGGCCATCTCGGCACGGGTGTCGATACTGTTTACCTTCAGTTTGTTGACAGCGCCTTCAACACCAAGGGTGAGGTGGCGGTTAAGACGAAACTCGAGGCCGAGGTTTGGCGTGGCCGTGGCCCAATAAAGGACGTTGGTTTTTAGGGCTACACGCTGTGCCATAACCGTCTGACTGGTGCCAAACAGCATCAGGGCAAGGGCGCACAAAGTGGTTTTTCGTAATATTGCTTTTACCTTTACTTGCATTGTTTTCTTGCTTTTGTGTTCATTATCTCTTATCTCTTGCGGTGCTGCGCACGGGCAGCCGCTTGCTATCTCTCTTGGTATTGTTATAAAGTTGACAAGTAGACGAGTAGACGAGTAGACAAGGAGATTTGCTTTACCTTGTTTGCTTGGCTTTGCCGCTTGCCCAAGCAAGTTCTTGCTTGCTCGTTTACTGACTGCATGTAGAAACATGCGAAACTTGATTACCTATTTATAAATAAAGTTGGCACAAAAATAAGGCTTTTTATTTACATACGGGCAAAGATTATGTAAACTTTACTAAAAATGGGCAATAATTATCTCATATCAAGCAAATTTGGGCTCATCTTGCAATAATATGCATGTATTTTGCAGGCGAAAAGGAGATACGCTTCAACTGTTTTCTGACCTATCAAGCGGGAGTCTACTGTTAATAAGTGTGAATTTATTAACATTTCAAGGCTATTCAAAATTTGCGAAAGAGGTGTTAACGAATATTTGCTGGTGTTATAGATTGTGAAAAACGCGCTTTTCGCGCCCGAAAAATCGGAAAAAAAGGTTGCAAAACCCATGGTTTTACCTTGTGAAACCAAGGGTTTCAGGAGGTGAAACCCAGCATATCAGGAGGTGAAAGCATGGGTTTTACAACGCATCAGCCTTTTTTTTGTCGATTTTTTCGAGTGGAGTGGGGTGGCGAACCGTGTAATATTTTGTAATACAGATAATTACATGCTTTGTGTGTCTAATCGCCCAGAAGGGGCACGAATGCGGCCTCGTCTTCTGAATTTCAAAATATCGCCTGAATTTTCAATTAGGTTTTTAACAATTAATACCTAATAAGACAAGCAAAGTGTAAAACAATGTTAAGTGATTACCTCTTCATAACCTCCCAATATCCCGTCTTGTTGCTGCCAACACGAGCAATCAGCCCCTTCATCTTGAGCGTGGTGAGGTGTTTCCGCACCATACGGTCGCTAATACTTAAGGCTTCGGCCATTTGCATGATGGTAAGATGACCATCGGCAATGAGCAACAGGTATATGCGCCATGCCATGTCCTGTATTTCAGGGAAAGCTTGCAATAATTTATTAGGAACTTTATTAGGAACTTTATTAGGAACTTTATTAGGAACTGTTGGTTTGTAATCTTTCTTGTGTGTTTCGAGCGTTTTTAAGATCTCGCCCAGCATAAAATCGATAAACGCACTTGAGTTTGCGGCATTATTACTGGCTGTTATGGCATCATAATATTGCTGCTGGTTTGCATATACCATATTCTCAACAGGTAAGTGTTCAAAGATGGGATGCAACTTACTTAATATGAGCGACTGCCATAAACGCCCCATACGACCGTTGCCATCAGCAAAGGGGTGGATAAACTCAAACTCGTAGTGGAACACGCACGAACGTACCAACAGATGGTCGTGACTATGATTTAGCCAATCGAAAAGGTCGGACATAAGATAGGGTACACGCTCGGCAGGAGGCGCTATATGTACACAACCCGACTCAGAGAATACGCCCACACCACCTCGCCGATATCGCCCAGCATTGTCAACAAGTGCTTGCATCATGATAGCATGAGCGCGCAGCAAGTCGTTCTCTTTAAAAGCATCAAGATGCTGAAACTGTTCGTATGTGGCAATAGCGTTTTTCACCTCCTGTATTTGTCGCAATGGGGCAACAATGGTCTTGCCATTCATAATGTCTCTCACCTGATCTTCGCCAAGGGTGTTGCCCTCGATGGCAAGCGAACTATGAATGGTTTTTATCTTATTGGCCTTGCGCAGCAACAGCGCGTCTTCTTGCTCCATACGAATGGCATATCGCTCTATAAGTCGAGAGATATCGGCAATCTTGTTGATGGCTTCTGCTGATATAGTAAACGGCGGTGTGTACATAAACAATGTTGATACGATTTATATTGCTATAATCTAATTATTTACAGGCAACAAATATACACATAATTACTGAAATAACCATACTTACAACCAGCTTTTTCAAGAAAACAAACCGTATTTAATGATGCTTTGCATACCTACGGCTACTGATAGTTAAATTATTATATCATCAAACTTAGGCAATAAAAACAAATGTTTATTTTTGTATTGTCTTCAAATTAGATAAAAACCTTTCGCTCATAAGAACGAATAAATTAGTTTTTGTTGCGCTTATTCGGTTTTTTTGCGCTATCTTTGCATATTATTATAAGGTAATAGCACCTATTTCTCAAACATTCATTTAACCGAGAATAGCTTATGAAATTTCCTATCGGCGTTCAAGACTTTAAGTCTGTTATAGAAGGTGGATACGTTTATGTAGATAAAACGGCACTCATACACCGCCTGGTAACAGAAGGCAAGATTTATTTTCTGAGCCGTCCTCGACGGTTTGGAAAAAGTTTGCTTGTGTCGACACTTGAATATTATTTCAAGGGCGAGAAGGAATTGTTTCAAGGCCTGGCCATAGATACGTTAGAAAAAGATTGGCACACATATCCCGTGTTTCATGTCGATTTTAATAGCAACGATTTCACCATTGGCACAACGCTACAGAACATGCTTGATGCGTATGTTGAAAACTGGGAAAAACAATATGGCTTTGAGGGCGATGCCCGATTTAGTGTGGGCGAGCGTTTTGCCCAACTATTAGCACATGTTCATAAGCAAACGGGCAAACGCTGCGTGGTGCTGATTGACGAATATGACAAGCCTCTGCTTGATGTGCTTGATACCAACTATAAAACGATAGATGGCAATGGCAATGAAATACTGATTGAAGAATATAACCGCAATATACTGAAAGGCTTTTATTCAACGTTTAAGGCTGCCGATGCCGACCTACAGTTTGTGCTGCTTACAGGCGTAACAAAATTCTCTCAGGTAAGCGTGTTTAGTGGCTTCAACCAGCCTGCCGACATCAGTATGAACGTTCATTACGAAACACTTTGCGGTATCACAACCAGCGAGATGGAGCACACTTTTCATGCTCAGATGGATAAAATGGCCAGCAAGTTTAAGGTGTCAACAAACGAAATGCGCCAACTGCTAAAACGCCACTACGATGGCTACCACTTTAGCGAGGCCATGACCGATATCTATAATCCGTTCAGCGTACTAAACGCTTTCAGCAGTGGCGCCCTACGCGACTTCTGGTTCGCATCAGGCACGCCTACCTATCTGATACGTTTGCTCAACCACACTCAGGAAAATCTTAACGAACTGACTGGCAAGTATTATGACACCTCCGACTTTGTTGACTATCGTGCCGATATAGAGCGCCCATTGCCCATGATATATCAAAGCGGCTATCTGACGATAAAAGATTATGACCCACTAACCAACACTTATCTGCTTGACCTTCCTAACAATGAGGTAAAGCGTGGGTTTGCTACAGCCATTGCTAATAATTATCTTCAGAGCCGTTTGCCTGTACTATCTGAGATGGCACAACTGGTACGCTCGCTTGCTGCTTCCGACCTCGAAATGCTGAAGAAACAGCTTACTGCCTTCTTTGCCAGCATACCCTATACCATGCGACGCAAAGACACCGAGGCCGAACGTGAACGCTATTTTCATTATACATTCTACCTCATCTTCCGCATCATTAGCACTTATCTCGTGCTTACTGAAAAGCAACAGAGCGAGGGTAGAGCCGACTGTATTATCGAAACCCCGAAAGATATTTATATATTTGAGTTTAAACTCGATGGTACGGCTCAGCAAGCCTTAGACCAAATAAAGGATAAAGGTTATGCTACGCCTTATGTAGCCGACACGCGCACCGTGCATTGTATAGGCGTTAGTTTCTCATCTAAAACAGGAACGATTGACGATTGGCGTGTAGAATAAAGACAATAGAGAAAGTAAAAACCAAAAACCATAAAATAAAGATATACGATATGAAAAGACAAACAACATTGGCGTTGGCCCTCTGCCTTTTGACTGCAGGTGGCGCCTTCGCACAGACCAAGGGCGGAGGCATCTCGGCCCAAATGCTGCAAAAAATGCAACAGGCACAGAAAACAGGCACTAACGACAAGGCGCTGTTTAACGCCATTGCCTCAAACAAGATCGACGACCTGGCTAAAAACTTTGCTAACCAGGGCCCCATCGATACCCACTTCAGCATTGAAACCCCTAAGCAGAGTATTCACGACCAAAAGAGTTCGGGACGCTGCTGGATGTTCTCTGGCCTTAACGTGCTGCGCGCCGACTTTGCCAAGGCGCATGCCGACACACTGGCCGTAGAGTTTTCACACGACTATCTGTTCTTCTTCGACCAGTTGGAGAAGGCCAACCTGATGTTGCAAGGCGTTATCGACACCGCCAAGAAGCCCATCAACGACCAGAGCGTACAGTTCTTCTTCCAGCACCCCATCAACGATGGTGGCACCTTCTGCGGTGTGAGCGACCTGGCTGGTAAGTATGGCTTGGTGCCCAAGAGTGTGCAGCCCGAAACCTTCTCGGCCGAAAATACCTCGCGTATGTCGGCACTGATATCGTCAAAGTTGCGCGAGTTCGGCCTCGAACTGCGTAAGATGGTGGCCGACGGCAAGAAGGCGGCAGCCATTGCCGACCGCAAGACACAGATGCTGGGCACCGTCTACCACATGCTGTCGATAACGCTGGGCGAGCCCGTGAAAGAGTTTACCTATGCTTTCCGCAACAAAGACGGCAAGGTGATGGGCGAAGCCAAGACCTATACCCCGAAGCAGTTTTATGATGCCACTGTGGGCCGACAGCTTCAAGGCACCTTCATCATGGTGATGAACGACCCACGCCACCCCTATCACAAAACCTACGAGGTGGAATATGACCGCCACACCTACGACGGTCAAAACTGGAAATATCTGAACCTGCCCATGGAGGAGATAGCACAGCTGGCCATTGCCTCGCTGAAAGATGGCCGCAAGATGTATAGCTCGTATGATGTGGGTAAGCAGCTCGACCGCACACGCGGATACCTCGACACCGAAAACTTCGACTATGCTTCGCTCTTCTCTACCACCTTTGGTATGAACAAGGCCGAGCGCATCAACACCTTTGACAGTGGCTCTACACACGCCATGACGCTCAGCGCTGTCGACCTCGACGCCCAGGGCAACCCCTTGAAGTGGAAGGTAGAAAACAGCTGGGGCGCCAGTCATGGTCAGGGTGGCTGCATCATTATGACCAACCGCTGGTTTAACGAATATATGTTCCGCCTGGTGGTAGACAAAAAGTATGTGCCCGAGACTCTGCAGAAAGAGTTTGAGCAGAAGCCTTTCATGCTGATGCCCGACGACCCTCTCTTCAGTGTTGACGATTAAAAAAATATATATACATGAGCGCTGAGGTGTAGGATAATCTATATTCGCGCTTCGCGCTCATGTGTTTAAACTCTCACGAGCAATGCTTGTCATATATGGCGAAAACCGCACTGCCTTTCCCGCCACAATGGATGTCTATGCCCTGGGCTGAGAAAGTAATCTAATTCTTGCTTATTTGGTTTATCAGAAATGTAGAATAAAAAAAACAATGATATGATGCTAAAACGTTTAATGTTTATGCTCTTCGCACTACTGCTGACAGTGTCGTCGGCCTTGGCACAAGCCATCGCCCCACGCTGTCGCGTGTGCGGAAGAAAGCTTACTGAATGTCCGTATAAGGGCAAACACATAAATAAGAATAAATCAATAACAACACGACAACATAAGAAGCCTGCCAAGAAAAAGAAACCCACTATCCCATCAACCATAACGGGGAAAGGACATCGCGAGATAGGCAATGCTTTGATGCTAACATACGAAGGAGCAACCATACCGCGTTACCTCACCTTACGGGGCGACATCACGGCATCAGATATCTATGAGTTTCAGAACAATAAGCAATGCTGTGATAGCGCTAAGGTGGCAAAAACTCGTGCAAGCTACAGAGATCAGCGTCGTAACCCTGTATCTGATTGCTTTGACCTCAGTGACATTCGATCCTATAATGACAACGAACGTGTGCAATGGACTGCGGGCGACACCACAGCGCTTGATTTTCTGTGGTTGACGAATATACCAGCCACCACGGTTGTCGCTCCACAAGAGGCGATAGCTATTAGGCTTCCCGCAAGAAGATATTGGGTTGACAATTATCCCGACACACTCGTCATCGGTAGAAACACAAAGAAAGTGATTACTGAAGAATATATCTACAACGATAAAAATGTAAGGAAAGACGGTTCTTGGGATCCCTCAATAGGATGCCTCAAGGCTTTTAGGGTAGACGAGAAAAACCCTTACCTAAAAGCCGTTGACGGTGTGCTGTATAGTGCCGACGAAACGCGTCTTATTGCCTATCCTGGTGCAAATGAGCGTACGGAATACACTATCCCTTCATCAGTGAAAGTTATTGAACCAAATGCCTTTTGCGTAAGCAACAACCTGAAGCGTATCATCTGTAACAGAACGCTTTCAGAAAGCGAGGAAATGGATATCAGAGAATGTTGCGCATATCTAGAGGAATTGATATTTCCTCAACAATGAAAGTTATGCACTGCTTTTGCTGGATACATTGATAAAAATGTAGAATAAAAAAACAACGATATGATGCTAAAACGTTTTATGTTTATGCTCGTCGCACTACTGCTGACAGTGTCGTCGGCCTTGGCACAAGCCATCGCCCCACGCTGTCGCGTGTGCGGAAGAAAGCTTACTGAATGTCCGTATAAGGGCAACCATGTAAAGAAACAATCAGAGGGAAAGAAACCCGCTGAGAAGAAAAAGCCCAAGAAGAAGGCACCCAAGAAAAAGCTGAGCCATGAGGCTGAGCCTGTAAAGCAGTCGGCAGCAACCACTACGTCTGCACAGCCATCAACAGCAACCCCTACTTATTATGGCTACAGAATTATGGATGACGGAACAGTGGATGTATACCGTTCGGAGGGATTAATTAAGTATTTAAATGAAAAGACACCTGCCACCAGCCTAAAATTAACAGGAAACTTTGGCTATAATGGCTTGAAGGCGTTGCGTAACCACTCCTTCAAGACACTCGACCTCAGTGACGTTTGGGTAACCGACTCATACGAAGAAAGTAACGCCAAAGACCATATCCATGGCGCAGGCTTCCATTTGCAATGGGTTGACGGTATTAAAGCCGATACCCTAATCTTGCCCAACGATATCACGATACTTGAAACCGCTGCCTTGGGCTATACGATAAAGAACCTGTATATAGGAAAAGATGTTAAGGTAATAAATTTTATTGAAGCAGATCTTAGTAACTACAATCTTCCGAAAGACTTGCATGAAAGCATGCTTGAAAATATCTTTGTTGATAAAGAGAACAAAGATTTTAAATCGATTGATGGGGTGCTCTTCAATGCTGATGGCTCAGAACTAATAATGTTTCCTGCTGGCAAAGATTGTCGTGATGACCAATCATATGAGATACCTTCAAAAGTAAAGAAAATTGCTGATTACGCTTTCTTTAATTCAAAAAATCAGTATATAGATAGATCTTATAATCTTCAGGAGATAGGTTATTATGCATTTGCCTATTCAAAAATACAATCTTTTATCCTTGGCCATGGTGTACAAACAATAAACGATGGGGCGTTTCTTCATTGCGACAATTTAGAATATTTCAGGTTTAATTATGAATTGAAAAAAATTCCAGCACATATATTTGAATATTGTCCAAAGTTAGCTGGGGTCGCCTTTCCAGAGGGCATGCCCTCTGGAAAACTGCCTGACGATATATTTAGATTTTCTAGGCTACTACATGTAATATTTATAGGGCATGACCGAACTTATGAGAGAGAATTTAAATTATTCGACTCAGAGCTTGCTAATTATCTTAGAAACACTCGCTATAATTGTCAATACCCATTACATATTGTTATATATCCGAAAGATCATAATGTGAAACGTTATAAGAAGGTCTTTAACGACAAACGAAAATTCAATATACATACATCATGGTAACTTAAACAAAACACAAGCTTATGACAGTATTAAAGATATTAAACACACTGCTGATTGTATTGTTCGCGCTGATGATTGTACTTGTGCCCCTACGCGAGCAGCTACGTTCGTTTCTGCGCATACTGTTTGTGGCCTTCTTTCTCGACTTGCTGGCTATCGGTATAGGCGAATACATCGTTGGATGTATGCCTCCAGACAATCAAGAAGAACAGACTGACACGGTGGGGAGCAGCGACAGTGTAAAAGAACAATTACAATAATAAGAAAAACAGAAATAAAATAAATATAAGGATATGGCGAACAACAACCTGGCCTTGCCTGAAGGCATTGTATTGCATGGCGAGGCATACGACTATAAAATAACAAGTGTGTTGGGACAAGGCTCCTTCGCATTACCTATCGCGCAAAGGTAGAGATGCGAGGCGCCTTGGGCACCCTCGACAGCAACATGTATGTGGCCATCAAAGAGTTCTTCATGAAAGAGGTGAATGGCCGCGACAACACCTCGGTAACCAGTGGCAGCACCTCGCGCGACGGACTGTTTGAATATTATCGCGAGAAGTTTGAGCGCGAAGCCCGCAACCTGAGCACCTTGCAGCATAAAAATATTGTGCGCGTGCTGGAGTCGTTTCAAGCTAATGGCACGGTATATTATGCCATGGAGTATATCTCTGGACAAAGTCTTGACAGCGTCATCATCAAGGCACCACACCATTGCCTTGATGCTGCTACGGCCCTGGGCTACACTCAGCAGTTAGGCAGCGCCCTAAGCTTTATGCACAGCAAGGGCATGCTGCACCTTGACGTGAAGCCCGCCAACGCCATGGTTAAAGATGATGGCACGGTGGTGCTCATCGACTTTGGCCTGTCAAAGCAATATGCTGCCAATGGCGAACCCGAGTCGAGCACCAAGGTGGGCGCTGGCACACCTGGCTATGCTCCGCTTGAGCAAGCCAGCTATCGCGAGGGCAAAGGCTTTCCTACTATGATGGATGTGTATGCGTTGGGCGGAACACTCTATAAGATGCTTACGGGACAGCGTCCGCCCGAGGCGTCAGAGATATTGAACGACGGGTTCCCCATCGGCGAGATGAAGCAACATGGCGTGCCCCCACAGGTGGCCGCCTGTGTAAGAAAGGCTATGGCTCCGCTAAAGAAAGACCGCTATAAAACCATCGACCAGCTGCTCAACGCCCTTGCGCAGTGCAGCCTACACGGTGGCAGCTATGACGAACTGAATGAAGCAACTACCATTGCCGAGGTTGATGTGATTGGTGTGGTAAAGCCACAGGTTACACCTCAGGAACAGGTTATTCCTCAGGTTACGCCCAAACCTCAGCCTACACCTCAACCCAAGCCTCAGGTTACACCCAAACCTCAGCCTCAGGTTACGCCTAAGCCCAAGGTTGTGCCCGTGCCCTCTTCATCTATAGATGAGAAAGAAAAGAAATCGAATAAGAGCAAAATGGTAATAGGTGCAGTAGTGGCCGTGGCAGCCATCATCGCCTTTAACGCCGTACCCCGTGGCGGAAAGACAACAGGTGGAAAGACAGTACCCGATACGATTGAGGCAATCAAAACCCACGAAATTACTGATACGGTTCCGTTTATGTGTGCCGACTACACCGAGGGCTGGTGGATGGGCACTGTGAATGATAACAATGAACCGGCTGGTAAAGGCGTGTTCTATTATCGTGACGATGATAAGGATGGCCGTTCTGAATATCGAGGATGCATATACGGAGGCGTACGACAAGATGCTGGTAAAGCTACGCTGACTTATAAAAATGGTAACTGCTATGAGGGTACCTTCTTGGGCGATCTGTTTTCAAATGGCACACTCTGGATGCCCAATGATGGCTTGGTCTATGTGGGAGAGTTTTATAATACAAACGACTTCTATAAAGGAACCCTCTACCGTATAATTGGCGATAGAAAGATGGGCGAAAAGGTTGGCACTTATGAAGACGGTAAACTGGTGACGTATATTAAATAAAGGAATAGAAACAATGAATAATAGCGAGCAATATCGCATAGCACCTCACCAAGCACCCGACTTTGGTTTGGGCCCATTTATCGATGGCTACGCCGTGCCCACAGGGCGCTATAACCCCTTGCGGTTGCTGTTCAACCGCAAGGGCTGTAGCAGCGTGATGGTGTATGAGCAAGGCTTTGTGTGCCAAGAGCAGAGGGCCGATGGCACGCTGTCGCTCGATTTGCACATGCCGTTCAGTAAGATAAAAGGCATCATGAGCTTTGGCACTAACGATGAGACCGCACAGAAAGGCAACGATAAGAAACCCACCCTACAGGTGTTGGGCCATGATAGCCTGGTGCGACGTATCTATCCGCGTCTGCAAAGCAGCTGCCAAGCCATCCTCGATGCTTGGCACACCTTCCTTCACAATCGGCTCAACGCCGAACTAAAAGAACAAGAATATTGCACGTTTGTTGACGACGAGGGCCACGAACTGATACTGGCCACCGACTTTATACGTTATAACAACGTGCTGATAGATACGCCCTTCGCCTATAAACAGGAAGACAACCTCCTATATATCGCTCATGATAAGGAACGGGCCTATACTGATGACAACATAAATAACGGTATGTGTCGCATCTTTTTTAACGCCAAACCCGAAGATTGTTGCATCATCAACCTATCCCGAATGTATGATAGAGACGAGTTTCTGCACGCCGTTTTCACATTATACCGCATCGTGGCGTTGTGATTTTTTGATAAAAAATTTGCACATCTCACCTTTTCTAAGTAATTTTGCAACCGAAATGCGCTTGTGGCGGAATTGGTAGACGCGCTAGACTTAGGATCTAGTGTCTCGCGACGTGAAGGTTCGAGTCCTTTCAGGCGCACCATACAGAATCCTAACAGCTTGATATTGAGCAGTTAGGATTTTTTGTTTTTATATATTTGGCAACATTTTGGCAACGTATTTTGATGCTAATTTATTATGATTACTAAAAGCAGAGTCGTTTTCACATTCATTTACACAGTTTTAAGGGATTTTATCAACATGATTGCTTGATAAGATATCTTGCCTTATAGATGGAATTCATAAACAGAACTAAATAGCAAACTTATATACTTTTATTCGCTTTTTGTTGTTTCCGTCAAAGAAAAACGTTATTTTTGTACTTATACCCTAAATTAGCAGACAAAGTCTTCAAACTTCTTGACTCTTGACGTAGGAGACAAGCTGGTGAATACGGATGACACGGCTCTTATGAAATACGAGAAGAAATTCATGCAGAAGGCTGTCAGCATCATGTACACGATGTTCTCGTTCAAGAAGGAGCATGGCAGATGCTTCCATCCGAAGTCATTGTTGAGACGGTCGAAGTCGCGCTCTCTCGCCCCACGCTTGTTGTACGTTTCGATAACGTTCTTCTCTTCACTGTCCCAGTCATTGGTTATGATGCAGCGGTAGGTGTACCTATATCCTCCGAATAGGAGCCGCAATCGGCACGGAAGATGCCTATGTGCAAGCCGTATGAATGAAGCAGCTTGAAAGCCCTTGACAACGTTTCAGCCTGATGGAACTTGACGGGTGTATTGCCGTCACGGTTTTCGATGTACGCAATGATGCCGTCTATTGAGACGACGCCAGGGGGATTGTGTGGCTCGTCGGTATCCGGATTTCAGGTGATTCCCGCAGGTGACACTCGCTTCTGTTGACATCTTCCACGCAGTCACCGCCACAGAGGAACACGTCAGACATAGCTGACATTATCTCGTCCCACTGGTAGCCGTTGTAGGTGGAGCTGCGAACACCAAGAGTGCCGTTGATGACTTTGTCAAGTGAAAGTGCATAAAAAGCCTTGCTTGCGTAATAAATTCCTCCGAAAGGAGTGATTTTCTCAG
>USAI01000013.1 GCA_900552675.1 uncultured Prevotella sp.
TACGAGATTAGACTAGTGACTGGAGTTCAGACGTGTGCTCTTCCGATCTCACTTCAGGTTTTTGCGTCCCATTTTAGTGCGTACAAAGATGCGATAAGTGGGGTCTTGATTATTCATGATGGTCCATTTCTGAGCCGTTTGAAATACCACCCACTCCATGTCGTCAAGCACGTTAGGGCCTACGCCATATTCGTTAGCCAAACATTGCACCCAGGTGCGCCCGCCACCCTGTTTAGGCAGCGATGTTGAGGGCATTACCACCATGGGCAATTCTTTTTCTCTGTCGTCGGCCAAATCGGTTTTATATGTTACGGTAGCATGTTTAGCCATCTCCCAATCTTTAGGCACAAGCATGGCAAACACAAGGTTGGTGGTTACGCCATCGTTTCCCTGTATGCGAGCTTCAATATGCCCATTAACAGTAAATGTAGCCTCTTCGCCCGCCTTGGCATAATACACCTCTTTACCATCAGGCCCTATTTGTGCAATTGAATAGCCATCTAAAAACACACATCCTGTGACAGCACATAATAACACTCCTACCAAAGCGAGGTTAAGGCGCATCCATTTGTTTTTCAAAAGATTATTCATATTTAGAAAAAAGATCTTGTTTATACGTTTTTATTTATTTGTCAGCCACCCGTTCCATTGTATAGGTATATTTATTTTTGTCGCAACCTGGCGACAGATTGATTGACAAAGAGCGGCGGCCTTCTACAATAGGATAACTAAAGTCTGCCTGTACATCGCCTTGCACACCCGTTTCTTGAAAGGTGATACGCTGCGGATGACGAGCATCATCAATACTCCATACACCGTCGCGCTCAACAACAAAGGGTAAATAGTTATCAATATGGAAAGTGCCATCGCTATTCATGTGCAATGCGAACTGGGTAAAATCCATTTCTTTAGTAATGTCAACGTCGTTGCGCACCACACTTTTCAGTTTCCACACACCGCTAAGGTCTTTTAATGCTTCAGTAGCAGCATACGGATCAGTGCTATCGCTAAAAGCGTTACATGCCACCAGGCCGCTAACAATTAGTATCATGCTTAGCATTTTGCTGATATTTTTCAACATTTCTTTCATAAGTATTGTCAGAGTGTTTACATTGTTAATCATAATATGGGTTCTGTAAGAGATCTGGCGTCTTTACCGTTTCTGCATAGGGTATAGGCCAATAATACATAGCCTTTCTGAACACATGTGTGCTAACATCGAAAGTGCGTGCCTTATACACTACATTATTATTTTCGTCTAACACGCGGGCAATCTCAGTACCATGCATTGTTTTATTGTCTGTTTTATCAGCAATCATCCAACGACGCACATCGAAGAAGCGGAAGCCCTCAAAAGCCAATTCAAGACGACGTTCTAAACGTATAGCCTCACGCATTTCTTCTTGCGTCATATTTGCCTTTAAGCCATACATACCATCAGCGCCAGCATTTATGCCCGCACGTCGGCGTATCAGTTTTAGCATTTCTAAAGCACCACCCTTCACACCATTGCCTAAATCTTCTGTAAAATCAGGGCCATAAGCTTCGTTACAACACTCAGCGTATGTAAGCATCACCTCTGCAAACCTAATAAGCGGATGAGATTGTATGGGTTCTATCCACCAATTGCCTGATGCACCACGACTCAGCATTTTTCTTGTATACAATCCTGTAGGCGTACCTTTAAATACAGCATCCTGTGTAGAGTTGTCTCCTGTAAATGTGTAACACGTTACTTGTGTGCTACCCTGGTTATATAATTTGCTTCCATTATACACCACCGTATTATTGAAGCGAGGGTCACGACCATCGGCAGGCTTAAGCGGGTTGTATGTAATTGAGCTTTCAGTAATTGGCTTACCATCTATCATGGGGAAGGCATCAGCCAAATCGGCATATACATAACCAGCCGAACCGTTGCCACCAAATGAGGGTGGATCAAGCTTTTGAGCGGTAGAAATGCCTAACGGCAACTTGCGCATCAAGATTACTTCTTGATAAGGGCCGAAAGGATATTTATAGTCGCCATACGATGTGCAGTCGAGATACTCTCCTGGGAATTGTACTGCATAAAAGCCCCAACCCTTCTCTGGTCCTGCCACAGGAAAATCGTCACAATAGTGGTTCTCATACAAGCGATAATCGCCTTTCATCACCATAGCAGCACGAGCAGCATTATAGGCTTCAACCCATCGTTGTGGGTTATTGTCGGCATAGCCTAACAGCAGTTTTGTTTGTTCGGTACCAAAACCACTGCCATTATGCAACGGGCTAGCAGCATCAAGCTTCACACGCATAATAAGAGCATAACAACAAGCAGCATTGATACGACCGTTGCTACGACCACTATTGCGAGGTTGCAAGGCACCCTCATCAAGAAGCGCTTGACATTCAGATACAATATAGTCAACACAGTCGGCATAGGTATCGCGGGTAGACTTCACCTTATCATCAGCTTTATAAATAGCATCGCCTATTAGTGGTATACCGCCATAATGTCGCAATAAGATATAATAATACCAAGCCCGCAAAAAGCGTGCTTCAGAAGCATATTGCTTTTTCGTTATCTCGTTCATGGGTGAACGCGATACATTCTTCATAAACACATTGCAACGCCGAATGTTGGTATAACAAGTGCTCCACACATCTGATGCTACGGTCAAAGCATTAACAGTGCCTGTTGCAAAGGCCGAACCTGTAGAGGTAGCCGACTCTTTACGCGGTTCAGCTTCGTCACAAGCAATCTGTAGTCCACCTTTTCCGCTACCATTGATATTACCAAAGCGGTCAATATCAACATCAAAGCCTACATCAGAATAGATTTGTGATAGAAATCCAGACGTGTAGGTACTGTCTGCAAAAACAGTAGTCTCGTCAAGGTCTGTGGTAACAGTTTGATCGAGGAAGCTGTCATCGCAAGATGTCATTCCAACCAATGTAGAGAGGAACAACAAGGTAAAGAGATGTCTCTTTCTCATAGATTTAGTTATTATATTATTTGTTTTAATTTACATTCATTTAATAAAATACGTATATAGCAGTCAGTTCCACTATTTCTTTTTATTTAAAATATGTTAAAACATCCATTCTCCTGAACCTACGATGTGTCGTTTGCCACGCCACACTACCTCAGCTTCTACGCCAACAGGTATCTGTGCCTTCAATTGGCTGCCACGCCACTCAGTGCGCAAAAGTCCGTAGGGCGTTTGTCGAGTGGTGGTGGCCCAAGTTACATCCTTAGGGCATTGTGGAGCAATAATAACACGCTGATATCCCACCCCATCATCAGTAGGACGTATGCCTCCCAATGCCTGATAAAACCATAAGCCAATTCCATTATAGCAATTGTGTACATGGCTTCTTTCACCATTCCAATACTCCCATGTAGTAGTAGCATTATTGTCAATCATATACAGATATCCAGGATAAGAGCGTTGTTTCAGCATGTTATACACTAGTTGTGATGGCTCGGGTTGAGATTGCCCTTGCAGTATTGCCCACTGTGTAAAAATAGCAGTACCCACCAGTCCGCCAGCAATATGGCCATTAAAACGCCCATAACAAGATGCAATGATGCGTTGCACTACTGCTGAATGTAAAGATGCTGGCACAGCGCCTACCAATAACGGATATGCCATATCAAGGGGAGAACCCGTGGCATAAGTGGTGTCAGTGGCATGAAAGAAGGCATTGTGTATCTGCACATTTAGTGTGTCACGCTGCGAGGCAAATATGGTAGCTTCATCAAGATGTCCAAGAGTATGAGCTATCTTAGCCATTGTTCCAAGACAATCGGACAACACACAATTATTCGTTAGTTCAGCCGACTCTCCTCCTACTTCAACGCCTGTAGGTGCCAACCAATCGCCTAAGAACCACATACGTCGGTTATCATCTGGCCACGGTTGTAACAGTCCATCTTTCATATAATGCTGTGCATATTGTATCCATCGTTTCATTTTGTCATAATAACGTGTCATGGTACGCGCATCGGCATAGTTTACATAGGTGCGCCAGGGGGCTTTCACCATAAACGCGCTCCAATAAGCACCGCCACCACCACCTCCTGCGGGGGCCACATAAGGCAAGTTACCGTCTTCGCCCATAGTATCGGCCCATGCTTGCAACCAATTATAATAGGTTGGAGCCACATTACAAAAGGTTTGCACGGTAGGTGTTGACGAATTTCCATCTCCTCCATAGCCCATGCGTTCAAGGTGTGGACAATCAACCATATACCCACTAAATGTTAGACAACGCATAGTGCGCGCTATCATATCATGTATAGCATTTAGGTCATTATCAGAACAACAAAACGTTGCAGTTTCGGTATACTGTCCTGAAATTTGAAGTGCATGCACATCTGTAGAGAGAAGCTGTGTTAAACCTGATATTTTCACATACCTAAAGGCATGATGATGAAACTTGTTTTGAAAAAGCTCGTCGCCCTTTCCTGCTGAGATGTAACTATCAGATTCGCCCTGTGAACAAAATCCAACTGAATCAACGATATTATCAGTATACTCCATTTTTACTTCTTGCCCCACACGCAGCCCTCGCATCTTTAGGGATAGCCAAGCTGTAGATACTTGTCCAAAATCAACAAGCCAAACATCATTTTTTAAACGTTGTATCTGTTTTGCCGCATGTATAGCAATAATAGCATTAGGCTCGCACATTTGTGGCGAAGCCTTCACTCCATGCACTGGTACCTCTGCCACAGGCGTCCAGGCATGTTGCGCTGCCGTTAGAATACGCCCATCAACGCGTTCACCCCCAAACTGTAAAGCTTGCCACGTGCCTGTATCATGATAACCACTTGCAGTGGCCTTCCATGAAGCATCTGTACAGCATAAATGTTTCATGGTGCCTGGCAACACTTCTACTAAGTCGGCTCGCACTAAAGGCCCATCATACTGTGCAAAGCCCAAGTTACGACGATACCATCCCTTACCAAGCCATAAACGAATCTCATTATTGCCTTTACGCACCATTGGTGTAATGTCATAGGTTACCGTTAAACTACGTTTATTAAGTTGCGCTACAGCAGGAGCCAGCACTGCTGAGCCCGCCTTTTTCCCATTAACATACACCTCATGATAGCCCAACGAGTTGACATGTAACAACAAACGCTTATGTTTATCAGGTGAAATATACACTATTTTTCTCACAATGGGTGAGGTGCATGCCACTTCTGACAAAGGCATGCCAATATATTTTCCTCGCATATCAGTAGTATGCAAAAGCCCTATACCGAAAGGTTGAATCTCACTCCAGTCAGACACCTCACCCTTGTCGTTCCAACTGCGCACACGCCAGTAATACAGGTGTCCACTATGCAATTGTTTTCCACCATAAGGCACCATGACGCTGGTTGATGTCTGTTTACACACTTGCCAACAATCGGCTTTTCCATGTAATAGGCGCACACTATCTGTGCCCACCTGTAGTTCGTAAGCCGTCTGTCGAGCATTATTATATGTTGCATGGTTTAACCAGCTGAAATGGGGTTGCGTATTATCTATAGCTAAGGGAGCCTTAAGGTTTTCACACGTCAACCCATCAATCTTTAAGGGCTCTGCCATTAACGTAGCGATATTACAACTGATGCACACGAGTATTGCAAGACTTATTTTTCTCATATTTCACATTGTTTTATCTTTGACTAAAGTTTCGCAAGTTTTCAACTTGCTGTCAGTAAACGAGTTGACAAGTAGGCAAGCTGCAACCCATACTTATCAAAATTGTTATATAGAGTTTGAGTTGTAAAAGCAAACAGCTCGTTCGCTCGGCTTTGCCGTTTGCCTAAGCAAGAACTATCAGCATGCCAAAAGCATGCGAAACTTAAATCTTTTAAACAGCAGATACTCATTATTATTTATCGTACCATGGCCAAGCAACGTTCACGTTGAGCATAAGTTTTGCATAACAGTTGCACCGCACCATTACTACCGTCAAGCATTTCGACAGCAACTGGACACTGTTCGCCTGGCATAAGGGTAAGATAATTATCGCTCCACAGTACAGGTAAAACACGTTCACCCGACTGTTTATTGACGAGACGTAAACGATTGGCGAAAGCAACGCCTTTTCCTTTATTTGTAAGGGTAAACGATAGTTTATTACCCTTTCGTTCTATGTTGCTCACCTTCAACTTACTGGTGGGCAAAGAAGCAAGCGCTTCGTAACACAAAGGTTCACGACCGTTTGTCCAATAAAAATTATCGGCAACGAGTTTTCCTTTTTTTGTTACAAGTAACAAGCGTATAAACTGCAAGCCAGCATCTTTCGTATTGAGAACAAAAGCTTCGCGCATATCTTCTGTGGGACAACTAAGCGATGCTGATTGCCTTGCTATCTCCTGTCCCATTACATTATAACGAATAGCTGTAACGGTTACATCGTCAAGGGGCGAAGCCGAAGCATTGATAACCTTCACGCTACCTGTTAGGCAATTCCATTGCACATGTTGTGGTTCACATGCCTTACGAGCCCCCCAATAGCACCCCGTAGGATCATAATAATAATCGTAGGTTTGCCAAACGAACGATGGATAAGCAGGATGACTCATCCATATCAACATGCCAGCAGCATCGTTCCACATTTTATCTTGCCATGCCTCATACATACCTTTCATGTCTTCAAGATTTACTAACTGAGCCCGCTCGCAAAAACTCTCCAAGTTTTTTGGTTTTCCATACCGTTTGTCTACAGCCTCAACATAACTGATAGGAAACGCGTTGGATGCTTCTTTCCCAAAGAAGTGATAGTTCCATAAATTGTTATTGTCTTCTTTCAGCTGTTGTTCACTGGGCAATGGCCACTGCTTGTCTTTAGGTATGAAGAGGCACACGCTTTCATATTGCGGAAAAGTGGCCATGCCTATCTCTGTGCGAAAACCGTAACCATAATTATAGCCATAAGGATAAGCTGGCTTTTCAAAAGCGAGGTTGCTGGCCGAGGTTTCAAAATGGTGAGCAGGCGGAAAATCGCGCCACCATCCACTGCCAGATAGACCATCTTGATTTGAACACGACTTATACAAACGATCATTACCATCTTCTTTCATCACTATCATGCGTAGCGCTTGGTCAATATCAGGCACGGGATGTGTCTCGTTAGCCCCACACCATACAGCAATGCAAGCATGATTGCGTAAGCGACGCACCTTGTCACGAGCATTTATTATAAAAGCATTATGGTCAGCCACATCATTATAAGCTACATAAAGCCAAAAATCGTCCCACACCATGATACCTTGCTCATCGCAATAGTCGTAAAACTCGTCATCAGTAACACAGCCTGTCCACAGACGTATCATATTATAATTCATATCTTTATGTAGTCGGATTTTTGTTTCATATTGCTTACCATGGCAACGCAACATATACTCAGACATACCCCAGTTACCACCCTTCACAAAGATATGTTTATCGTTAACATACAGATTGAGGACAGGAAAGCCTACTGCGTTGTCAACCATACGATACTCATACTTTCGAATACCGAAACGCACATTGCGCACATCGCTCACTTTTCCATCTACCGAACATTGCAAACGACAGGTATAAAGGTTGGGGGCACCGTAACCATTGGGCCACCACAATTTAGGGTTATTTATCACGAGCGATGCTAACTGGTATTTATTGAGATAGAAATGCGCCGTATCGCCAGCCGCAACCTGAAGGGTCTTGCTAAACTGAATATTGCCAGGCATAATGGTGCCTTGAACACTTATTGATTGTGTTTGCGAAGAATGGTTGGCCACACCCGAGGCAATGCTCAGTTCTGCCTGTTGCAATGTGGGCAAATGGCTACGCACCCATGGATCAACAAGAACGGCACTTCCTGTAACCTCAACACGCGCATGGCCAGTGATACCTGCTAAACGTCCAGGAACATAAGGCATCCAGTCCCATCCTGCTCCCGCTAGATAACTCGGGCTACATGCCACACCATAGGGGTCTTTTGCGTTACGTGATTTACGTTGATCAGGATCGTATATCAGCACAGCAATTATGTTTTTTTCGTTAGCGCGATACAGGTGAGTTACGTTGAAACGCGAACGCAACATATGGCCCTTTATATCTTTTACTGAAGTATCAGAGCCCGATATCTTATGACCATTAAAATAGAAATCGGCATATTTGTTGATATTGTCAAAACACAACCATACCTGCTGATGAGCCGAAGGCGACTGTGGTAAGCTGAAAGTGCCTACATACCAAAACGGACGGTTGTACCTACTTTCATCTACCTTATATATATTATCGGCATATTCGGGACATGCTTCATGACCCGCCTCAACATAGGCTGTAAACACGGTGCCTGGCACTACACCACGCACATGCTCAGGTAGGGAGACTTGTTGCGAAGACAATTGCTGACCCGTCATTGGGGTTGAGGCTTGCGGAAATACTTGCCATGAAATGCCATCAGAACTACTCTCCAGCGAATAGTTTTGTACCTGTGCTTGCACCATGAATGAGAACGAAAGCAACCACAATGTAATGAAGCCAAATAAAAAACTTTGTTTCATCATAATATAAAAGAGTGTTATCGAAAAATATTGTATTTTACTTTTTGCATCATTTTACCATTTAAGAGAGCGCACCAAGAAGAGGTGCACCCAAAAAAGAAGAGGCATCAAGGATGAGTTTCGCTCATCTCTAAATGTAAGGTTCCACCCTTCATTAGGCTGTGGTAATCAATATGCGGTGAGATGGGTTTCCCGTTCCACAATGCTCGTTTAATATAAATGGCTTTGTGGCTATTGTTTGGAGCCTCAATGATAAGCGTGTTGCCGTTGCCCAACCTCACGGTGATATGACGAAACAGGGGGCTTGTAATTTCAAAACGTGTATCGCCAGGACAATATTGATGCAGCCCTATGGCCGACAATACATACCAAGCCGACATCTGTCCCACATCTTCGTTACCAACTAACCCCTCGACCTTATTATGATAAGCGTTGCGACAGATGTTTCTGGTATGATACTGGGTTTTCCAAGGCTGGCCTAACCTATTGTAAAGATAAGGCACAAAATGTACGGGTTCGTTAGCATGGTTATAATATGCGTTCCATAGCATCTGCTTAGGCGTGTTCTGAAACATACTGTCAAGATCGGCTATCACTTTGCGTTTGCCTCCCATCAGTGTTACCATTCCGTCTACATCGTGAGGCACAAACCAGCCTTGCTGCAAGGGGTTACACTCTATACATCCATACCACTCTTTAAGTCGGCCTTCTTCGGGCCAAGGTAACCAAGCACCTTTTTCATCTCGCGGCCGGAACCATCCCTTCTCTTTGTCAAAAATGTTGCGATAGGCTTGAGCTTTTTTCGCATACGCCAGCGCATCGGCCTTATGCCCTAAGAGGTGTGCCATGCGCGATAGGCACCAGTCAGTATAAGCATACTCAAGGGTGTATGAAAGGCACAGGCTGCCAGGGGTATAGCCATACTGGTCGTTTCCAAACCTTGCTGACGTGTTTTTTGCATACTGGTAAGCTAACGACACATTATATTGGCGTATGCCTTTAGCATAGGCATCAGATAAAACTGAGATGGCAGGGTTGCCCAACATGCAGCCTGAATAGGCGTTAAGCAATTCCCAGCGTTCAAAATACTGTCGGCCACTTTGGGTTGCCATCGTGATAAGCGAGTTGAGCAGGTCGTTCACTAAAGTAGGGTTAATGAGCGTTTGCAATGGCATTTGCGAACGAAACACATCCCATCCGCTAAACACTGTGCGCTTGCTAAAGGTGCCATCGGTGGTATGCACTTGATAATCGCCACCCACATAACGTCCGTCAACATCTTGGCACACACGGGGGGCTATCATCGTGTGGTAAAGCGAGGTGTAGAACACTTTGCGCTCTTCGTCAGTGCCGCCTTGCACGGCTATGCACCCCAGCTTTTTGTTCCATTGGTCAATGGTGGCACGGTGCACCTCGTCGAAAGAGCGGTTTGCTACCTCGGCATTAAAATTAAGACGAGCGCCATCAATATCAACATAAGAGAGGCCTACCGACATCTCAATACGCTCGCCATCTAAGGTAGCGGTCTCGGCATAAACACCTATATGGCGCCCCTCAATTTCACACGATTTTTTATTGGCAAAATCAACGCTCTTTTGTTGGGCAGAAGCCACTGCCTGTATATAGGCGGCCGAAACCACATCGTCATTATTGCCCTTCATCCCAGGGGGCAACGTGGCGCTAAAAAAGCCGAAACGTGACATGGGTTTATTGAAACGGGCATGAAAGAACAAACGATATTTCACTTGTCCCTCACCATTGCCCCAACCTCCACTTTCAGGCTGGCAATCAATCCACCCCTCAAGCGTTTGAGCGTCTATCACATGTACATACTGTCTTGAGGCGGTACCACCTACACGGCGAGCAAGATCAATCAGCACTCGTGAACAAGGGTTTGCAGGAAAAGTCATTCGCAATACACCACAATGGGGAGCAGCCGTGGCTTCAGCATAAATGTGGGTATCAGAAAGACGAACGGCATAATAGCCCGCATGGGCTCGCTCGGTAGCTTTATCATAGGCCGAACGCCATCCTGGCACACTACAGCCATCGCGCCCAGCAAAGGTGCGTAAAGGGCCTGTTGTGGGCATAACAAGAAAGTTGCCCATCTCGCCATTCCACCCTATGCCACTCATTTGCGTCATTGAGAAACCTTCAATATGGGTGTGTTCATAACTGTAACCTGAACCATTGTCGCCACCAAGAATGGTTTGCGGGCTTACTTGCGCCATGCCAAAGGGGGTGGTGGCACCAGGAAAAGTTTTCCCGAGACCATGGTATGCACCAGCTGCCTCAGTATTGGTACTGGCGCCTACAAAAGGGTTTACCTCATAAGCCAACGATGCCTCTTGTGCTACACACGGGCCACTGGCGATAGTATGGGCTGAACAAAGTGTAAAAAACATGACGCATCTGGCTACGCCATGAGTTATGATTTGAGTATTGATCATAGGTATTTCTTTTTTTTACTGAAACTATAATTACTTATTATATATTAGGGGCGAGAGACACGTAAATTAGCAAGACCAAAACGAGGTATAGACAAACTAACGCTATTGTTACTGACTGGCAATTGTGATAAGAGATGCCCATCAAGGTCAGTAAGTGCTACCTGTTGCACAGGAAAGCAAAATTTTACGGTTTGGGGCTCGCAAGAACCATCAGCATTAAACAAGCGTACGGTAAGAGAGGTATCGGGCTGAGCCACAACTGCCGACAAGGCAAAAGCCGACTGAATGTACTGGCGCGAGGGTTGCCACACATAACTACCACGAGCCACTACTGGTTCTTGCCACTGCATAGCCAGCTGCTGTAAGCGAGAGGCATCCCAGCGAGCGGCATGAGGCACTAAAGCGTAACGCATCTCGGTAACACCATCAAGCGGATAATTGCGCCACCACAACCCAGGACCAGCATACTGCACAGTAAGGGCTAACGGGTGCTGCTGTCCATAAGTGTAGCTGGTTGTGTGGTCGGTGAAGAGGGCTAAGCCATGGCCCTGTGGCCCTTCACTAATATCGGCCCAATGTAACAAAACGTTATTCTTTATGCTGTTCCAACTGTTGAAAAATGTATCACTGTATGCACTTTCACAAACATCAAAAGGAGCATCCTTACTCAGTTTGGCCTCTTTCAGCATGGTAGGGAAAAACAGGTTAAGCATATAGCGCGTATCATAATGAGCGGTACGAGATGCATTGCGCTGTGTGGTAACATCTTCACCTATGCGCTGATTATGCTGCCAAAAAATGCGCAAGTGGCAATCAACCAAGGGTGTATGACGTTTCAACGTAATGGTTTTAACAAAACGCGTTCCTGCTATAGAGCCCTCAATATGTAACGTTTGCATAAGATGGCCATAAGTATATAACGTAGCCTTGGCGGGCTGCTCAGCTGAAGAACAAAAACGTTGATGGGCAGGGAAAAAGCCTCGCAGCTCGCCTAAGGCATAACCTGAAGTGTCGTTAGCATTAGCATAATAAACAACATGGCCATCACGCTTATCAAGAAAATGGCTCACAGTGCCACCACGCTCTAAATTGAACGTTATGCGATAAAGGTCGTTCTCAAGGGTAATAGTGGGCTGGGTGCATACTGTCGACACTGGAGAAACAACACGACGAGGTACCGTTATATGTCCGAAAGCAGGAACACTAACTTGCTGTACGCTACAAGTGCCATCGCTTGCTGATAGGCTTACAACCTCGGTGCGAGGTGTTTCGGTAGTATTGAAAAAAGTAACGTATGGCGCCCCTTCAGCATCAACACCCAGCGCACTATCGGTCAAAGCAAGAGCCGAAGCAATGGTATGAGACGTCCAACAACGTATAACATTGGCCCAATTGCCATAATGCTTAAAGTGGTTATAGGGCACTATCCATGAATCATGATGCTGGGCCAACATAAGGGTGCGCCAAGCACTATCAAACAAAGCGGTATCGGGGGTGAAAGATCTGCTTAAAGCCGACATGGCCGATAGTTTTTCGGCTTGCACCAACTGGTTTTCTGCAGCCCGAACCTGACGGCCTATACGTTGCAACACCTGTGTACCCCACATAAGGGCGGGCAATACGTCTTCTTGTGTAAATGTATGAGAAGTGCGACGGGTGCTGTCGGTAAGTGTAGAAATGTAATCGGTCCAGCGCACATAACGTGTGTTTCGCTGATGAGAACCTAACCAAGGGCCATACTTCCAACCTGCATCTTGAAAACACATGCCTACAGGATTTTCTATGCCTGCTTTACGACAGGCCAACAAAAACGAGCGCTGATTGTTCCATGCTGTAGTTTGCCACACACTATTGGGCTGCAACTGCTCACAAGCATAACGTGGAACGGCAGTAATGGCTGTACCATCGGGGCCAATCAAGTTAACGGTTTGTCCACCAAAGGCACGGGTATAGCCTCCCCAACATGTATCAGGACACTTCAGCGAAAGATATTTAAAACCAAATAGTTTTAATAGTTGGGGCAACTGACTGGTAAAACAGGGTTCTTCACTGGCATAAGTGGTAAACGCTATACCAGGGAAATGGGTGCGTAGTTTGCGCATACCATACTGAAACTGACGTATAATACTCTCACCACTAACATTATAAAGATAAGGTTGAGCATAAGTAGGGTTATTGTATTCGACCTGTGATGTAGACATCACTTTTTGAAAATCGAAGTAAGCCTGAGGAGTGGCTACACGTACCGAATCCCATGTTTCGGGCTCTATTTCTAAACCTATTTTCCAGGAAGGATTAGCCTTTAATTGGTCGGTCATAAACTGTGTATACCAAGACAATGGGTAATGGCCATATATGCCACCATGATATCCATCTACAAAATAATTAGCACGGTGCTGACCATAAATAACCATCGAGACTAAAAGGGAGAATAATAATATTGTTTTTTTTGTATTCATGATGTAGCAATAAAGTCGTTTTTTGGTTATGTGAATATATATTGGATATGGGTATAAGCATCAAGCCAATAATGGTGAACGCTGCACTAACACATGCGATAAACAGCGCGGAAGGAATACTGCGCAGAATAAGGCATGCTGCAAGTCAACCGAAGGAGTAAAAGGGGTAAGCATGATAAAGATTGCCAACACAACACTATATATCATAAAAACTTTATAATACTGAGATTGCTTACGAAAAAGAAGCCATAATATGGCAGGCAACGGATTAAAGACAATTGTGTAGAAACTTCCCGATGCCCCTATTAACGACGAGAAGAACGACATATAACAAATAAATAATGACAACAGCGTGTGAAGAAGAAGAAGTGCCCCATCAATAT
Organism: uncultured Prevotella sp.; assembly: GCA_900552675.1. Taxonomy (GTDB): domain Bacteria; phylum Bacteroidota; class Bacteroidia; order Bacteroidales; family Bacteroidaceae; genus Prevotella. The sequence continues at coordinate 13,832 of USAI01000013.1, forward strand.
AACGCATAAAAGACAACGGATGGCGCTTATCAATCATACTAAGCACACACAGCAACACAAACAACAGAGAAAAACATAACGTAGGTGTAAACCAGAAAGTATGGTCGCCAGCATCGCCACATACAATAACGCGAGGCGACGACACTAACATGGGTCGACTAGCACCATTGGCATCAACAATAGAAGCCGACTGCCATGCATCAGCCAACAACTGAGGCGACAATTTATCAGCAAGGTCGCCCTGGCGCTCGCCTTCATCAGCTAACAAAGTAAGCCAGAAAAAACTAATCCATGGACGATGGCGAGATATGTAGCGAACAAAATCTCGATAAGAACCAGTAAGAACCGATGGTAACTGGTGATAGGTAATGTGCTCTTGGCCTAACGCCTCGTTAACAGCATAAACACACATTGATGAACAGTTGGTCTTCAAATAATTGTAAGGTCGACAACAAGAGTCGGCCAGTTCGCTATCAAGCAAGGCCCACAGCGAACGTTTCTCATCAAGATTAAGATTCAGTTCATACTCAATAACCTGACGACCTTGCTGACGATAATCAGCAAGATACTCGGAAGTATAAGCCGTAGAAAACACACCCATACCCTTACCAGAAAAAAAATTAAAATAACTCTGTGTATTGTCACTCAAACCATACGTAAAACAAAAGTCAAGTTGTTCAGACATACATTGCATACGCAAAGCACAATGACCATGAGCGGTATAAGCAGTATAACCTGGCGACACCACTATAAGACTAGCTTTTAGATCGGTAGGTAATGTATCTGCTTTAACTGGCTGGCCAAAAAAGAAAACAGATAGCCAAAGGACAATCTGTACAAAGCCAAGCGTACACTGACGAAGGTATCGGTTCATGCGTTGAAAAAAAAGACGTATAAAAAAAGAACAAAAAAGGAACATACACCTAATAATAAATAATAGGTGTATGTCCGGATATAAAACTAATATTATTTCAGCAATTGTTTCCTGCCATTGACAATAACAATGCCCTTATACTGGGCTTCTACACGCTGACCACTAAGATTATAGCGTACAGGAGCAACTTTAACACCATTATTTACTACAGAAGAAATACCTGTTGACTCGCCATCGGGCAACACAGTACCCTCCGGTACGAACACAGCGTAAAAGGTAACATCAGGTTCTTCACTCCAATTGTTTTTAGCTCGAGCTGCCTCACGAGCTTTCTCGCCATCACCATCATGATCATTGCTGTTAGCATCTTCGGTACGTGCACAATTTACATTAACAACAAACTCGTCATCGCCAGCATAGGGGTCAGTAAAGTTTTCATTATCTGTCCAAGTAGAAGTGAGAAGGTCGGCTTTAGTATACTGTCCATCTTCTTTCTTTACCAATGAGAAGCCAGCCAATTCATATCCGTCTTCAGGTTCGGCATATAACCAAACCATATAAAGACCAGCCAATGGATCTTCATCCTTATTACGCTGAATATCGTTACCATTTTCACCAATAGTACATTTCATCTTCACATCCTCGCTCTTGCGACTCTGAAGATTTGAGGGGTCTTCTGTCTTCATGTATACTCTACCACGACCCGTTTCATTTACTGTAAGGCGAACATGGATGTTCTTGAACGGAGTAGCCGATGCTACGGCTGCCATCATACAAAGCGCTGCAATTAAAAATGTGCGGCGAACATTTAGTAATAGTTTTACCATAAGTTTAAAGTGTTTAGAAAATAAATAATTTTGTACGCCGCAAAATTACTCTCAAATATGAAAAAAGGATATCATTATTGAACAGAAAACAATCAAAAAAGAACCAAATACACCAAGAACATACATTTAAGGTGGTTTTTGCCCTTATAACCTGAGTTCGGGTTAATAACATTATTATCACACAAAAAAAGCGTAAAGAACAAAGACGGTTTATTGTCGGTCTTCGTTCTTTACGCTTTTTTATTTTCGTTTTATTTCATTCTTACTTCTGGCAAGCCTGGCAAGGAGTCCAGGGTTTGAGCTGCTGGAAGAAGTCGTTGCCCTTATCATCGACAAGGATGAAGGCGGGGAAGTCTTCAACTGTGATTTTCCAGATAGCCTCCATACCGAGCTCGGGATATTCAACACACTCAATGCTCTTGATGCTGCTCTGCGAGAGAACGGCAGCTACACCACCGATAGTACCGAGGTAGAAACCACCGTGCTTCTTGCAAGCGTCGGTAACCACCTGTGAGCGGTTGCCCTTAGCAATCATTACGAGCGATGCTCCGTGGTCTTGGAACTCGTCAACATAGGGGTCCATACGGTTTGCGGTGGTGGGGCCCATTGATCCACAAGGATATCCCTCTGGCGTCTTGGCCGGACCAGCGTAAAGGATAGGATGATCTTTAAAGTACTGAGGCATCTCTTCGCCAGCATCAAGACGTGCTTTCAGCTTAGCGTGTGCGATGTCGCGAGCCACAATGATGGTACCCTTCAGGTTTACGCGAGTGCTAACAGGATACTTGGTCAATTCAGCACGAACAGCATCGATGCCCTTGTCGAGGTCGATTTCAATGCCTGTTGTGCCCTCACCCGGATTGCGCAGCTCTTCAGGAATGAGCTCTGTGGGGTTGGCATCCATCTTCTCAAGGAACACACCATCCTTTGTGATCTTAGCCTTGATATTGCGGTCGGCCGAGCAGCTTACGCCCATACCGATGGGGCAGCTTGCGCCGTGACGAGGCAGACGTACCACACGGATGTCGTGTGCCAGATACTTGCCACCAAACTGTGCACCGAGACCAATCTTGTGTGCCTCTTCAAGAAGCTTGTTCTCAAGGTCGATATCGCGGAATGCGCGACCTGTCTCGTCGCCTGTGGTAGGCAGACTATCATAATACTTGATGCTTGCCAACTTCACAGTGAGCAGGTTCTTCTCGGCCGATGTACCACCGATAACGAAAGCGATGTGATAAGGAGGACAAGCAGCTGTGCCCAGGCTCTTCATCTTCTCAACGAGGAAAGGCAGCAGTGTGCCCTCGTTCTGAATAGTGGCCTTGGTCATAGGATAGAAGTATGTCTTGTTGGCCGAGCCACCACCCTTAGCAACCATCACGAAGCGATACTCATCACCCTCAGTAGCCTCAATATCAATCTGTGCGGGCAGATTGCAACGGGTGTTCACCTCGTCGTACATATTGAGAGGAGCGTTCTGCGAGTAGCGCAGATTGTCTTGTGTAAAGGTGTTATAAACGCCCAGTGAGAGAGCCTCTTCATCCTCAAAGTCGGTCCATACGCGCTGTCCCTTCTCGCCGTGAATGATGGCGGTACCTGTATCCTGGCAGAAAGGCAAGATGCCCTTGGCAGCTGTCTCAGCATTGCGGAGGAACTGCAGAGCCACATACTTATCGTTCTCTGAAGCCTCAGGGTCGGTCAATATTTTAGCTACCTGCTCGTTGTGCTCACGACGCAGCATAAACTCTACATCGTGGAAAGCCTGCTGTGCAAGCAAGGTCAGCGCCTCTTTCGAAACCTTCAGGATAGTCTTACCCTCAAACTCGGCTGTGCTTACGCCTTCTTTGGTAAGCAAGCGATATTCGGTATTGTCCTTGCCCAACTGGAACATAGGAGCATACTTGAACTCTGGTGTTTTAGCCATAATGTTATTTTATATATGATTGTTGTTAGATTCCTTTCTTTCTTATTGCAAAGATATGAAAAAAATATACAATGCCCTTCATTTACATCAGTCTTTTTAAAACACTTAACATTACTGAGCAATGTATATTAAACGTTTTACCTTAAACGACATGAAACACACTATCAAAACGGCATATCGGGATAGCGGCGTTTCAGCGCTTCGGCGTCGGCCATCAGCTTGGCGTGAAAAGCTTTATATTCAGCGCTATCGGGGTTGAGAGGACGATGCGCGAGGCCGCGCTTGATTGGTGCCCACGCCTTCATAAAGGCTTTGGCCTCATCAGAGAAGAACGTGTCGACCATTCGTTGCCAAATATATTCTACAGCTACGGCAGAGGGGTGCAACATATCGTCGGCATAGAAACGGTAGTCGCGCAGCTCGTCGTTCACAATCTCGTAAGCGGGGAAATAAGTCACCCCTACCCCACTCTGCTCACTGTTAGAGGCATTGTCATGAGATTGTTGCAGAGAAGAAGCAGCAAACTCTTTAACCAGTTTATCAGCGGCAAGCAGCAACGTGGCCTTTGACAGCTGACTGCCATGATAACCATACTTAGCATAACGTATAGGGCTAACGGTGATGATTATTTGCACATTGCTACAACGTTGATGCAAAATGTTGATAGCCTGTCGCAGATAGTCGGCACACTCGTCAACCGACAGTTCGCGTTCTTCAAACAAACGTTGTGGGCGTTTTTGACAATTGTCAACAATCTCGCCCGTTTCTTTTAAGATATACACATGATTAGTGCCCAGCGTAAAGACAGCCACGCGCGGTGCCACTGTGGTGCGCTGCACCGTATGCAAGATGCTGGCAGGATTATACATCACGCCAAAGGGGTTTACGGTGGCGCGAAACATCTCACTGCTAAACCTACGACCTATGTTGTCGGCAAAGCAAGAGCCCACGAACAGCATCTCCTCGCAAGGGGCGATGCTGAACGTGGGACTCGGTATATCTACAATTGTTCTAAATTGCATGTAAGAAAAAATTGCATGTAAGAAAAAAGAGTTTTACTTAACCATCTTTTCGTCTTCAACTTTTACTTCGGCCAAAGCTTCTGATTTAGCTTTAGCAGCCATACGCTTCTTGCGCTCCTCATAGCACACACCACCGAGCATGGCAATGATTAAGAGCGTAAAGGCGATGTAAGCCACCGTCTCAGTATCGCGCACACTCTGCGGTTTGAAGGTAAGCACCACCTTATGCTGACCAGCCTTTACGTTGATGGCACGCAGCACATAGTCGACACGTCCCACCTCAACGGGCATACCATCAACCGTAGCCGTCCAGCCAGGATAGTAAATTTCAGAGAATACCACGATGCCACCCTTGCTTGAATGTATATCGTAGGTAAGTTCGTTAGGCCCATACTTCGTTAGTTTCACCACCGAGAGGTCGTCTTGTGGCAGTGCATTTCCCAGTTTTTCTTTAAACTTAGCATCGGCCACAGCCTCATGGCGAAGGTTCATCTTGCCCAGCGCCCCCAGCTCGTCGTTGGCATTGTCAACATAGTTGATCTGGTTTACAAACCAAGCATTGCCATAAGCATAGGGATTGAGCATAGGCACGGTTTGTCCGCCTTGCAGCGGAAGGATAAAGTATTTGGCGTTGAGCATATTAAGCACGGGGAAGATAGAGTCGCCCGCCACCTTCGTCATATCGCCTTGAGCCTGAGCCACAGCGCCATAAATGCGTTGCATTTCGGGCGAGATATAGGCATCAATCAGTTCTTGATAACGACGCAGTTTGGCAGCATGATAACCGCCAATGCTCTTGTGGTAGTAAGACGTTTCGTTCTCATTAAAGGTGTTTGATGCGAGGTTCAGCACACGATAGTTGAGCGAACGATCTTGCAATATTTGCTTATCAGTAGCAGTCATTGCGGGCGGATTATCGCGCACACTCTTCTCTACAAACATAGCATCGTTTAGATAACGTTTATCTACCTGCCACAAGTCGACGAGGCAGAGCACCAACATACACATCACCATGTATCCAGCTTGCAGTTTCTTCTTCATCCACAGCACCAGCAAAGCGGTGCCCACAACGATGATGAACACCGAGCGCCAGCAGTCGGCCGCAAACACAGCCTTACGCATCTCGGTAAGGTTGGCCACAATGGGTCCGAAATATTCAGCAGGCAGCGTCTTCAGCGCTTGCATCTCGCTTACCGAGATAAAGTCGGTAAAGAACACGCCAGGCATCAATGCAAAGAGCGCAGCGATGCCCGCTGTCATAAAGAAGCTCACCCAGATATAGTCGCGCTTTTTGCGCACAAAGAATGAGAGAGGCGAAAACAAGAAGAAATTGATAATCTTATCACGTTTATTCTCTACTTCGTCAAGCACCTCGGGGCGCGTAAGCAGTTCTTTCAATGCTAACATTGCCAAGAGCGGAATAGTAAATTCGGCAATAACAAGGATTGATGCCACTGTGCGGAACTTAGCATACAGCGGCACATAATCGATAAAGAGGTTGGTAAGCCACATAAAGTTGCGGCCCCACGACAGCAATATAGATAAGATTGTTACGCCCCACAGCGCCCATTTAAGCGGAGTGCGCACAATGAAGAGCGAAAGGAAGAACAGCATCAGCACAAAGGCGCCCACATACACAGGGCCACTGGTCATGGGCTGGTTGCCCCAATACTGGCCCAGCTGCTGATATATCTGTACATATTCGGGGTTAGCTTTCTCCATAGCTTTAGCGCTCGATGCCAGTGGCACCGATGCGCCACCCTTAGCGTTGGGCACCAGCAACGTCCATGTTTCGTCAATGCCGTAGCTCCACTGCGTGATATAGTCGCGGTCAAGACCACTGCTTGTTTGGTTGGCTGTATTCTTCTTTACCAGTTCGCTCTTTCCGCGCATCGACTCTTTACCATACTGCCAAGTGTGATACAAGTTGCTCAGGTTGATGCAGATACCAATGGCAGCACCAGCCACACACACGCCAAAGGCTTTGGCAAACTGTGCCATGCGCTTCTCACGAATGGCTTGAACAAACCAAGCCACCACCATAAAGAAGATGATGAACAGATAATAATAGGTCATCTGCACGTGGTTAGCTTTCACCTCAAAGGCCGAGAACAAGGCTGTTAGCAAGAAGCCCCACAGATATTTGCCCCTGAAAGCCAGCACCACGCCCGCTATCATAGGTGGCAGATAGGCCAGCGCCATTACCTTCCAGATATGTCCAGCGGCAATAATAATAAGGAAATAACTTGAAAAAGCCCATATCACAGCACCTAAAGCCGCTAAGCGTTGACGGAAGTCGAAGGCACGCAGCAAGATATAAAAGCCCAAGAGATAGGCAAACAGATACCACACATAGTCGGGCAGCCACAGGTGATAAGCCTTCATCACCTGTATCAGTGCATCCGTACTTTTATATGAAGGTGCCACCTGATAGGTAGGCATACCGCTGAACGACACACTGCTCCAGCGTGTCAGGTCGCCCGTTTTGTCATAATACTCTTGTTGTTCCAAGGCGGCAGCACGTCCGGCCGAGGCATCATGCTGATACAAGATGCGGCCTTCAAGGTCGGCAGGCAAAAAATAGGCAAAGGCGATGACGACGAACAAGGCCACCGCCACCACATCAGGCCAATACTTTTTCAATGAATTCATTCTTTCTTTATAGTAAAATAAACGTTTATATTCTTTTTTATGTCTTAGGGGGAGAGGTCAGGGCTACTTATTGGTCAGGGTTTTCAACAAAGCCCTTATACTCGTCAACCAATCCGCTCATCACAACATCGTAACTTTCTTTTTCGATAGCCTTGATGTTATCGTTGCCCTTACCTTGCGGAGCGATAGGCTTGTGAATGGTGAGACGTAGCGGATGCCATGTAACCCACTTCATGTCGCGCATACGAGGCATCACGTTGAACGAGCCGTTGATGGTGATGGGCACAACATCGAGCTGCAAGTCGTCGGCCAGCATGAAGGCGCCACGCTTAAACACGCCCATGTGCCCTGTAAACGAGCGTGCTCCCTCAGGAAACACCACCAGCGACATACCACCGCTCAGCGTTTTACGAGCCTTGTCATAGGTTTCGCGTATGCGAGCTGGTCCGCGTTTATCAACAAATATCTGGTGCGACGCCTCGCAAGCCTTTCCCACCAGAGGTATATCGCGCAACTGTCGTTTCATCATCCACTTGAAGTTGCGGTTCAAGAAGCCATAGATGAGGAAGATGTCGAAGGCACCTTGATGGTTAGCAACAAAAACATACGAGCGTCCTGGTACAAGATTTTCGCGTCCCTCCACCTTTACAGGCAGAAACAACACACGTATAATAAGTTGGGCCCACAGTTTGCCAGGATAATAGCCCCAAAAGTGTCCGTTACCCAAGGTGCATCCTATGGTTACCGTCAGCGCGGTGATTAAAGTGCCGAGCGCTATGATAGGCAAGGCGATAAAAAGCTGATAAATGCGATAAAGATATTTCATTGCTCTTATTATTTACTTTGTTAATTCGTATTACCGGTTTTTATACCTATGTATATGTATATTTGTAGCAACCTGATTACTTATTACTTACAGGCTTCCTGCCGAGCGATGCAAGGTGATAACCACAATTTCAGGCACAACACCTAAACGGAACGGCAAGAAGCCACCCAGCCCCGACGACACATACAGCGCACGCTGCTGCTGGCGGTAGAGTCCGCAATCTTCACGGTTATTGATTTGCGTAAAGCGCCAACCAAAGATGCTAACCTGCCCACCATGCGTATGGCCACTAAGGGTGAGCTGAGCCTGTGTCTTGGGTAAGATGCTATGTTCCCACGCCCAAGGGTCGTGTTGCAACATGATGACGAAGGCACCTTTCCCCACCCCGCTGAGCGCACCTTGCCAGTTGGCCTTAGCAGGAAATGGCGGTCGGCCCTCATTCTCAGTGCCAGCCACCACAATCGAGTCGGTGCCCTGGCGCAGCACCACATGTTGGTTCAATAGCACCTGCCATCCACACTCCCGTTCAGCCTCTATCGTAGCGGCCTCGTTTCGATGTTGCTCCTGTTCAGAGGTATGCACATACGTGCCATAATCGTGATTGCCTAACACAGCAAACACGCCATGGCGAGCCTGTATGCGCCTATACTGTGGCATCAGTGGCGTTATCTCGGTGGGCAGAAGGTTTTGCACATCGCCCGTTATCATTACAGCATCAGGGTGCTGGGCATTGATGCTATCAACGGCACATTGCAACAAGTCGGGCGGAAGAGTGCCCGAATGTAGGTCGGTGATATGCACCAAGCGATAACCCTCAAACGCGGCTGGCAGGTCGTCGAACGCAAGGTCGACATACCTCACCTGCAACTGTCGCACGCCCCAAAAGGCGCCATACAGCACACCTACTGGAACCAAAGAGGCCAAGAGGGTGCCCACGGCCACGCCATAGTTGTGACGGGTGAGCAGCAACTGTTTCAACAGTTTACCTATGGCCATGCACAATGCCAGCACCACCTTTGGAAAACCCAGCAACGCCAGCATAAGCAGATAAGCATTGAGCCACACCGTTTGTGTGGGTGCAAAGCCTGGCAAGCAGCACAACACCAGCGTATAGAGCGTAAGCACAGTGGCTGGTATCCACCACAGCCATCGCCACAAAGGGTGTAGCGTTGTGCGACGTATCACATATCGGCGATAGAGATACACATCGGGCACAAGGATAAGCAGAAACAGAAGGATGGATATACGTGCTATCACTGTGTAAATATTGTTCTTAAATATTATTGTAAACAACCCACCAGAAAACGCCGCATAACATTCACAGGAACGCCGCGGCGCCGTGCATAGTCGGCCAACTGGCTGTCGTCAATTTTTCCTAAGTCGAAATAATGGGCCTGTGGGTGCGCAAACATTAGCCCCGACACCGACGCATGAGGCATCATGGCTCCCGAAGTAGTGAGGCGTATGCCAATAGAGGCAAAATGCAACAGGTGGTCGAGCAGAAAGTTCATGCTGGTGTCGGGCATTGATGGGTAGCCCACGGCGGGGCGGATGCCCTGAAAATGCTCAACCAGCATTTCTTGTATGCTAAGCTGTTCGTGGGGGGCATATCCCCACAGTGTGCGTCGCACCTCGGCATGCACCTTCTCAATGGTGGCCTCGGCCAAGCGGTCGGCCAGTGTCTGCGCCATCATTCGGTGGTAGGCATCATCGGCAAACAGCATCTCCATTGAGCGATCGACGGTGGCGGCAAACACGCCAATGCGGTCGGGTATGCCCTGTTCTATAGGACGTATAAAATCGGCAAGACACAGGTTGGGCTGTCCAGGTGCCGAGGGTTTCTGCTGCCGAAGCATGGGTAAGCGTTGCCCATCAATAATAATATCGTCGCCATCAGCATTAGCATCAAACAGCCCCACGATGGCATGGGTATGAAACTGCTGGTCCATATCCTTCAACATTAGCTCAGCCTCGGCTTGAAGCCTATCTTTTTCCTGTTGCGGTTTGCCCGACAGGCCCCAGGCATGAAAGAAATAAACCCAATTGATGTAGGGTGCTACCTCAAGCAAAGTATAATTGAAGGTATGTAGCATAATTATCTGAATTGTATTTGCTGACCGCGATACTGATCGTCAAACCTACCGTTATCATACACCACATGTCCGTTGCACAAGGTTTGGCATACGCGCCAGTTGAAGGTGTGCCCCTCCATAGGGCTCCATCCACACTTGCTTTGTATGTCGGCAGTGGTCACCGTCCATGGGGCGTTGGGGCGCACTACCACAAGGTCGGCCTGGTAGCCAGGACATATATATCCACGACCACGCATACCAAACAACTGAGCGGGGTTATGGCACATTAGTTCTACCAATCGGGGCAACGTGAGCACGCCACGGTCAACCAATTCGAGCATCGACACCAACGAGAACTGTATCATAGGCATGCCCGAAGCCGCCTTTGCACAGCCCCCCTGTTTGTCGACAAGCTGATGTGGAGCATGGTCGGTGCCAATGGTTGTGATACGCCCATCGGTAAGCGCGGCACGCAAGGCATCGCGGTCGGCCAGGGTTTTCACTGCAGGATTGCATTTTATACGTGTGCCCAGGGTAGCATAGTCGGCATCGGTGAACATGAGGTGTGCAATGACAGCCTCGGCCGTAATGTTACGGTCATGGCCAAAGAGGTTGAGCTCGCGCGCTGTGGTGACGTGTGCCACATGCAAACGTGTGCCATACTGGCGAGCGAAGTCAACAGCCAGCGAGGTAGAGGCATAGCAAGCCTCGGCATTGCGTATCCAAGCATGATGCGAAACATCGGGGTCGTCGCCCCAACGCTGTTTGGCCTCAGCCATGTTGTGGTTGATGATATTGCTGTCTTCGCAATGTGTCATAACGGGCAACTTTATCTCGCTGAAGATGCGACGTAAGGCAGCCTCTTGATCGACGAGCATATTGCCTGTACTGGCACCCATAAACAGCTTAATGCCTGGCACGGTGTGGGGATCTACTTGCTGTAAGGCATCAATATTATCGTTGGTGGCACCCATGAAGAAAGCATAGTTTACGCTACTTTTTTCGCGTCCCAACTGCTGTTTCTCATGCAATGCGTCAAGGGTGGTGGTTTGCGGTTTTGTGTTGGGCATATCAAAATATGACGTCACGCCACCATAGGCTGCCGCCCTGCTCTCGCTAACGATATCGGCTTTGGCAGTAAGCCCTGGGTCGCGAAAATGTACATGGTCATCAATGATGCCCGGCAATACGAAACAACCCGTGGCATCCACTTCTACATCAAAGTGGGTGTCACGGGATGCTTCGTCGGAGGGGACGATTTGCTGCACCATCTCGTTTTCGATAATGATGTCGGCCTTTACTATACGCCCCTCGTTTACGATGTTTCCATTTCTTATGATTGTGCGCATAATAGCGAAATATGTTTGGTTCAGGGGGTTATGGCTGAGCGGGTTGAGCGGGTTGAGCCAACTCGTTAGGAGTGGGGGCTGGCGCGGGCGCTGGGCCGTTGGGGGCCACATCGGCCGACGGTGCTGGAGCTGCTGTAGCATCAGTAGCATCGTGCATACCATTCATGATAGCCTGGTTTTCCTGAGCCTTTTTATAATAATCTTTTACGTAAGGGTCGTTTTTAAACTTGTCGGTAGCCTTGCTCATAATGTCCTCTATCCAAGGGGTGAGCTCGGGATACTGGTTGCTAATGGTAACCATGAAGAACACGCCTGGGCCCAGCACGTTATCAAAGTTGTCGGTGATAAAGCCTGTTATAAGGTCGTCTTCCTGCTTGCTTAGCTTTTCGGCCTGTGCACTGAGGCGGGCGTTTACCACATCCATATTGCTGCCATCCATGATAGCGCGGTCGTGGGTGTGCACCAGTTCGGCCTCTTGGTTCTTCAGTTGGTTATATTTGTTGAAGAACTTAAACAGTTCGTCGTTCAGCGGTGTGCCACTAACAGTTTGCTGCGTATTATTAATTTTGATGTTGATGTCGCCACTTTCAATCACCAAGGGCAGCACGCTCTCTTCGTCCATAAAGATGTTTGCCATGCTTACCGAGTCGAAGCCACCTGAGAACTGGAACTGACCGTGCACCACCTCGCACGAATCGAGGGCCTTAAAGTCGTTATCTTTAAGTATCTTCAGATAGAGCATACGTCCATCAAGTGTTGACACGTTTGACGAGCCTGTGATATTATACGAATTGGCACAGGAGGTCAACACGAGCACTGAAAGTATTGCGTAGAAAATTTTATTCATAGCCATCAAATAATGTTTCGTCATCGTCAAAGGTAATATGTAATCTTGAACAATGAAACTTTTTTTATCCTATTTATAATATCAAAGCGTGGTTTTAGTATTTTTTTTGATTATTGCGCGGCAGGGGTGCTATTCTCTTCCTTGCGCAACTCGCTGCCCAAACGGTGCATGGTGTATATCTCAAGCACAGCGGCCACCAACAACAGCAATACCCACTTGTTATACACCAGCTCAAGATAACGGGTGTATGAATGGAAATAAGGTAACAACAACGCGTTGGCATTATCTACCATCAACAAGCCCGACAGCACAAAAAACATGTCGGCCACCGACATGATGCGCTTCAAACGCTTGATGGTAAGGCTACGCCCCTCGTAGGTTTGGCTCATCTGCATAGCAGCAAACAAGCAGGCGCCTAACATAAACACCCAGCACACCACACGCTGGTGCCACATAAACACATAACTGCCAGCCCCTACCACCATCAGCATGCCGCCAATAAGGAACAGGGTGCTCTGTAATTTATTTAACTGTTTCATTTTTCTGTTTCGGTTTCAGGCGAAAGGTCATCACTCAGCACGAATATGTCTTCATCATCGGCCTTCATGAAATAGCGCTCGCGAGCAATTTTTTCTACGGCACGCGGGTCGCGTTGAAGGTCGCGCAACTGCTTGGTGTCGGCATCGTTCATGCTGCGATACTTTTCTATCTCCTCCTGCAAATCGGCTATTTGCATCTGCAGTTGTAGGCGACGCAACATGCTATTATCGTCGACAAAGCCCACCATGATGCACCCCAACACCACCACAATAAGATATTTGTAATGGCCCAGGAAATTGAAGATGATGCTTATGCGCCGGGTTGTCATTGTCATAATATATAATAAGGTGTATGCCGCACACATGTGCAAGCATAAATGCAAAGATAGGAAAAAAAATCGTACACTTGCACATTACTTACATATTATTAAAATATTTTAGTGAATAGAGAAGGCATAATGTCACCTTTACTGGCATTTCACACATAGCTACCAAAACTGCATAAATATACAGTATTGGGGGTGCGTTGCGAAAGGCATCAAATTACGGTCTGAAAGCATGGGTTTTAGGCTGTGAAACCAAGGGTTTCAGGGGGTAAAATCCATGCTTTTATGACCTGAAACCCATGCTTTCTCAAATGAGAAGTATCAACTTTGAAAACTGTAAGCAAACAAACCAAGAACACTTACAAACCGTAAGTTTCTTAACAAATATTGTGTAAACAAATGTAAAAACACAGAAATGCATAAATATTCATTTTTAGTCTGTTTTTGCATAAATATACAAAAATGGCAAGAAGCAGTGGGAGGACAGGGCGGCATCTCAACAATAAAAATAAGCAAGCTTATTTTGTATTGTCTTCGATTTGCACTATCTTTGCAGTATAAACCTGAAAATATGGAAGAATATATTGTATCAGCCCGAAAATACCGCCCCATGAGCTTCGACACGGTGGTGGGACAGCAGGCACTGACCACAACGCTGAAGAACGCAGTGAGCAGTGGAAAGCTGGCACACGCTTACCTGTTCTGCGGACCACGTGGTGTGGGAAAGACTACCTGCGCACGCATCTTTGCCAAAGCCATAAACTGTATGCACCCTACAGCCGATGGCGAAGCTTGCAACGAATGTGAAAGTTGTAAGGCTTTTAACGAACAGCGCTCGTTCAATATCTTTGAGCTCGATGCCGCCAGTAACAACTCGGTAGAGAGCATCAAAAGCTTGATGGAACAAACACGCATACCGCCACAGGTAGGCAAATATAAGGTGTTTATCATCGACGAGGTACACATGTTGTCGCAACAGGCTTTCAACGCCTTCTTGAAAACACTAGAAGAGCCACCATCATACGTAGTGTTCATCTTGGCCACTACCGAGAAACATAAAATTCTGCCCACCATCTTATCACGCTGTCAGATATACGACTTTGAGCGCATGAACGTGCCCAGCACGGTGAACCACCTAAAGATGGTGGCCGAGAAAGAAGGCATAAGCTATGAAGAAGAGGCACTGACACTGATAGCCGAAAAGGCCGACGGTGGTATGCGCGACGCCCTCTCTATCTTCGATCAGGCCGCCAGCTTCTGTCAGGGAAACATTACCTATGCCAAGGTGATAGAAGACCTAAACGAGCTTGATGCCGACAACTACTTTAAGATGGTAGACATGGCGCTGCAAAACAAGGTTACTGAACTGATGGTGACACTGAACGGCATCATCAATCGTGGCTTTGATGCGGGCAACGTGATTACAGGATTGGCATCGCACCTGCGCAATGTGATGATGGCTAAAGACCCATCAACACTGACATTACTGGAAACCAGTCAGCAGCAAATAGAAAAATATAAACAACAGGCCTCTAAATGCCCCACCAACTTTTTGTATAGGGCATTGAAAATATTAAATCGCTGCGACCTCGACTACCGACAGAGCAACAACAAACGGCTGCTGGTAGAGCTGACACTGATTGAAGTGGCACAGCTGACACAACCCGACGACGACACCAGCGCGGGGCGTGGCCCTAAACGTTTAAAATGCCTGTTCAAATACATCATTGCAGCTCCCACAACATCGGCAGCACAGGTAGCCCCGGGAGCAAAACCGCTGTTGCGTGAGAAGAAGGTGCCCACGCCAGCTAACGATGTGCCCACACCTTCGGCAACAACGGCCTCAACGGCTTCGGTTCAACCCACAGCAACAGTGGGTACAACGGCATCGGCATCGGCTGCCAGCACGGCTAAGCCTCTTAAACTAAAGGGCTTGGGTATGACTTTTGCCAGCCTTAAGCAACAAGAAAAAGACGAAAAGGTGAACAATGCCGCCGAGGTGGAAATAAAGAATAAGGACGAAAACGCCAACTTCAATGACGACGACCTGCAGCTACAATGGCTCACCATGTGTAACCGCATCTTGCTGAATAAGGAAATGACGGCCTTGGCGCAACGCATGAAGAACGTGCAAGTGAAAATTACCACTCTGCCTAACATTGAGGTGCTGGTAGACAACAAACTGTTGCTCGACGAGATTGAAGGCATCAAGGGGCGTATCAAGGCTTCGCTGGCCGCTACGCTGCACAACGGCCATATCAACATCAGCACCCGATTGGCACGACAAGAAGAGCGCACCCGCATCCTCTCGCCTCGCGAAATTCTGGATAAGATGCAGAAAGATAACGAGGCCGTGGCCATGCTTACCAACTTGCTGAAACTTGAAATGGCGTAACCCTCACGCCACACACATAAACAAACAAAAAGCAACCCTTCTCTGTTTACATTGAGAGGGGTTGCTTTTAACATTAAATATTTACAACACTTAAATAAGGGGCATACCCAGCTGGGCACACTCGGCACGCATATCGTCGGGCCAAATGCTGGCCTGTATCTCGCCAATATGAGCCTTGTGCAACATCACCATACAAAGCCTACTCTGACCTATACCGCCACCAATGCTGAGAGGCAAACGTCCGTCGAGCAACTGGCGATGGAAGAACAATTGCTTGCGGTCTTCCTTGCCTTCAAGCTTCAACTGTCGCAACAGGGCCTCTTGGTCAACACGAATACCCATTGACGAAAGTTCAAACGAACGCTCAAGCACAGGATACCATATAAGAATATCGCCATTTAAACCCGCACGACCGTCTTCGGACACGGTCGACCAGTCGTCGTAGTCGGGGGCACGGCCATCGTGCTTCTTGCCATCGCTCAGTTTTCCGCCTATGCCTATGATAAACACTGCACCATACTTTTTACAAATGGCATCTTCGCGCTCCTTGGGCGAGAGGTTGGGATACATCTGCAACAGCTCTTCGCTATGTATAAAATGTATTTTGCGGGGCAAGAAGGGCTTTATCTCTTTATAGGTTTCGCAGGTGAGATACTCGGTGCGCAAGATGGCAGCATAGATGCGTTCTACCACATTTTTTAAATAAGACAAGGTGCGCTCTTCTTGGGTAATAACGGCCTCCCAGTCCCACTGGTCAACATACAACGAGTGAAGGTTATCGAGCTCTTCATCAGCACGAATGGCGTTCATATCAGTATAAATGCCATAGCCAGGCTCAATATGATACTCGGCCAAGGTGAGGCGTTTCCATTTTGCCAACGAGTGTACCACCTCGGCCTTAGCATCGCCTAAATCTTTAATGGGGAATGTAACAGGGCGCTCCACGCCATTCAGGTCGTCGTTAATGCCCAATCCTTGCAACACAAATAGCGGAGCCGTAACACGGCTCAGACGCAGCTCGGTAGAGAGGTTCTCTTGGAAAAAATCTTTTATTTGTTTTATGGCTTGCTCGGTTTGCTTCGTATCGAGTAATGCTTTATAACCAGTTGGCTTTATCAGTTTGCTCATGCTTGTTTGTTTATGTCTTGTTCATTTATATAGGCAACCACATGGTAGGTAGATGTACCACACGTAGTTGCCTATTGCTGGTTACAAAGATACAAATAAAATATTGTTCTGCAAGCAACAAACACAATTATTTTACAAAAAGTAACATTACTCTAAGCAACACTTACATTTTGCTCGCCATACATCACATTTTAGAACACAATAAAAGTGATTAGAGCAACCCTATCAGATTGTTCACTCGGCTCACTTCACTCTTCACTTTTCACTCTTTACTCTTCTCTTCTCACACTTTCCCCTTCCCTCTTCATTTTTCACTTTTCACTTTTCACTTATAATAGTGTGCAAAGTTTTTAAACGGCTCGCGAATAATAGCCATGGTATCGGCCTCATACACATTGCCGTAAGGGTCGCGAGCGCGCACCACAAGGTTGGCATGTGGGTCGATAGGCTTATAATAGTAGAGGTGGTTCATCAGCAAATAGGCATTGGCCTTGCTGACAAAGCGGAAGGGCATGGCTTTTATGTATTTGTGATGATAGCCCGCAGCAAAAGCATCTTGCCCCCTACTGCTGATATGGTGCATGGGATATTCAAAACCATTCTCGACAACTGTAACCGACCAACGCGAGTCGGCATTAAACACATTGGCCATAATCATACCTTCATGGCGCGGCAGGTTCCAGTCGTTGGCATAGCTCTCGCCATTAAAGTCGGTATCTACTTTGAAAAGCGTCATTTGCTGGTGCGCTTTCCAAAAGGTGCCCTTGTAGTGGCAGTTGGCTATGCCATGTTCGCCAAACGTATAAACATAATAGCCATTAGGCGTGCCACACAAGTTGATATTCGACTGCCATATATTGCCACATGCCGCTGCATGACAGTGCTCAATAAGATGTTGTCCATCGAGGTCGGTTTCATGATTAATGGCAAAATGGGTATGGCCGCAAAACAGTTCATAACCACTAAAAGTGTTCAGCAGACGCAGCAGTTCGCTCAATCGGCCCGACGTATAATGCCCCTCTTCAGCAGCAAAGGGCACTGGGCGTGCCTTTTTAGAGGGCGAACAACCAAAGGTGAAAGGCACATGATAACACAACACCACCCTTTTATCCTTGGGTGTGAGGGCAAGGTCTTGGCGCAGCCATCGCATTTGGCGGTCAGTGAGTTCGCCTGGCGAATAGTAAGATTGCTTGTGCGTAAACTGCACATTGTTCAAACACACATAATGCTCGTTGCCACGGTCGAACGAATAGTCGGTGGGACCCCAGCTCTCCTCCCACTTACGGCGAAAGAGGGCGTTGCCATCTTGGTCATGATTGCCAATGACCGAAAACAAACGCATATCTGACGAGCCTAAAGCTGCACGTATCTGCGCCTGAAGGCTATCGTTATAGCCACCGTAATATTGCACATCGTCGCCCATGCTCAATCCATATACAGGCATGTGGGCAGGCAATTGGGTGATGGTTTGACGTATGTCGACCATCGTCTCGTGCGTGAAACGTTCTATGTCGGTTTGCGCTACAGGGTTATCATCGGGGCTGGTATAGAAGGGGTTTATGGCATTGGTAACCTGAGGGTCGCCTATCACTATCATGGTATAGACATCTTCTTTACCATTAGGCAAACGCGTAAGCGTAAAGTTGTATTGACGGCGACGCTTCACAAGGGGCTGATAGAAATAGGCCGTACGGTCGGTGGCACTATGGGTAGGCACCTGGCACCAAGAGGGCACTGTATAAAACACAAAGCGGGCATGGCTGTCGCGGCGAATACGGTAACAACCATTCATATCGGTAACCACGCAACTCACACCATCGCTCACCACCACGCCAGGCACAGGATGCCCCTCGACATCGGTCAACGTGCCGTGTATGCTGTCAATAGGAAGGGGCTTCGATACTACTGGCTTTTTCACAGGAGGCAACTTCGACACATACCCCATAACCTGGGGCATTATGCCTTGACCAATGTCTAAATCGCCATCAGGCGCACACGAAAAGAGAGACATCGTAAACAACGTCATCAACAGCGCCATTGCCCCAAGCCATTTTGAGGGGCATGGGGTGCGTGTTTCGTCACAGTGTGCGGGGCCTAAGCCACATGGGGTTTCGTTATGTTGCAATGCTTTCATGCTCGGGTTCACTATTCAATCAATTTATCGAGGTCGCTCTCCTCGCCCACAATCCATAAGATGTCGCCTTTGGCTAACTGGCGCGAGGGGTCGATAACCGAGAGGTTTTCCTCTCCTTCTTCTAAGCCCACAACCATACAATTGTATTGGTCGCGTATGCCACTCTCGCGCAAGGTCTTACCTACGAAGGGGCTCTTTCCATCAATCACCATCTGGCGCAGCTTCATCTCTCGCTTCTCAATATCGGGATCGTCGGCCATCACGGTCTGACCTATGGCCTGGCCAAAGACTGCCAACTGCTCGTCGTTGCCAATGGCCTGTATGCGGTCGCCAGGAAAGATCTCGTCTTCACCATTCGGAATGTTGATGCGATGACGACCACGAAGGATGCTGCTCACCATCACACCAAACTTGTTGCGAAACTGAAGTTGGCTGAGCGTGTGTCCGCTCCATAACGAGTTGTCGGGCACGTCAAACTCGCCTATGTGTATATTGCGGTCAAGCAAATGGCCCTCATACAATGGTTTGCGTCGACCCAGCACCTGTGCCTCGATGTCGCGCGAACGAAGGTTCAAAATAAACAAGCGTTCAAGACGTATGCTGTTACGTTTAAGGCGGCGCGACATAATCATAACCATCAGCAAAGCCACTGCTATGCTGATAAGGAGGGCATTGGTAAAGCGCGTAAGATAGTTGCATATATAGAAGATGAACAGTGCGGCCACTACCATACGCACCAAGATGGTGAACAAGAGGGGAAGATGATTAGAGCGACTATCGCTCCAAAGCGCCTTAAACTCTTCGCTGTGGTTCTTCTTCATCACCATAGCTCTGAGGAAAGGAGCAATGAACAAGATGGTGAGGGCGCCACATATACCATTGGCCCACCAGTGCATACCAGGCATGAGGTGGCGCACAAAGGGCAAGAAGAACATAAACATAAGGGCAATAACGGCCGACGACAGGATGCTATATATAAAGGTGTTGACAACCATCTGACGAATCAATATGCGCCAGTTGCCGTGCTTGCTATGCCCTGGATGGCTCAGTGCAATATTGTTCAAAGCACGCACCCACGACTTGGGCATACGGTGCTCGAGAAGGTTATAGCATGGCACTGAGAGGCGTATCATATAAGGGGTGAGGAAGGTGGTGATAACTGAAACGGCCACCACTACTGGATAAAGAAACTTACCTATAACGCCCAACGATAAGCCTAACGATGCTATGATGAATGAAAACTCGCCTATCTGCGCCATTGAGAAGCCACAACGCATGGCCGACTTTAGGCTTTGGCCACTAATCAAGAAGCCAAAGGTGCCAAACACTGCTTGGCCCAACAAGATGGTTAGCACCAAGGCCATGATAGGCCAGGCATATGAAACGATGATATTGAGATCGACAAGCATGCCTACCGACACGAAGAAGATGGCACCAAAGAGGTTCTTCACGGGTTCGACAAGGCGAATGATGCGTTCGGCCTCAACGGTCTCGGCCAAGATTGACCCCATCACAAAGGCACCAAAGGCGCTACTGAAGCCCACCTTGGTAGACAGCACTGCCATAAAGCAGCACAGGCCCAACGAAACAATGAGCAACGTTTCGCCATTCATCAACTTGCGCATAGAGCGTAGAAACAATGGCACCAAGAAGATGCCCACCACAAACCACAGCACAAGAAAAAAAGCTATCTTTAGCACCGAACCTAACATCTGACCACCATCAGGACTGTTTCCTCCTGCTATAGCCGACAGCATCACCATCATAACAATGGCCAGCACGTCTTCAAGAATAAGCACACTCATCACTATGCCCGCAAACTGTTGCTGCCGAAGGCCCATATCGTCGAGCGCCTTATAAATAATAGTGGTAGAACTCATGGCCAACATACCTCCCAGGAAAATGCAGTCCATACGGTTCCAACTGAAGGCATGCCCCACCGTCATGCCCACCATCATCATACAGAAAATAATGGTGCACGTGGCAATAACGGGCGCTGCCCCCATCTTCAATATCTTTTTAAACGAGAAGTCGAGACCCAACGAAAACAGAAGGAACATGATGCCTATGTCGGCCCACGTGCGTATATCGGTATTATCAATTACCGACATGGTATATGGCATATGGGGCGACACTAAAAAACCAGCCACCACATAGCCCAACACTAAGGGTTGCTTCAGTTTCTTGAACACCAGCGTTACCACGCTGGCCACAATCAAGATAAGGGCAAGGTCTTTTATAAGAGTGGGCAGTTCTGACATATCGTTCGTTTTTTTTGAAGGGTTTGTTTTTCGTTCTATACATTATGAAAAAGCCGCCCTCGTCCTACATATATATTATATATAGATATAGGAAGAGCGCGGCTTAAGGTAAGTATCTTCTGTTAAGCCTTTACTGTGGGGCAGTCGGCCTTACGATTGCAGCAATAATAGTAGTCGGTAATAAAGCGTAGGTTCTTCTGCGCCAACTGCTTGCCTTCTTCTGCATTATCGCTGATGGTATAGTTGGTATCGGGCCACATACCATCATCTTGCAAACGACACATCACGTCATAAGGAATGGCGTTGGCGCGAGCAATAACATTGAGAGCATTGCGCGATGCCGTTTCTGGATTGTAGAAGGGGTTATCATCGGCCTTCACACAATCAAGCACACCAGGCTGCAAAGTGATGCCCGACTTGGGCGACGCCATCAGCATCAACCCCTTATGGCTCTTAAACTGTGGCAAGGTAACGCCCTGACTGAAGGTGTAGCCCACCTTGTCGGCCAAGAACTGTTCGCAAGCATCGTTATCTTTAAAGAACTGCACATAGCGTCCATCGTTGGCCTTTACAAAAGCTTTATAGGCCGCCTTCTGGTTGCTGGTATCGCGATTAGCTTTCTCGTTAGCAACATACTGCTCTACCCCTTCGCTCATCTCGTTCACAGCAATGGTGCCAATGCGATAGTAGTTGCCCGCAAACTTCACAAACTCGCAAATGATAGTGGTCTTGCCTGCTTCTACATTCTTCATATCAGTTTCAAGATGTTGGGGAGCAATCTCTACCACACTATTGTCAATGAGGTCTTTCAGCACCACCTTGTCGGCATCGGCCTGCTCTACCATGTAGCAGCTGGCCTTCTTTACCTTCACATCTTTCCATGCTGCCAGCTGCTTATGACCATTGGCCAAACGTGCCAACCACTCGGGTGTGGTGAGAGCCAAGAACGAGCGACGGTTCTTCAGCACCATGGTGGTGTACATACCCCATACCACCACTTTCACCTGTTCGGGGTCGTTGTGTGGCTGCTCTAAGAAATTGTTCTTCAAGGTCAAGAACGAGTTGATGTTCTCAATATTGAAGAAGCTGTCATAGTGGAACCATGTTGCCACGGCCATATAATGTCCGCAAGCCTCGTCAGCCTCTGTTTCACGGTAGATAAAGTCGTGCAGACGATCGTTCTCAGGCGCTGTCTCATACTCGTCTTCCAGCATCTCATAGATAAACTCGGCGGTAAGTTTCAGCACAGGGTTGTGGGGATATATCACGCGTTCGGTGCGACGATCCACCTGAAGATTGTGCCACAACAAGAACTGTATATCTTCTTTATTGATTTCGTCGGGATAATAGTTTTCGTCTAAATCGAAGAACGGCAAACGTGAGCCATACTCTTTCAGGCAAGCCGATGTAAAGTTTTGCCAGATGCCATTCTGTGAGATTACATCCTCAAAATAGCCAGCAATGCACATGGTTACAACACGCAACTGGTCGATACTGGTAAAGAATGTATCACACTTTGTTTCTTTCAGTATATCATAAACACGGTTTGCAATGCCCGTATAATAGATATCGGTACTGTTAACAGTGGGGTACGGTTCCTGCTTCACCCAATCGGCAGGATAGAGGAAATTCTTTTTAGCCATAAATGGATACATCAGGAAGCCCAACATGAACCAGCATGAGAGTGATGGGGGCATGAGGGGTGAATGAACATGGTGCCATGTAGGCTTCCTGAACAGTTAAAATATTGTTAGTTGAGTATTATTCGTTGAAAGATCTAGCGTTTAAAGATCAATCGTTGTAAAGACTAATCATTAAAGATCTATCGTTGTAAGATCTATCGTTGTAAAGACTAATCGTTGAATTGAGCTGTGATTTCGCAAATCTTGGTCACCACCTGCATAGCCTTCTCCATAACCTGCACGCTTACAAACTCGTACGGGCCATGGAAGTTGACACCACCCGCAAAGATGTTAGGACAAGGCAGACCCTTGAACGACAGCTGTGCACCATCAGTGCCACCACGAATGGGCTCTACCTTTGGCGGAACGCCACACTCTTGCATAGCCTTCAGCACAATGTCAATAACATGCATATTGGGGTTTATCTTCTCCTTCATGTTATAATACTGATCCTTTACGTCGGCATGAACGGTGCCCTCGCCATACTTAGCGTTCATCTCGTTCACACATTTCTCGATAAAGTCTTTACGATCTTCAAAGCGATTGCGGTCGTGGTCGCGAATGATGTACGAAAGGGTTGCGTTTTCAATGTTGCTTTGTATGCCCAACAGATGATAGAAGCCCTCATAGCCTTCAGTGGTTTCGGGGGTTTCGTTAGCGGGCAGCATGGCCGCAAATTCGGTAGCCAGACGGTTGGCGTTTACCATCTTGCCTTTAGCATATCCAGGATGCACACTCACACCTTTTATATGTATCTTGGCCGATGCGGCATTAAAGTTTTCATACTCAAGGTCGCCCAGGTCGCCACCATCCATCGTATAGGCCCATTCACAACCAAACTTAGCTACATCGAAGTGGTGGGCACCCATGCCAATCTCTTCATCAGGATTGAACGCCACGCGAATATCGCCGTGCTTTACCTCGTCGTGGTCGCGCAACCAGCACATGGCCTGCACAATCTCGGCAATGCCAGCCTTATCGTCGGCACCCAGCAACGTGTGTCCGTCGGTCACAATCAGGTCTTCACCTATATGTGCCTTCAGCTCAGGAAACTTGGTGGGCGAAGAAACGATGCCCTCTGAGAGCACGATATCGCCACCATCATAGTTTTTCACAATGCGGGGATGAATATTAGCGCCGCTACAGTCGGTCGAGGTATCATAGTGTGAAATAAAGCCAATGGTGGGAGTTTTTTTCTTGGTATTGGCCTTCAGTGTAGCATAGATGTATCCGTTTTCGTCCATCTCTACATCGCTGAGCCCTTCATCTTCCAATTCTTTCTTCAGATATTGGGCAAAGACCAATTGTTTCGGTGTGCTTGGCACGCTCTGCGAATCTTCGCTCGATTGTGTGTCAAACTGTGTGTAGTTTAAAAATCGTTGGGTAATATCCATATTTTAGTTATTTTTCTATTTTTACTTGTTCTATGTCATGCAAAGTTAGCGTTTTTCTTTTAATACGCAAATTCTTTCATGCTAATAATGTTCAAATTCTTTATGTTCCTTTTCACGCCAACAACAACTGTGTTGAGAAGGACAGAGAAGCATTAAATAACGCCAAAGTGCTGCAAAGCGTTTGCTATGCCGTCATCGTCAACTGAGGTGGTAACATAGTCGGCATTGGCTTTTACGTCATCAGTAGCATTATCCATTGCTACACCAATGCCGGCCTGACGCAAGATAGTAACATCGTTGCCACCATCTCCAAAAGCAATAGTGTCGGCAATAGCAATGCCATCTGCCTCGGTCATAGCCACAAGTCCCTGACCTTTATTGGCATCACTTGCCGTTATATCGGTGAAGTCGGGATACCAACGTGCCGACACCACACTATGCAGATGCGGCAACACCTCGGCCTCTTGCTCAAGCGTAAAGAAAGGTGTTACCTGTAACACATCGTCTTGCATCACCTCGCTCAGTGGCGACATTAATTTCTCATAAGGAACGTGCAACATATCATGCATGATGTATTCCATCTTCTCAGGATGTATGACCGCTATTTTATCTTTTCCTACAACCACACAACCTATTTGTTTCTCATGGCATACATCTATAATACGTTGAACATCGTCTTTAGCAATAGGATGTATGCACACGTCACGTTTGCCAATAAAACAATAGGCACCATTGTTGGTCATATAGCCATCAATAAGCGATGCTATCTGCCCCAGATTGTTAATAAACAAAAAGGGTCGACCCGTAGATATATAAATCTTCACACCATTGGCTTTAGCACGTTTCAGCGCTTCTATTGTAGAAGCAGGTATGGCGTGCGTTTTAAAACTTACCAATGTTCCGTCAATATCGAAGAATAATGCCTTCGTCATATCTATCAATTCTTTTTTATTTACAATTTATGAAGTCGAATTAAAAACAGCATGGCAAGCATCATACTGTATATTGTCAACTGTTTACTTTATCTTTACAAAATTACTGATTTTCTGTATAAATAGCCGCTATTCGTCCAAACAAAATTATAAAAGAAACCCGTTGGCGGAATTAATTTAAGTTGATAAATATGAGTAAAAAGTTGCACAT
>USAI01000014.1 GCA_900552675.1 uncultured Prevotella sp.
ACCACCGTGGTTATCTCTATGTAAAAACTCGGTTGGTGTGCCAATTATGGGCATCTCTTGATGTTTTATGCAAAGATAGTGCAAATCGAGAGCAGAATATCAAGCTTGCTTGAATATTTTGCCGAGATGCAGCCTATCTTATGCAAAGATAGTGCAAATTATTGAAAGCGAGAAATAAAATGCAAAGAAAAAGCAATAAAAGATTTGGTATTATCAGCATAAAATTGTAGATTTGCATTATCATATAATAATAAATAAATATTATGAATACTGTAACATTAGACAATAACACCTATGGACTCGCTGCAAATTATGCGAATCTGCATAATGTCAGTATTTCTGATGCCGTGAAAGCTGGTATCCAAATGCTTGTAGGCAAGACAAACCAACAAAGCATCAAAAACCATGTTCGCCCTATATCTGAACTTCATCCCAGTGTGCAGGCCCTAATTGGCATTGCAAGAAAAGATGGAGCACCAGAGATAAAGGATATCAACGGAGAGACCATTATTGAAGAATATCTGACAGAAAAATACAAATAGCCATGAAGGTCTTTGTAGATGCAAATGTTATACTTGACGTTTTAGATCAAAGAGAACAATTCTTTGAAGCAAGTAGTAATGTGCTTAGTTTGGGCGCTGAGCACAAAATTATTTTATTTACTACTGCCATGACCATGGCTACTTGTATCTATATTTTACGCAAGCCGTTAGGATATCAAGGAGCCATAAATTGCATCAACAGCCTAAAAGAATACATAAACATTTCCCCACTTACGCAATCAGAATTTGATAAGGCTTTTTCAAAGCCAAGTCAAGATGCAGAAGACATGCTACAATATTATTCAGCAGTTTCTGCAAACTGCGATGTTGTTATAACAAGGAATGGCAAGCATTTCCCTACCAATGGTTTACCAGTTTTGACACCAAAAGAATTTCTTGAAAGATATTTTTAGGTATCTTCATTCTTCAGCTTTTTACGCTACAAAAGCATCATAACAAACATTATTCTATATTTATCTTATGTCAGAACTTCAACAAAAGTGCTGACAAGGATATTTTATTCTATACACTTATCCTTTACAAAACCTCGAACCTTTCACCCTTCCTCTTATCGAAAAACCTACAAAGAGAAAATATGAACAACTTGTGATATTAAATGAATATTGATAGACAGTGATAAATCAGTAACTTTGCAGCCGAAACATTAATAAAGGTATGAAGAAAATATTGTTCACATTTGCCTTGACCTTGTTTGCAGGCTACGCGATGGCTCAAGAAACATTGTCATTGGCCCAATGCCTTCAGATGGGCATTGACCGTAACCTCTCGTTAAAGACCTACGAGGGCAATGTGCTGAAAGGCAAGCACAACATTAGCGAGAACCGCGCCCGCCTGTTGCCTCAGATAAACATTGGTGCAGGCCTTAACGACAACTTTACTCCGCCCGTATCAGTGACCGATGGCTCGGCCTATGGCAAGCCCTACAACGTTACCAAGACGTTGCAGTACAACTCGTCGGCCAGCGTTCAGTTTCAAATGCCGCTTTACAACCAAACAGCGCTCACTGCTGTCGACATTGCCAAGACTCTTGCCCAGCTAAACACCCTTTCGTATGGCAAGGCCAAGGAAGACCTCATCATGCAGATAAGCAAGATGTATTATCTGGCCCAAAACACTGAAGAACAGATAGCCATTATCAAAGACAACATTAAGCGCCTTGAAGAGCTGGGCAACATTACGAAAGCCTTCCACGACAACGACATGGCGCTGGGCGTTGATGTAAAGCGCGTTGACGTAAACCTTGAGAACCTGAGAGTGCAGTATGACAACGCCAAGGCCATGCTGGTGCAACAGTATAACATGCTGAAATACATCATCGACTATCCCGCCGAGAAAGACATCATGGTAGAGAAGCCCAACATGGACGACATAAACCTGGCTGCACTAACGGGTTTGAACGAAAACCAGTATGAGCTGCAGTTGCTGAGAAAGCAGCAAACACTGGCCGAGCAGCAAAAGAAGTTGGCCAAGAGTGGCTACCTGCCCTCGCTGGCCCTTACAGGCAACTGGACCTATACGGCCTTTACCGACAACTTTAAAAACTGGTTCCACTCGGGCGAGTCGAACCACTGGTATAAGTCGAACGGCATAGGCATCTCGCTGCGCATCCCCGTGTTTGATGGTTTCGAGAAGCGTTCGAAGATAAGAAAGGCACAGGTAGATGTTGACAATGCCAAGCTGTCGTATGAAAACGCCCTGAAGGGCATGCAGACCCAATATGCCAACGCCCTGAACGACTTGGCCAACAACCAGCGTAACTTCAGTAAGCAGCGCGACAACTACCTCTTGGCCGAAGACATATATAAGGTTACGAGCGAGCGTTATCGCGAGGGCATAGCCTCGATGACCGAGGTGCTGCAAGACGAGATGAGCATGAGCAGTGCCCAAAACAATTATCTCACCGCTCACTACAACTATCAGGTGTCGAACCTCACACTGCTGAAACTGACAGGCCAGCTTGAGAAGTTGACAAAGTAGTATTTAGCATTTATTTTTGAATTGTAATAAATTGAAATCAACAATGGAAACAAATAATAACAACACCCCCAATAACACCAATAACACCAACAACCCCAATAACCCCAACAACCCCAACAACAGCGACAATACACAGTCGACCCACGAGTTAACCGCCAAGCAGCTCAAGCGCCAGCGCATACGCCAGATGATAGTAAGCCTCATAGGTGTGGCCATTTTGGTGTGGGGCATTGCCAAGATAGTGTGTATGTTTCTCGACTATAAGAGCAACGAGAAGAGCGACGACGCGCAGGTAGAGCAGTATATCTCGCCCGTAAACATGCGCGCCTCAGGTTACATTAAGAAGATATATTTTAAAGAGCACCAAGATGTAAAGAAGGGCGACACCCTGCTGGTGCTTGACGATCGCGAATATCGCATACGCGTGATGGAGGCCGAGGCAGCCCTGAAAGACGCTATGGCAGGAGCCAACGTGGTAGACGCCTCGCTGCAAACCACCCAGACCTCAGCCACCGTGTATGAGGCTTCTATTGCCGAGATAGAGATACGCCTGGCCAAACTGGAGAAAGACCGCCAACGCTACCAAAACCTGGTGCAGCGCCAAGCCGCCACACCCATACAGCTGGAACAGATTGAAACCGAATATAAGGCCACCAAGAAGAAGCTCGACGCTGTGCGCCGCCAGCAAAAGGCAGCCTTCTCGGGCGTAAACGAGGTGCAGACCCGCAAGAAGAACACCGCTGCCGCCATTGAGCGAGCACAGGCCGCCCTTGAGATGGCCAAGCTGAACCTGTCTTACTGCGTGGTAACGGCTCCGTGCGATGGCAAGCTGGGCCGCCGTGCCCTTGAAGAAGGCCAGGCTGTAAATGCAGGCCAAACCATTACCTACATTATGCCCGACACCCAAAAGTGGGTGATAGCCAACTATAAGGAAACACAGGTAGAGAAGCTGTATGTAGGCCAAAAGGTGCTGATGACCGTCGACGCCATCGATGGCCGCGAGTTTGAGGGTCGCATCTCGGCCATCTCAGGTGCCACAGGTTCAAAATATTCGCTCGTTCCCACCGACAATTCGGCTGGCAACTTTGTAAAGATACAGCAACGTGTGCCCGTAAGAATTGAGTTTGAAGGATTATCAAAAGAAGACAATGACAAACTGGCTGCCGGCATGATGGTGGTAGTCAAGGCTCAGCTCAAGAAATGATACAAGCAGAAATTTATACAGCAGTGTCAGAAAAGCTGCCGAAGAATTTTCCGTTCTACAACTGGGTGCCCAAACCTCTTGGCATCATCTTTCTTGTCTTACTTTTCATACCTATCATGACCGTGAGCGGTGCCTACACCGTGAACAGCAGTGAGATGGTGGGAGGACTTGGCATCCAGTCAGAACATATTGCCTTCATCAGCTTTGTCACCTCTATCGGCATGGCGGCGTTCTCGCCGTTCTTCTACTCGCTGGTATGTGTGCGCCGCCAAAAAATGATGAGCCTCGTGGGCTTCTCAATCTTGGCTGTGCAGAGCTATGTGTGTGCCAAGACCGACAGCATGTTTGTGCTGGCACTGAACAGCCTGGTGATGGGATTTGTGCGCCAAACGCTGCTCATGTGCAACCTCTTCACCCTGATTAAGTATGGCTTCGGCATTGAGGCCACGCGCAACGTTACCCCTGGCAACGAGCCTACCGACGAGAAGGGATGGGATGCCCTCGACACTGAGAAGAAAGCCAGCCAGCCCATCATCTATTTCTTCTTTATGTTGCTGGGCCAGATAGGCACATGGCTCACCGCATGGTTTGCTTATAAGTATCAGTGGCAGATGGTTTACTATGCCATGCTGGGCGCCATACTGGTAGCCATACTTATCACCCTGCTGTGCATGCCCTACAACCCCTACCCCACCAAGCGTTCGCCGCTGTCGTTCTCAAAGTTTGGCAATGTGGTGGTGTTCTGCCTCATGTGCTGCTCGTTCAGCTACATTATGGTGTATGGCAAGGTGTACGACTGGTACGACGATGCCTCAATATGTTGGGCCACGGTTATCTGTGTGGTCTCAACCCTGCTCTTTGTCTACCTTGAAAAGACGCGCCGCTCGCCCTATTTCATGCTCAAGGCCTTTAAGTCGCGCAGCATACAGGGTGGCATTTTGCTGTTCATCGCGCTGATGATATGCAACTCGAGCTCTATGCTGGTCAACATATTTGTGGGCGTGGGTATGAAAACCGAAAACATACAGGTGGCCGCGCTGGGCAACTGGGTGCTGCTGGGCTACTTTTTAGGTCTTATCACCATCCTTCTGCTCAACAACAAGGGCGTACACTTCAAGTGGTTCTTCGCTCTGGGCTTCATACTGATAGGTGCCGCATCGCTGTTTATGTATTTTGAGGTGCAAACTGATGGTATGTTTGAACGCATGAAGTGGCCTGTGGTGATACGTGCTTATGGCATGATGCTGCTCTACTCGCTCATTGCCGTATATGCCAACCAGCGTATGCCCTACAAGCTGCTGTCAACCTGGGTGTGCATCATGCTCACCGTGCGTATGGTTATTGCGCCCAGCATAGGCTCGGCCATCTACCAAAACGTGTTTCAGTATAGACAGCAATACTACATCACACGCTATGCCCACGACTACGACCGCACAAACATTGAAACGGCCAGCACCTACGACATGACGGCACGTGGCATGCAGTATCAGGGCAAGAGCGAAACCGAGGCGCAACACATGGCAGCCATGTCTACCAAAGGCAAGGTGCAGGTGCAAGCCACACTGTCGGCCATCAAAGAACTGTCAGGCTGGACCATCTACGCCTGCATTATCTTTGCGGGCATCATGCTGGTGGTGCCTTGGCCCAAGCGCGATATATCGAAAGATACAAAAGAGTGGTATGTTCTTTATTAGTTGACGAGTTGACAAGTTGACGAGTTGACAAGGAGATTAGCTTATTTCACTTACTATCCAATCATAACAAAACGATAATCAGAAACAAGCATAAGAAAACCCAAAACAACCATAAGAGTAATAATTGCAAAGAGGGTATGCTCATTTTTCGCGCATACCCTCTTTTTTTTGTCTGCCGCCTTTGCCATCATGATTTTTTTTGCTAACTTCGCCCTAAATACGTTTTTACTACCCACTATATAAACAATGAAGAACAGTAACGATGGCATAGGCCTTCTTGAACAGCAGATGGCAAACGACGAAGAGGTGTGCTGCTCATACGGCAACATTACCGCTTTTCCAGAAACCTTTTTCGACAACTTTCGCGTTGCCGACATCGGCCTTATTGTATGCGTTAAAGGGCATTTCACCCTCAGTTGCGAGGGCACCGAATATGATGTGCACAACGACGAAACGGCTTTTTTCTCGCGCGGCATCTACTTCTCTATCACCAGCCATAGCGCCGACTGCTCGATCATTATCATTCATTACCGCATCGACTCTATCCGAAACATACTGGGCAGCACCGTGGTGGGCATGAAATTTCTTGAGATGAACAACCCCAAGAAATGCTGGGTGATGCACACTGGCCACGAGGCCGAGCTGGCAAAATACTCGGAACTGCTGGCTGCAAAGGGCCATCACAACAACGCCTTTGCCGCCTACGAGCACAAGCTGCTGCTGTTATCGCTCACCTATAGGCTGTGCAGCATCTTCAGTAGCCTGTCGAACAACATCGACAACGCCTCAAACCGAAAGATGGAGATATACATCGAGCTGATACAGCTTATCGATAAGCACTATACCCACGAGCGTGGCGTGCGTTTTTATGCCGACAAGCTGTGCCTCTCGGCCAAATATCTCACCTCGCTGGTGAAGTCGATATCGGGCAACACGGTGCAACAACTGGTGTTTAAGGCCATCGTCAAGAAAGCCATATTCCTGGTAACCTCTACCGATAAAAGCATTAAAGAGATATCCGACTATCTTAACTTTCCCAACGCCTCGGCTTTTGGCACCTTCTTTAAAAAACAGGTGGGCATGTCGCCCATCAACTATCGCGAGAAAGAAACAAAGGGCACCATTTCGTGATAGGGTTTAACTGTTTATACATTATAAACGGTTTTAAACCAAGCAAAAAGTCTTTTTACCACTGGTTTTGCCTCACACTGCAGGCTGAAAGGCATCATATCAGCACAGTACTTGGTATGAAGTATTGCAGTACTTTGCATGAGATTACTCCAGTACTTTGCACGAGATTACTCCAGTACTTTGCATGAGATTACTGCAGTACTTGGCCGAGATTACTCCAGTACTTGGCCGAGATTACTGCAGTACTTGCGGCAAGTACTAACCCAGTATGCTTAAGATAGCCGTTATTACCGCTGCTTGACAAAAAACGTATGAGGGTATAAACAAAAAAAGTGTGCTATCCTTTACAGGAGAGCACACCTTATAATAAGTGTAAACTTAAAAGTGTTCGGTTTAAATGGGCGCTTCTTGTTGTATCATTTATCCACCAGAAGCACCAAATGTAGCGAACACGTAGTTTTTTTACTGTTCGTTCTCAGGACGCAGCTGGCGCACAGTTTCAGCAGCACGCCACATTTCCATATCGTGCATAGCCTTCAGCTCGGCGTTCAGCTTCTCGCGGTAATCGGGTTTCGAGTTGCTGTCGATAGAAATCTGAGCCTCGTTGCCCGTCTTTACTGACAGGTACAACCACTCCATAACGGGCTTGATAGCCTCGCGGAAACGGGGAGCCCAGTCGAGGGCACCACGCTGAGCGGTGGTCGAGCAGTTGGCGTACATCCAGTCCATACCCTTCTCAGCAAACAGCGGCATAAGGCTCTGCGTAAGTTCCTCAACCGTTTCGTTGAAAGCCTCAGAGGGCGAGTGTCCGTGCTCGCGCAGCACTTCATACTGAGCCTCGAGCAGACCCTCGATAGCGCCCATCAATGAGCCACGCTCGCCTGTAAGGTCAGAGGTAGCCTCGCGCTGGAAGGTAGTTTTGAACAGATAGCCAGCGCCAATGCCGATACCAAAGGCAATGGTTTTCTCTTCGGCCTTGCCCGAATGGTCTTGATAAACGGCATACGAGCAGTTCAGGCCACGGCCCTCAAGGAACATGGTGCGCAGCGATGTGCCCGAACCCTTAGGTGCTACCATGATAACGTCGATGTCGGCAGGAGGCACTACACCTGTGCGGTCGTTCCAGTTGATGGCGAAGCCGTGCGAATAATACAGGGTTTTACCTGGTGTAAGATATTGTTTAATTTTGGGCCATACGGCAATCTGACCAGCGTCAGACAGCAACATACAGATAATGGTGCCTTTCTGTGCTGCCTCTTCTACAGAGAACAGTGTTTCGCCGGGCACCCATCCATCGGCCACAGCCTTGTCATAAGTTTTACCGGGACGCTGGCCTACGATGACGTTGAAGCCGTTGTCGCGGAGGTTACCGGCCTGTCCAGGACCCTGGATACCATAACCTAAAATGGCAATTGTTTCGTTTTTCAGAACATCTTTTGCTTTCTCTAATGAAAACTCTTTGCTGGTGACTACGGTTTCAACTACGCCACCGAAATTCATTTCTGCCATATTACTTAAATGTTTTGTGCCCTCCCCTCCCACTTTCAGGTAGGACGATTATTATATAAAAATGTGTTATTTTGTTTCTTTTATTGCTGCAAAGGTAATAAATTAAAATGAAATGCCAAATTTTTCTTTCATTCTTTTACAAATTTAACCTTACTTCGGCACACTTCAATTTTATCTTCGCTGCCTGGCTCTTGCTTCATAATGCGCACGCACCACTCATCGTCGGCCGTCTGTTGTCTGTAAAACAGCAAGTTATCGCCACCGTGCGACTCGGCCACATAGGCTATCTCGAAGCGCTGCACCCTATGTGTGCGGTGCCAATCAACGGACCACAGGTCGAGCACATGTTCAATATATTTCACACTGTTTATGTGGCCATTAATGTCGACATCGCTGTATGTGGTGCTTACGGTGCCCACATATTCGGCATCGCCCGCCATCTTTACGCGCGATATTTTGCCTATGGGGCAGGCTTTTTCTGTTTCAACATACTGGTTTATGAGGCCACCGTGCACGGCCAAGATGTCGGCTGGCTGTCGTGTTTCAGTGTCGATCATAGCCCAGATGCTTCGGCCGTATCCATACACGGTGCCATCGGTGCCCACCACAGCATAGTTTCGATCGGTAAAATAGCGCATCACGCCCTCTACCCACGTTTCAACATTGAAGGGAGTGTAGGCCTTAGGCAACTGTTGCATCTCGATAACCAGCCGCGAGAGCACCCATGTTTTGTGCACAGTGTTAAGATAGGTCATGCCATAACCACGATCGTTTGAGTGGAAATCGGCAGCGTTAAGCATGTGGTTGCCCAGGTGCCCTATGAACAGTCGGTGCAAGAGGTCGCAATGAAAGGGCTCGGCCATAAAGCGGTAAGTGCCCACTTTGGGCAGCAGCTGGGGGTTGTTGCTATCAGTCATTTTTTATGTTTTCTATTTCTTTTCGTATAAATAACAAGGCGTTTTAAGCACATTTCTACTCACCCGCCTCGTGTTCTTGGCTATCAAGAAAGTCGGTTACGGCCTCTTCAAAACTGCGCGTTACGGCAATGCGGCCCGACCGACTGTATTGCAGCAAGCACCCGAAGGCGTTTAACTTATCAAACAGGTCGGTAATGTCTTCGGTAAGACCTGTGAGCAGCACTGTGCTGTAGGTGGGGTTTACCTCCATCATGCGTCCGTTCGACTTGCGTATGGTGCGCGATATCTCAGGATTTTCAAGCAGCACAGGGGTAGATATTTTGTAGAGTCCCACCTCGTGAAAGAACAGTTCGGCATCGGTATAATAATCGGCCTTCACCACATCAATTTTCTTTTCTATCTGCTTGGTAACCTTCTTTATCTGCTCTTCATCGCTCCATACGGTGATGGTGTATTTATGAATATCTTTGATGCTGGACGCCGACACGTTCAAGCTCTCAATGTTTATCTGTCGACGCGTAAACACTGCTGTTATCTGATTTAAGATACCCGCAATGTTTTCTGAGTAAACCAACAATGTATATAGTTTCTTTTCCTCTGTCATGTTCTGTAATGTAGGTGTGTTAAACATTAATTTCAAGCAACATCTCGTCGACATTCTTGCCAGGAGGCGTCATGGGCAGCACATTGTCTTCTTCTTTCACCGCTACCTCAAGCACAAAGGGGCCATCGGTTGTCAACATTTGCTGTATGGCGTCGGCCAGCTGCGCACGCTCGGTAGCCACTGCATAAGGAATGTTGTATGCCTTGCAAATGGTGGCATAATGGGGGTTTAGCATCTTGGTGAACGACTGGCGATGGTTGAAGAACATATCTTGCCACTGGCGCACGTTGCCCAGATAATTGTTGTTCAGCAACACCACCTTTACAGGTGCCTGTTGCTCCATAATGGTGCCCAGCTCTTGTATGCTCATCTGAAAACCACCGTCGCCCGTAAACAAACATACAGTGCGGTCAGGAGCGCCAAAGGTAGCACCCACGGCAGCAGGAAGGCCAAAGCCCATGGTGCCCAGGCCACCACTGGTAACGATGCTGCGCTTTTTGTTGAAGCGCGAATAGCGGCAGCCAAACATTTGGTTTTGTCCTACATCGGTCACCACGATGGCGTTGCCCTCGGTAGCATCGGCTACAGCGTTTACCACCTCGCCCATGAGCAGAGGGCCCTCGGTGGGATGTATGGCACGCTGTATCACCTTTTCGTTTTCTTCGGCGTCGTAGGGCTTGAAGCTGTCGCGCCATGCCTGGTGCTCGTTTTTCTTCAGCAATCGGGTGATGGCTGGCAACGACATCTTACAGTCGCCCACCACGGCCACATCGGTCTTCACGTTCTTATCAATCTCGGCCACATCAATATCAAGGTGTATCACCTTGGCCTGCTTAGCATAGTGGTCGAGGCGGCCCGTTACGCGGTCGCTGAAGCGCATGCCTATGGCAATGAGCACGTCGCACTGGTTCTCCATCACGTTGGGGGCCAAATTGCCGTGCATGCCCAACATGCCCACATTGAGGGGGTGGCTGCTGGGTAAGGCCGAGAGGCCCAGTAGGGTGCGGCCCGCAGGAATGTCGGCCCGCTCAAGAAACTCAAGCAACTCGTTCTGTGCGCCACCCAACTCTACGCCTTGACCTATGAGGGCCAAGGGGCGCTCGGCATTGTTTATCAGCTCGGCAGCCTGCTCAACGGCGTGCTGCGAGATGGCGGGATAGGGATTGTAACTGCGTATTGACGACACGTGCATGGGTTGCCATTCGGCAGTGTGTATCTGTGCGTTCTTGGGAAAGTCGAGCACCACGGGGCCCGGACGTCCTGAACGTGCAATGTAGAAGGCACGACTGATGGCCCAAGCCACATCTTCGGGTCGACGTATCTGGTAGCTCCATTTGCTGATAGGTTGCGAAAGGCCCACGAGGTCGACCTCTTGAAAGGCATCTGTTCCTAAGGCGCCCACGCCCACCTGTCCGGCAATCACCACGATGGGGGTAGAGTCCATCATGGCATCGGCCACGCCTGTGAGGGTATTGGTTACGCCAGGTCCGCTGGTTACCAGGCAAACGCCCACCTCGCCACTCACGCGGGCATAGCCCTCGGCAGCATGTGCGGCGGCCTGTTCGTGGCGCACCAGTATATGGTTAAAGGCTTTCTTTTCGCCTCGTGTATAATCGTAAAGGGCATCAAAAACGGGCATGATGGCTCCGCCGGGATAGCCAAAGATGGTGGTTACCCCTTCGGCCTTGAGCGATCGCATCAGCGCTTCGGCTCCTGTTATCTGTTCCATAATCAATACTTGTTCTAATACGTTTTTTTTAAATCATTCTTACACCACCTTTATCGGCCGAGCTCACGCTCTGAGCATAGGCTCGCAATGCCTTCGACACCTCGCGTTTGCGGGTAACAGGCTGCTGCGGGCGTGCTGCCAACTCTTCATCAGACAGGCGCACATTGATGCTACGGTTAGGAATGTCAATCTCTATAATGTCGCCATCTTTTATCTTGCCTATGTTGCCACCAGCAGCGGCTTCGGGCGAGATGTGGCCAATGCTCAAGCCACTGGTACCACCCGAGAAACGACCATCGGTAATGAGGGCGCACTCTTTGCCCAGGTGCATGCTCTTTATATAGGATGTGGGGTAAAGCATCTCTTGCATGCCAGGGCCTCCCTTGGGGCCTTCGTGCGTAATAACAACGCAATCGCCACTCACCACCTTGCCCCCTAAGATGCCTTCACAGGCAGCCTCTTGCGAGTCGAACACCTTGGCAGGACCGCTAAACTTCCAGATGGCAGGGTCGACGCCAGCGGTTTTTACCACGCACCCGTCTTGGGCAATGTTGCCAAAGAGCACTGCCAGGCCACCGTCTTTGGTGTAGGCGTGCTGCAGGTCGCGTATGCAACCTTCGGCGCGGTCGGTGTCGAGGGTTTCCCACTGCGCGTCTTGGCTACCCATCACGGTAGAGAACTTGCGGCCTGGGGCGCTGTGATAAATGCGGTCGGCCTCGGGGTCGATGGTTTGGGCCGTGATGTCATATTTCTTCATAGCCTCGGCCAGCGTGAGACCATCAACACGGTGGGCATCGCCATGCAGCAGTTGGCCTTTGTTTAGCTCGTTCAGTATGCCTAAGATGCCACCTGCACGGCCACACTCTTGCACACTATATTTTTGCGTGTTGGGCGCCAACTTACACAAACAGGGCACATGACGGCTCAGACGGTCGATGTCTTCCATCTTGAAGTCGACCCCACCCTCTTGTGCCACAGCCAACAGGTGCAGCACGGTGTTTGTGCTTCCGCCCATGGCAATGTCGAGGGTCATGGCATTGAGGAAGGCATCGCGTGTGGCTATGCTACGGGGCAGCACGCTCTCGTCGCCATCTTCATAATAAGCCAGCGCGTTTTTCACAATCTGTCGAGCAGCCTGACGGAACAACTCGATACGGTTTTTGTGGGTGGCCAGTATGGTGCCATTGCCTGGCAATGAAAGACCGATGGCCTCGGTAAGCGAGTTCATCGAATTGGCGGTAAACATGCCTGAACAGCTGCCACAACCTGGGCAGGCGCAACCTTCAATCTGTGCCATGTCGTCGTCAGAGACTGAGGGGTCGGCACCTTTCACCATGGCGGTAATGAGGTCGGCATTTTCGCCACGCCAGCGGCCAGCCTCCATAGGGCCGCCCGAACAGAACACGGCGGGAATATTTAAACGCATGGCAGCCATCAGCATACCAGGGGTAACCTTGTCGCAATTAGAGATGCAAATCATGGCATCGGCCTTATGCGCATTGACCATATACTCAACCGAGTCGGCAATAATATCGCGCGAAGGCAACGAATAAAGCATGCCATCGTGGCCCATAGCAATGCCATCGTCAATGGCGATGGTGTTAAATTCGGCAGCATAGCAGCCCATGCTTTCTATCTCTTTCTTAACAATCTGTCCGATTTCGTGCAAGTGTGTATGTCCTGGTACAAACTGTGTGAACGAATTGACAACGGCAATAATGGGTTTACCAAACTGTTCGCGTTTCATACCCGTGGCTACCCATAGGGCTCTTGCGCCTGCCATACGACGTCCTTCGGTGCACACAGCACTTCTCAACTGATGTTTCATGTGTCTTTTTCCTCTCTTTTTAGGCAACGTGCTATCAAAATGTAGCCGTTGTCGGTCTTTTGTTATACACAATGTTCTTGATTTGTGGTGCAAAGATAACGAGTTTTTATGTAACAGCCAACGAATAATGATTAGATTTTGCCAAAAACATACAATCTGTAAGAGAAATACGGCCTCTTACTATCAAATTAATACAATAGATGCACAACAAATAATTAATTGTGCATAAAAATGAATAAAAACATATATCTATAAAAAACAAGAGCGGTAGCCTTCACAGGCTACCGCTCTTAATCTCAATAGGCATTAGTTTTTTTTCTGATTAAGGCAAAAAGATTGCTTTCAGGATAACGAATGCAAAGGTAAGTTATTTTTTGTTATTACCAAACCTTTTTATCGTTTATTTTTGCCTTATTTTGTTGTGCTCCCACACAATTGCATTTATGCTTTCAGCGAGCCCACAATTTCTTGTACCGAATGGCATCCGTGGTCGTCAAGCCACTGATTTATACCATCGCGCACCTTTACGGTGATGGCGGGGTCGAGGAAGTTGGCGGTGCCAATCTCAATGGCCGAAGCACCAGCCATGAGGAATTCGATGGCATCGGTGGCCGACGAGATACCGCCCAAGCCGATAACAGGAATGTTAACGGCCTTGGCCACCTGCCATACCATGCGCAGGGCAACGGGCTTCACAGCAGGACCACTAAGTCCGCCCGTAGAGATGCTGAGCAGCGGCTGGCGACGCTCAATATCAATGGCCATACCCATCAAGGTATTGATGAGCGACACGCTGTCGGCACCCTCGGCCTCAACGGCACGGGCTATATCGGCTATGCTGGTAACGTTGGGCGACAGCTTTACAATAAGTGTTTTGTTATAACGCTTACGCACGGCACGCACCACGCTGGCAGCACCCTCGCAGGTTACACCAAAGGCCATTCCACCATCTTTCACGTTGGGGCATGATATGTTGAGCTCGATGGCGGGTATATTGTCAAGGGCATCAATGCGGGCGGCACACTCGGCATAGTCGTCGGGCGACGATCCGCTCACATTTACAATCATGTTGGTATCGATATCTTTTATCTGCGGATAGATGTGCTCGCAGAAATAATCAACGCCTTTGTTCTGCAGACCTACACAGTTGAGCATGCCTTGTGCGGTTTCGGCCATACGCGGATAGTCGTTACCCTCGCGCGGAACCAGTGTTGTGCCTTTTACAATAATGCCACCTATCTGGTCGAGGGGCACGAAGTCGGCAAACTCGATGCCGTAGCCAAAGGTTCCCGACGCGGTCATCACGGGATTCTTCATCCCCAACTTTCCTAACTTTACACTTAAATCTGCCATGACAATTTGTTTATGTTCAACACAGGTCCTTCTTTACACACACATACGTTGCCCTCGGTGGTTTTCTCAACACAGCACAGGCAAGCACCCACACCGCAAGCCATCTTGTTTTCAAGCGACACCTCACAGTTGATGCCCTCGGCCTTGGCATAACGGGCTACAGCCATCATCATGGGCTTGGGGCCACAGGTTGATATCTGGTCGAAACGCTCTTGGCTCAACACCGAGTGGTTGGTAACGAAACCTTTCTCGCCTGCCGACGCATCTTCGGTGGTAACAAACACACGACCTACAGCCTTGAAGAGGTCGAGCTCAAGCAGGTCGGTAGCGGTGCGTGCGCCTAACAGGAAGGTGGGCTCGCCACCCATTTCTTTTATTTGCTGACCGAAATAAAGCAGCGGAGCTACGCCCACGCCACCACCTACGAGCAACACTTTCTGAGCCTTATCAGTAGGCATGGTAAAGCCATTGCCTAAGGGCAACACGCAGTTGAGCACATCGCCTGCCTTTAGCTGAGCCAAACGGCGGGTGCCATCGCCAATGGCGGCCACAAGGAGCCACAGCTCGTTGGCAGCACGATCAACAAAATTAATGGAGATGGGGCGACGGAGGAAGGTTGACGGCGACTGGTCAACACGCACCTCAACAAACTGTCCGGGGAGCATCTCGGGCAGAGGCTTATCGTCGGTAAGCTTAATGAGCACATGCTTGTCGCTCAAGGCCGTCACCGACTTTACAGTAAGATCGAGTATGAACTTTTTCATCGATTTGTATGTACGAATGTTTGTTATGGCGACAAAGTTACGCATTTTTACATTAAAAATGAAACACAGTGAGGGGCAATGTGGAAAAAATGAAGTAATTTTGCATCAGACTATTATTTTATCAAGCAAAACATGACAGACCATCACTATACTTTGCCCGCCGAATGGGAACCACAAGCGGGGGTTCAACTGACTTGGCCTCACGAAGACACCGACTGGCAACCCTATCTGAAAGAGATAACGCAAACGTTTGTTGAGATAGCACAGGCGGTGGCACAACACGAGCTACTGCTCATTGCCGCTCGCGACACTGAAGCCGTGCGCCTGCTGCTGGAAGAACGCCTCACGGAGGCAGAGATGTTGAACGTGCACCTGTTTGCTTGCGACAACGACGACACATGGGCACGCGACCACGCCTTCATCACACTTACTGCGAAAGGGGCACCAGCACGCCTCGCCGACTTCTGTTTCAATGGTTGGGGCGAAAAGTTTGCTGCCAGCAAAGACAACGCGCTGAACCGTAAGCTGTATGAGGCTGGAGCGTTTAATGGAACGTATGTTGACGAGAACAACTTTGTGCTGGAAGGCGGATCGATAGAAAGCGATGGCCGAGGCACTATTCTTACCAGTAGCCAATGTTTGCTGGCACCACATCGTAACCAGCCGCTCACACGCCATGAGATTGAAGAACGGCTGAAAGCATCGTTGGGAGCCGACCGTGTGCTGTGGGTAGACCATGGCAACCTGGTGGGCGATGATACGGATGGACACATCGACACCATTGTGCGCATGGCACCCAACGACACCTTATTATACATAGCCCCCACACTGCCCAACGATGAACAGTATGCCGACTTCAAGGCGCTGGAAAAACAGCTGCGCACCTTGCGCACGGCCGAGGGTAAGCCCTACCGTCTGCTGCCATTGCCTATGAACGATGCTATTGTGTATGACGACGAGCGGTTGCCTGCCACCTATGCCAACTTTTTGGTTATCAATGGGGCGGTTATCGTTCCCATCTATGGTCAGGCTGAAAACGACGAGACTGCTAAACGCATCATTGCCGAGGCTTTCCCCGAACACGACATTATAGGCATTGATGCAAACATCATCATTCGCCAACATGGCTCTATTCATTGTCTTACCATGCAATATCCTAAAGGAAGCTTGGCATTTTAATTTATGAATTGGGCTTAGCCCATTATGATTTATGAATTATGAATTGTAGATTGTGAATTATGAAAAATATTAAGATAGGACTGCTGCAACAGCACAACACCGCCAACTGCTCAGACAATATGCGCCGACTGGCAGAAGGCATTGCCCAACTGGCACAACAGGGGGCACAGCTCATTGTTCTGCAAGAGCTGCACAACGCACTATACTTCTGCCAAGTGGAAAGCGTTGACAACTTTGATTTGGCAGAACCCATACCCGGACCTTCAACCGACTTCTACGGTAAACTGGCCAAGCAGTATGGTGTGGTAATAGTAACATCGCTGTTTGAGAAACGTGCTCCTGGGCTGTATCATAACACGGCCGTAGTGATGGAAAAAGATGGAACCATTGCGGGCAAATATCGTAAAATGCACATTCCTGACGACCCCGCCTACTATGAGAAGTTCTACTTCACACCAGGCGATCTGGGCTTCAACCCCATACAAACCAGTGTGGGCCGACTGGGCGTACTGGTTTGCTGGGACCAGTGGTACCCCGAGGCAGCACGACTGATGGCGCTGCAAGGGGCCGACCTGCTCATCTACCCCACCGCCATAGGCTATGAGAGCAGCGACACACCTGAAGAGCAACAGCGCCAGCGCGAGGCATGGACCACCGTGCAACGTGGTCATGCCGTGGCCAATGGTTTGCCTGTAGTAAGTGTAAACCGTGTAGGCCATGAGCCCGACCCCTCGGCACGAACAAACGGCATCGAGTTTTGGGGCAGCAGCATGGTGGTAGGTCCGCAAGGCGAAATGCTGTATCGCGCGCCTGAACACGACGAGACCAGCGCCATCATTGAGGTTGACCTCGACCACAGCGAGCAAGTGCGCCGTTGGTGGCCATTCCTGCGCGACCGCCGTATCGACAAATATACTGACATCACTCGTCGGTTTATCGATTAACACTCGTTGGTTTATCAATTAACACTCGTTGGTTTATCGATTATCACTCGTTGGTTTATCGATTATCACTCGTCGGTTTATCAATTGATACAAAAAGCCCATTAGCATTGTGTTGCTTTGCTTTTGCAACATTATTGCCAATGGGCTTTTTCTATTTTGATATTTTTTATTGCCTTACAACTTTGCTCCGAAGCGCGCATCTACCACGGGGGCTGTAAAGCGATAGCTCTCTTCATACTTGCTCTTCATAAGATTCTTCAGTCCTAAGAAGACAATGCCTTTAGGGAAGATGCGAGTAACATCGGTAACACCACCTGAACAGGCTGGGCTGGAAGGTTGAAAATTGAAGTCCCATGCCTTGTCATAAGGCAATGGTGCACCGTTCTCTACACCATCCATCTCACAGTTGATGTTCATGTTTTCGCTCTGCTTAAAGTTGTTGAAGAGGGGGTTAAACTCTCTGGCCACGGCGCTCTTGATGTCGTTGGTGTTCCAAATATCATACTTATTGGCACCATTTGCCATCTGTTTTACACCCGTATCGGTAGAAGCATAATAATAGTTGGGAGCCACTCGCGAGTTTTTCAAGTCGGCACCATCCTTGTTGGGCTGGCGTAAGCCGTATCGGCAATCATACACGAGGTTGTTAACAAAGGTGGGGGCAATGGCCTTTTCAATCCATACGCTACCACCCTTTTTGTTCTTTGCACGACGCCATCCGCAGTTTACCATCGTATTGTTGTAGGCGTTCAGCTGCGTGAGGGGTATCTGCTCGCTGTTGCCCGCGTTCGACAGTTTGAAGGCATTGGTACAAGCATTGTATATAATGTTATTAGCAATATCCAACTTGCAGCCTGCCTTCACGTTGATGGCCTCGCCACCATCGGCAGCATTGCCACTATCGGCAAAGATATTGTTGATGATGACACCCTGTCCGCCCGTAAAATAGGTTTGGTCGTTATAGTTGTCGTGGAAGAAACAGTTGTTCATCACAAACTTTCCATCAACATTGCAGAAGTGGAAGGCTGGCACACCACCATCAATGGTTGTCTTGAAAAGCATGTTCTGAAACGATGCCGAACTCTCGGTAGGTGTAGCACCTGCATAGGCTACCTCAACATGATTGAGCACAACTTCAGCCGAATTATAACCACAAATGATGCCTCCCCAGTCGGCAGGTTTCTTGGTATCAGAGGTTATCACGACAGGCTTTTCGGCCGTACCCATACAATAAAGATTGCCCAGCACTACTATTTCAACAGGCACCTGCACACTCGACTTACACGTTACGGTAACACCTGGCTCGATATAAAGCGATGCGCCTACGGGCACCTCCATACTTTCTTCTAGTGTGGTGTCATTTTTCCAAACAATAGAACCTACTGGATAGGTGGCTACAGCCGTAGTTACGGTGCCATAATTGCCCTGACCACCCACAATTGATGTATCGTAAGGATTTATATTGTCGTTCTCACAAGAGGTGGAGAGCGAAGCCGCTGCTGCCATCAGCAACAAACAAGCAAACGAGTTTATCTTTTTCATCTGACTATTTTTTAACGTGTTAAGGCATTAGCCTCACTTAACATGATTGCATAATTTATTAAAGCTATACCGATGAATATCAAAGGCTTCTGCTTTATCTATAAAGGTTTCTGTTTTATCTATCTTAAAGTTTATATCTTACTCCCAGGAGGAAGGTGCGCCCATATTTGTAAGTTCCTACAATG
This sequence comes from uncultured Prevotella sp., assembly GCA_900552675.1. GTDB lineage: Bacteria > Bacteroidota > Bacteroidia > Bacteroidales > Bacteroidaceae > Prevotella. The sequence goes on from USAI01000014.1 coordinate 19,124, forward strand.
GTTTTGTCGGTGGGCTGTCCCTCATACTCAAAGTTGCTTTTGTTCACCGTCTTAAGATATCGCTCACGTTTAGCGTCGAGCAGGTTATTGGCTTTAAAGAATACCGACAGGCCATTTGAGAATTGCTTCTCGGCACTAAGGTCGAGGCCAAACATTGCCTTATCCCACTGGTCGGCATCCTTAAAGGGCGACACAAGAGCAAGTTTGGTTCCTGTGTATGACGCTGCTAACTGTCCATTCCATCCATGCTGCGTATCTTTATATAGCAAAGACAAATTGGCGGTGTGAGGCGCTTGGTTAACAAGCGGACGTGTCTGCGTTACACCCATCTTATACTCGGCACTACCCTCCTGGTACTCACGCTTCGAGGTAGTGATGCTTGAGTGGGTATAAGTATAGTTAGCCTTCACGCCAAAGTGGCGAATATATTTAATCACATCAATCTCAAAGCCCATGTTCTTTGCGTTGCCCAAGTTGTCGGGGGTGTAGTAAGCATCTGTTCCTGCACCTATCTTACCATCAGAAGAAACAAACACTTGTTCGATAGGATCTTTCAGATATTTGTAGAACACGCCCGCCAATATCTGCTCAGTTTTTGAAGGGAACCACTCCCAACGCAAGTCGATATTATCAATACGCGCACGTTTCAGGGTAGGGTTACCTTTCTCCTGATACTCTTCGCCCATAATTTGGAAAGGCACAATCTCGTAAAAGCCAGGGCGGTTGATGCTGCGATAATAAGAAAGGCGCACATTCATATTCTTAGTGGGCGTCCATTTTAGCGAGGCCGAGGGCAGATAATCCCAATAGCTCTGTTCACCCACCTGCCCCATATTGCGGAAATGCTGCAACATAGTGTATCTTTGATTAGTGTGCTCGGCACGGAAGCCAACATTCAGTTCGCCAAGCGTGCTCTTCATGGTAAGCATGACATAGGCGGCACCGATGTGTTCCTTCGAATTATAGTTCAATTGCGAAGCCTGTGAATATGGTGTCTTGCAAGTCCAGTTGATGGCACTAAACTGGTCGAAACCATTGCCATCTAACTGCTGTGAAATGTCGGCAGGATTAAACACGTACGAGTAATAACGATTAGAACGTTCCTTACGACGATACTGAGCACCCACCTTCCATAAGGCATCAACCTTGTTGCCGAAATGCGTGTCGTAAGAAAGGTTGATATAGCCCGCCCAATCGGTATCTTTATTGTGTTGATAACGACGTTCCATACTCTTTGGCAAGGTTTTCAATACGGTGTTATCACTCGACCAGATTGAGCCCGACAATACATCAACATCAGTTGCTGCCGAAGCCCATGTAGAAGAAGTAGCTGCCGTAGAAGCCGCTACCGCTTGCATGGTATTGGTCAACGTAAGGTAAGTGCGGTCAGGGTTTTCGGCTTTGGCTTGTGAAAAGATAGCCGACCAATCAATTGTAAAGTCACGCGTCAAACGGTGCGTGCCCTTCATATTAGAGGCAACAATGCTCTGTGTTTGCTCCATCGAACGCGTTTCGTCATCCATGGTATAGGTGTCAGTGCCAATATATTCGGTGCCAATGCTTTGGTTGTATCTCACACTCTTCGAGTTGGTACGCACGAACATATTATACCACTCAATCTTATGTTTATCAAGCGTAAAGTCGATTTTAGCATGAAGTCCTGTGGTGAGGTCGTGGATGCTATAATAACGACGCTTCAGGCTTGAGATATACATAGCCTGTTCGCCCGATGCCATCTTCACAGCATTATAGGTGCGCTCGGTACCACGAAAGGTGTTTTGTACGCTTCCTGCAAAAATCACGCCCAGGCGATCGTTCCAAAAACGATTGCCAATGCTCAAGCCACCTATCACATTAGGTGCAGGCATTGAATGACTTGTTATCTCGGTAGGACCACTTTTAAAGTCAGACATCTGCGCCTTATAATCTTTTCCATACGCCTCGTAAGGTGACTTTGTGGTGATATTGTTTCGATTAGACGTGAGATAATCGCGACCATCCTTCCAAAAATAGTCGGTAGTGCCTATGGCGGCGTTTGCCTGAAGTTGGAAACGCGAAGGCGCATCCTTCATCACCATATCAACCACACCCCCCGCAGCATCGCCCTCCATATCGGCAGTCAGCGACTTCGACACCACGAGGCGATCCATCAAATCGGAGGGAAAAATATTGAGAGGAATGTAGCGGTTCTTATCGTCAGGGCTTGGAATCTTCACCCCGTTCACAAGCGTATAATTATATCGTTTGTCCATGCCACGAAGGATGGCGTATGATGCTTCGCCCGTGGCATCGCGCTCCATGGTTACACCCGATACGCGTTGCAACACGCTGGCCACATTCACATCGGGCGACAGCTGTATGCTCTGTTGGCTCATCACGTTCAGCACCGTGCCTGCCGTTTTCTCCATATCAATGGCGCTACGGTCAGAATGATACTCTTTGTGCCCCTTCACCACAACCTCGCCCAACTGCTGTTGGTCTTCGTCAAGGGCAATGGATACAACTTCTTTGTTAGATACTTCTACCTGCACCTCGCGTGTTTTGTAAGAGATGTATCTCACCACAAGCGTGAAACGGCCCTTATCAGGCAACTCGTGCAAGGTAAATGTACCGTCGAGACCTGTTGTGGTTTTCACTTGCGGCAGTTCTTTCACCTCTACCACCGAGCCAATCAGTGGTTCACCAGTGCGTTGGTCTTTCACAATACCATCAACAGTGTGGGCTGTGACCGAGGTGGCAACAGCCGCCCACAATGCTGCACTTAGAAACAATTTATTCATCTTTTCTTAATATCAGTATCTCTCATCTTTTTTATATCAGCAACTATTATTTTGTCTTTGCAATGGTATGTATCACCTTTCCCTCCTTATCAATAAGAAACATTTTCAGTTCTTTCTTGGTGGCCGAGAAGATAGAAAAGCCATCGGCCGAACTACAAAACACAGTGCCATCAATCGCCTTAACGGGTCGGGCGAGCGAAGCAGAAGAGTTGACCACATAGTCGATATTATCACCCTTCATACGAATGTGCTGAAAGTTGTGAATATGTCCGCAAGCATAAATCGAGACATTATTATATTTATGCAAGATGGGCAGCAGGTTACGTTGCATATCGGTGCGCTCATATTCGGCTTTTGAGGTTTGAGCATAGATAGGATGATGGCCCACCACAATTACCCAATCTTCTTTTGCCGAAGCCAGCGTGCTATCGAGCCAACGAAGTTGTGCCTGCGAGTCTTGCTTACAAGCATCGGGATATTTGCTATTGTTTTCACGATAGCGGTCGATGAGGGGTGTGGTATCGAGGAACACTATACGCACCGTGGTGCCTTTACTATCAAACACCTTCGTATAATAGCGAGCAGGCATCATCCATCGACGGCTCACCTTACCATAGTCGAGCACTGCCTGTGTGTTGCCACGATACTCATGATTACCCAACACAGGAAACCAGTCGAGCATCAGTTCAGGATGCGAATACACCTGCTCATAATTGGTTGTCCACAAGGGGTCGTTTACCGATGCCACACCATTAAAATGATGAATGTCGCCCACAGCCAGCACACACTCCATGCCCGTAGTTTCGGCCATGTGTCCCATCAGTTCAGCAATGGGTTTCTGGTCATAATACCCATTTCGGCCCATGTCGTTGCACATGTAAAGCGTTACATCACCTTTCAGTTTTTTCCATTCAGTTGGGGTTTGTGCTTGCAAAGGCAAGCAGGCAAGCAGCATTACTGCCACAAAGGCGGTAGCCAAACGGCTGCCTACAATTTTGACTTGTTTCATCCTTAAAATATTTACTATAATGATTTGTCTTATGTATTACGCTGCAAAATTATGAGTAGCGTATGTCAAACACATTACAGTTATTTTAAGAGCTTGTGTCAATAATTAATTAGTTCCGACGAAAGCAAATGCGCTTCAAAACAACAGCAACGATAACTGAAACGAAGCTGAAAGCAAAGGCCAAAACAAAGTAAACAGGATAACCATAATAACGCTGTATAGCACCCGAATAGATGCTCGACGCGGCGCATGAGAAAAAGAACAGGGCTATGCCGATAGAATAAAACACATGCTTATACTTACCACAACTGTAGTAAGCTAAGAAACTGACACAGGCGGTAATGGAAAACCCTAAACCCATATTGCCCACAAACATACACACATTTACGGCCAGTAACGATGCCGAGGCCAAGTGGCTAAGCGCCATCCCCATCAAAGCAGGCAACAAATTGGCAAACGACATGGGTATAATGCTTTTGGCTGTGCGGTAACGTTTCAGCAAGCGTATACATAAAAGGCTACCCACCGACATACCAATCACGCCTACGGTGCCCTGGGTGAGTGCATACTCTTGCGGCGAGAGGCCCAAGCCGCCACGATGAGCCGAGTCGATAAGGAACAACGACATCACCATAGCCGTGAAGCCTTGCGGAAGAAGATAAAGAAGGAAAAAAACGGGGCCAATGGTTACCGACTTTTTGCCAAAGAACAATCGCAACGTATGCATCATCTCGCGCCACGTAGCAATGCTGCCCATATCGACGGTGGGAGCATCGTCGGTATCGGTGCGCCAGATGCGTATAAGGTGGTAGAGCCACAGCACAGCATAAACGCCAGCTGCCAGCCGCAACACAAAGGTCCAAGCATACGATACGTTTCGGGTTACCACCTCAAGATTGCCCGCCAACATTGACAATACGCCCAGTCCGAAGAGCACAGCCAACGAATGATAAACCACAAACATAGGGCGCAACATCACGGGATAAGGATTAATGGTGATGTACTTATACTTGCTTTCGGCCACAACATTGTGTATAGTGGTAGCTACTGACAAAGCAAACAGCAACAACATGATGTATTGAAACCAATAATCGGAGCCCAAGGCTTCAGACATCAACAACAATAAAACAGCGATAACCAGTTCAGAGGTCAGTATCCACACCTCTTTGCTCCACCCCACTCGCTTAAACAGCAAATGACAGAAGGGACGCAGCATAAAGGGTAAACACAACCATGAAATATTAAAAGTAACGGTAGTATTGTTCAAGCCCATGCGCTTGAACATCACCAAGAGAAGGAAAATAAAGGCAAACGGCAGTCCGTTGGCTATGCTGATTGTTGCAAGCCAAATACGATCGGCAACCGAGATGTTGCGATACGGTCGTATGATACGTTGTGGTAAAAGCGGACGACTATCAGTTGTCATTTTGTCTTTAGTATTCTTCTTGCAGTTTGTTACTCTTTACCAAATGTTGTGTTGTAAGGAAAAATGATTGACAGGTATCAGTGTGAGGGCGATGCTTTCTGCCAGCCCATACGCTGTAACAGCAGTAGCGCATCACACCGATACCTGATCATCAAAAAAAATTATGAGAGGATATTATTATTCTTTGTTTTCAACCTTCTTGCCAAAGTTGGGGTCTACCTTAACGAAGAAGCAAACAAGAATTGTGGCGGCGCAGCAAATCATGGTCCACACGAAGAAGTGGCGGTAACCAATGGTTTCTTGCAACCAGCCAGCGGCCATACCTGGAAGCATCATGCCCAAAGCCATGAAGCCAGTACAGATAGCGTAGTGTGATGTTTTGTGTTCGCCCTCTGAGAAGTAGATGAGGAACAACATATACGCTGTAAAGCCGAAGCCATAACCAAACTGCTCGATGAAGACGCACAGGTTAACGGTGAACAGCGAGTGATCCTGGAAATAGCTCAGATATACGAAGGTGAGGCAGGTGAGCGACATGCTCCAAGCCATAGGCAGCAGCCACTTCTTCAGGCCACCCTTAGCAGCAACAATACCGCCAATGATGCCACCCAGCGTAAGGCCAATGATGCCCACGGTGCCATAAACCAAACCTACCTGACCAGTGGTAAGACCCAAACCACCCTTGTCAATAGAGTCGAGCAAGAAGGGGTTAATCAGTTTCACCAGCTGAGCCTCAGGCAAACGATACAGCAACATGAAGACGATAGCCACCAAAGCCTGCTTCTTGCAGAAGAACGACTTGAAGGTAGAGAAGAACTCGGCCATGAGGTTAGATGCCGTAACGTTTTCAGGAGCATGGTCGCTCTGCGGACGCGGCAGGATGATACTGTGATAGATAGCACACATCAAGAAGAAGATTGACAGCACAACAAACACTACGAGCCAAGCCATAGGAATGTTGCCCGATGTGCCAGCGAAGGTAGCCTTCGTAGTGGTCTTCAGCTTATTGTCGATGTGGAAGATGAGGTAAGCAGGTTTATCCCAGTTTTCAGCTGTAAACTCGAAGCGGGGCGCAAACTTAGCCTGCTCAAGCGAGATGCTCTGGTCGCCATCTTTAAAGGCAAAGTTGAGCACGATGGTCTCGCCCTCGGCGGGTTTCTGCTGCAGCTTCACGCCAGCAATGGCAATGTTGCTAACCACGTTCGAAGCCGTAGCCTTTTCCTCTTCGCCAAAGGTGTCGTGCACCCATTTTGTGAAGGCCGATCCCCAGCCCTCGTTGCTGGTCTCGGCAGCAGCAGTAGTAGCCACCGCAGCCTTAGCCTCTTCTTTAGCGATGAAGCCATTGGCCATATTCAGCGCCTTAATGCTATCAGTGAGCAGTGCAATTTTGTCTTTTGCACCAGCCCCCTCTTTGGCATCAACCGCTACGCCAGCCTTTACCACAGCATCGGTAAACACAAAGCAGTTTTCGCCATTAGCCGCTGTCTGAGCCGTAGCGTCGGCCGCAAACTGTGGCAAGGTGAGCGTGTTAGTGTATTGTGGCGAAGCCTCAATGGTAACCTCGGCAGGTGTTAAGCCCGTACCCGTTTCAATCAAGCCAGCCACGATAACGAGCAAGCCCTGACCGGCAACGGTAGCTATACGGTAGAAGGTGCTACGAATGCCCACATACAACGACTGTTCGTGCTCGGTAAGCGCGTGCATGTAATAGCCATCGGCAGCAATATCGTGCGTAGCCGATGAGAACGCCACCAGCCAGAAGAAGGCCAGCGTGAGGCGGAAGAAGAATGGTGTGGGGATAGAGAACGCTATACAAGCAAACGCGATGGCAATGATCCACTGCATGGTGGTGGTCCACCAGCGTTTTGTTCGAATAAGGTCGATAAAGGGGCTCCAGAAGGGTTTGATAACCCAAGGCAGATAGAGCCATCCTGTATAAAGAGCGATATCGGTATTAGATATACCGAGACGTTTATACATGATAACCGAGATGGTCATCACAGCAACATAGGGCAGACCCTCTGCAAAATACAGAGTAGAGATCCACGCCCATGGATTTACTTTCTTTAATGCTTTCATTTACGGTTTTTGTTTTGTTCTTAAGGGGTAATCATCGTTCTCTCCCAAGAAGCTGGAAGAAGAATGTAGCTGAAAAAGAGTTTAGGAACAAAGCCAGCAAACGGTTAAGAAGTTCCGTCAAGCCATCTTTGCTCCCAAACTCTTTTTAATATTGCTTATTTATAGATACTCTTAATCTCAGCGTTGCGATAGTAGTGCAACAAAATCTGATTATAGTCGTATCCCTGTGCGCCCATAACGGCAGCACCTATCTGACACAGGCCAACGCCATGTCCCCATCCAGCACCAATAAGGGTGAACTTCTGCGGAACGCCGTCCTTCACATTGTCTTTGTCAACAACGAAGGCGCTGCTATACAGGTGCGATGTGCTTAGCACACGACGTATCTCAAGCTCCTTGCCAATGGTGAATGAGCGCTTTGAGCCTACAATCTTCAACTTGCACAGGCGTCCGCTCACGCCACGCTCTACGGGAACGAGGTCGATAATGTCGCCAAGATCCATCTTCAGTTTTTCGGTGATGAGGTCGTTCAACTCTTTCTGAGTGTAAACCACACGCCAACGATAGAAGTCGGTGGTCTCTTGATCAAAGTCGTTCAGCACCTGAGAGAGAATCTCTTTATCGTGCGTATTGCAGAATGCGTCGGGGGCAGTGCGTATCCAGTTGTCGGCATTAGCCTCGATGGTAAGGTCAGGAATAACGTCTTCGTCCTTCACGCCCTTAGCCGTGTCGCGCACAGCCAGCAGGTAAGGCATCTTGATGTTTTCCCAGCAATACTGATACTCTTCACTTACGCCACCACAGCTTTTGCTGAAGCGTGCGTCGCAAATCTCGCCTTCCGACATCAATATCTTACCACGTGTTGCAGCAATAGCCTTGGCCACGTTGGGGCTTGTTTCCTTCGTGATGCCCTGGTAGCGCTGGCAGTGGTCGTCGGCGCAAACGTCAAAGATAGTATGATCTTCGCGGTCGTACCACTTAATCAGTTCGTCGTCTTTCTTGATGAACGAGAAGAAGCTATTGGTGCCTTCCTTCAGTTTCTTGCGCTTATCCATCTGCGCCAGCAGCCAGCTACGTGAAATAACTGAGTGGGCTTTGAGCAGCTCAAGACTTGAAGTGGCGCTCATCTCGCTTGAGATTACGCTTTCAAGATACTTCTCAACGGGAAGGTCGTTGATGGCACAAATCTTATCAGCATCAACTACGAGTCGTAGTGTGCCCAAGAAGGTTTGTGTTTCTTTACGCTCCCAGTGGAAGTTGACACCGATGGTTACATCATGCAACGAGAACGAGCTATTTTCGGTTGACGGATGGAAGGTGAGCTCGCGATACTGTGTGCCGTTCCAAAGGATGCCTCCTTCAGAAAACTCTACCACCTGTTCACCCACAATCTGCTCGCCTTTGGCGGTGTAGGGGCTGTTCAGCGAGAAGGCAATCTTCTCGCCACTAACGATGCCCACCGACACACAAGGCTCCTGACCATCGGTAGGAAGCTTTTCGGTAGCAGTGGCGGCCACGATGTCTTTCAATCGTGCCACGATGCCATCCATCACCTCTTGTGTAATGCCACACTCTTTGATGATAGCCTCGGCACGTTCGGGGGTAAGGCTCTCGAAGTCGTTAGGACGCGGTGTGATGAGCATACCCGACATATCGAGCGAGCCAGGGCTTACCAGCACCTTCTCGTTTTCGTCTTCTGTAAAGTAGCAGTCGGGGCGGTGCTTTTCGCGCGGAATCACTACCATGATAAACTCGTTGCCCTGTTTCCAGGCCACCACGTTCATCATAGGCTCGGTCTCGTCGGCACGCAGCGGCATAGCCTTATACAGCTGACGGAAAGCCTTCACGCCGGCCTCGGCGCTTTGGCTGGTTATTGCCATCACGGGGCACAAGAAGCCGCGCACCTCAGCAATAACAGCGTCACCATTATCGGCCACCACGTTCAGGTTTCGGCTCAAGCGCTGCCATCCTGTTTGCAAGGGCAGAAGGCCACTGGTGCCTGCCTGCAGGTGCATATGGTCGGGAGCCGAAGCGCCACACTTAGGTCCGTTATAGAACACCATAATTTCAGGATAGTCGGTCAGCAGTTTATAAATCTCGCCTACGTTCTCTTTGATGCTTTGTGGCACATGCTCATTCTTAGGAATGGTGAAGTGTGTGGACAAGATGGGGAACGGGTTAACGAGCAGTGTGAAGCCCTCTTTCAAGGCAATCTCTATCTGCTGTTCCGGACGGTTCTTGGCACAAAGGAAACAAGCACGCTGCTTCAGTGTCTTTTGGTCTATTTTGGCTCCCGTCGATACCAAACGGGCTGGGTTGAATTGTAGCCTAATTGTGTTCTCGCCAACTGAGAGGTCACGAGTCTTCACATTCCGCAAGTCGCGGAAGCGGAGCCGTGTATCATCCCAGGTCTCCAGCTGGCGGTTAAAAAAACGTTGCAGCGAGCTATCGTCGCTGATGTCTTCTTTGCCTTGGTGCATCTGCTGGCGAGCAATCACCTCCATGGTGCGCAGGCGGTCTTTATACAGGTTGTTAGCATTGGTCTTCTCGATGCTGAGTGAAGCGTCGCTGTTACCACCCCAACGGCGGCAGCAGTACAGCTCATCGTAGATACGACCGATGCGATACTTGCGGCTGAACATCAAGCCCAGTGCATAGTCTTCACCATAGCTGGTGTTAGGGAACTGAATTTGGCGTACCAGCGGTGTAAAGAAGGCACGTGGAGCACCCAAGCCGTTGATGCGCAATGCGTTGTTAGGTCCGTTCTGGTCGGTCCACTCCTTGTGGTCAATCAGTCCGGGAGGCAGCGTGTTCAGTCCAAAGTCGCAGATGCGGTAGCTACCAATAATCATGGCAGCCTTCTGCTCATGGAATGCCTTAACGATGGTTTCGAGCGTCTGGGGCGACGAGTAGATGTCGTCGCTATCAAGCTGCACGGCGAAGCGTCCGCAGCGGCTGTCGCTTACGGCAACGTTCCAGCATCCGCCAATGCCCAGGTCGGTACGCTCAGGAATAAGGTGTACGAGGTGCGGATTGGTTTTCTCCAGCTCGTTCAATATTTCGGTTGTTCCGTCGGTCGAGTGGTTATCAACAACGATAACGTTGAAGGGGAAGTCGGCCTTCTGTCCGAGTGCTGATTTCACGGCGTCGGCCACGGTCTTCACGCGGTTATACACAGGTATAACGATAGAAGCTTCGTTCTCGAAGTGCTGCTCGTCAAAGTTGGGGTCGGCATATTTTGAGGTGTCTACCAATGCTCCTATAGCCTCAAGGTGGCAGGTAGCAGCCTTTTCCATTTCAACCTGTACCTCGCGGTTGCGGGGGTTCACATAGTCGAACTGCTTAGCGCCGCTAAGACGGGTATCGAGCTCGATATCGGTATACAAGAATTCGTCGATGTGGAACAGATGTCCTTTACGGCTGAGGAAGAGACGCAAGTCGTAGAAGCCCGCAAACTTATAGTCGGCAGGATTGCTTTCGGCCCATTCTTTCAACAAGTCGGTTTTGATCAATACAAGCTGTCCAAAGTCGAAGTCGTCACGCAAGCTACCCCACTGATAGTCGATAACGGGATGCTTTGTCGTTTCGCCATTAGCTACTGAGAAGTGATCTGAATACACCATAGCGGCATCCGAGTCGGCAGCCACGCGCAGCATACGCTCTAAAGCATAGTAGCCCAGCTCCAGTTTTGTGGGCTTAATGCTCAGCAACACATATTCGGCCTCGGCGGCCTTTGCAATGGCCTTCAAACTTTGAGTTGAAGCTACATTATCAACAACTATCTGGGAACAGCCTTCAGGTGCCTGCGTTTCAGCGGCAAAGTCGGCTGTCACCAACAAATTCACATGCTGCACGGTTTTGCTTCGTTGCAGCTCTTGCAACAATTCCTCGCTTGTCGAAAGGTTGTCACAGAGTAAGAAACAGTCAATTTTTCCCCTCATTGTTATAAATAAATTGTTTAATTAAATTTAAGTTCCATATAAAGCTACACAACAGTTACTGAGTCTTTCGATAAAGACCCCGAGGTGGTATCTTTCTTGCAAAGATAGAATAAATATTTGACCATACGAAAGAAAACAAGCAATATTTTCTCTTTTCAATGGTGTTAGTATTAAATTTTCAGTCAATTACATACCTTTGTCATGTCTATATGACAAAGTGTGCTCGCCCCAGTGCCAAAAAGCCGAGGCACAGGTCGAGCACATTTCGTTATTGTTTTTAATCGTTTAAGGCATAGGTTACGGTCGACACCACACGCACCTTTTTAATATAAGGCGTGTTAGCATCGCGATCGTCGATAGAAAACTGTCCTTGGTCGGCACGAACAATCTTGCCCAGCTTGCTCTTGCTGCTGTTAGCAAACTGCTGTGCGGTGCTTTCGGCATTGGCGATAGCCTCTTCCATCATTTTAGGCTTCATATCCTTGAACGATACATACTCGTAGCTGACGCGGTTTTCATATTCGCCGCTCACGATGGCAATGCCCTGTTTTAGCAGTTCGCCTTGCTGTGCAATCAGCTTGCGCACCAAGTCGACATTGCGCGACGTAACAGTGATAATTGAGGTAATGTTGTAACGATAGTCGCGTTTATTATCCGAGTATTGGTTAGCGTTCATATCAATCACCACGGGGGCGTTCACACTAATCTCGGCATCTTTTATGCCACCATTGTTTAAGAAGCGTCGTATCTGCGCCTGTGTTACCGCAATGCGCTGATACAGCTGTGGCAGGTCGTTGCCCAGTTCTTTCGACACGATGGGCCACGTTACCTTATCGGCGGGCACCTCTTTTTCGGCCAGCCCCTTTACCACCACCTTACGGTCTTTATCAGTAAAGTGGTCGATGCCGCTTTTCACACACAATCCAAGAATAACGATGCCCAGGGCAATGAGTGCTGAGGGCAAAATATTTTGCAATGTTGTTTTCATAACTTAATGCTGTTTGTGTGGTTATTGATTTTTAAATAAGTCTTTTATGCCACCAAGGCTGCCCAGCAAGTTTGTGGCCTCGTAAGGCAGATACACGGTTTTGGTTTGTTCGCCATCGGCCAGCTGCTGCATCATCTGTATATACTTTTGCGCCAACAGATAGTTGGCAGGATTGGTGCTCTGCCCCACAGCCTGCGTTATTTTATCTATCGCAATGGCCTCGGCCTCGGCTTTACGAATACGCGCCTGAGCCTCGCCCTCGGCACGCAGAATTTCTTGCTGCTTAGCAGCCTCGGCACGGTTGATGGTACTGGTTTTCTCGCCTTCCGACTGCAGAATGACGGCCTGCTTTTCTCCCTCAGAGGTAAGAATGGTGGCACGCTTGTTACGCTCGGCCTGCATCTGTTTTTCCATAGCCTGCAGCACGCTTGCGGGCGGAATAATGTCTTGCAGCTCAACGCGGTTCACCTTGATGCCCCACTTATTAGTAGCATCGTCGAGCACGGCGCGCAGCTTCGTATTAATGGTGTCGCGCGAGGTAAGCGTCTGGTCCAGCTCCATCTCGCCTATGATGTTACGCAGCGTGGTTTGCGTCAGCTTCTCAATAGCGTTGGGCAGATTGTTTATTTCGTAAACGGCCTTAAAGGGGTCAACAATCTGAAAGTAGAGCAGCGCATTAATCTGCATCTGTATATTATCTTTCGTGATAACGTTCTGCTTATCAAAGTCGTACACCTGCTCACGAAGGTCGATGGTGTGGGTGTAAACGTAGCGTCCGCGTATGAGGGCCACGATGGGTTTGGGCTGGTCAATAAACGGTATGATAACGTTTATGCCAGGGTTCAGCGTAGCATAATATTTGCCCAAGCGTTCTATTATCTTTGTCTCGCTCTGCGAGATAATGACAATCGATTTCTTCACAAAGATGATGGCCAGCAACACCACGGCCACCAGTGCAATAACAATAATCTGATCCATAGCTAAAGTATTTTTTAGGGTTAATATAGAGTAATAAATATTCAGTCTACACTCTCAACAGTAACAATCACGCTCTCACGCCCCACTATGCGCACACGCATGCCCACCTCTAAGGGGTCAGAGTCGGTACTCATGGCTTTCCAGTCGTCGCCATCCAGCTTCACACGGCCGTAGCCGCCCGTGGGTATCGTTTGGCTCACGGTGCCTATACGCCCAATGATGGCGTCGGTATTGCTGGGCCGTTCATGCCCACCCCTATGCAACAAGGCATTGAGCTTAGGGCGAATGAAGAAGATGGAGGCCGCCGACACTACGGCAAACAACAACACCTGAACCCATAGCGTAGCATCAAATGCCGCTGCCACAGCCGAGGCCAAAGCGCCAATGGCGAAACAGGTAACATAGAAGTCGCCCGACGTTAATTCAAGCGACAGGCATACTATGGCAATGATGGTCCAAAGCAGCCACATGTGTGAAAGGATGAAAGTCATATTCTTTTAGTTGACAAGTTGACGAGTTGACGAGTTGACGAGCTGATAGCTGAAGAGGGACTAGGGACTAGGGACTAGTGCCTCGTGACAAGCAACATATTAACGAGCAAGGGTAAGGCCAGGCCACTGGTCGGTGCGGAAGGGCGAGGCGGGCAACAGTGCTCCGTTACACAGGTTGCAGTCGGGGTTGTCGGCCCAAGCATAGCGCACAGCGAGAGGCATGGGCACAGCGGCTGCCGATACCACCACGCTGCCATCCTCGATACGAGCGTCGGCCCAATGAAACTGTCGGTCGGCACCAGCAATAGCAAAGCCGCGCAGCGCCTCACCATCCTTAGTTTTTAGGCCGCCATCAGTGTGCGTAAAGCTGATGCGTATCTGCCCCTTCTCAATGGTATAGTTATCATAGATGGGGCCCGAATAGGCTATATCTTCGCCGTAGGCCAGGTGTCGAGCGGCCAAGCCCAGGCGGTTGCCAGCCGTAGCTTTATCAATAGGATGAATATCTTCGGCCATACCAGCATCAATCAGCACAGCAAGGGCGGTGCCGTCAACGTGCAGAGTGTTGAGCTGTGCCTCGCGCAGCTCGGCCCACTCCGACTCGGTAGGCTCATTCTTGCGCTCCATATAGTTGGCCAACTGGGCTATAATGAAAGGAAAATCTTGCTTCCACAACGAGCGCCAGTCGGCTATCATCATAGGCAGCAACTGGCGATAGCGGAAGGCGCGCGGAGCGTTGTTCTCGCCCTGATACCAGATGGCGCCCTTCACAGCATAGGGTGCCAGCGGACGTATCATAGCATTGTATAGCACGGTGGGTATGTATGGATTGTCTACTGGGTTGAAGGGCACCTTGCCAGCATCGGTAAGGCTGGTAGCCAACTGCATCTTCCACTCGCCACCCAGCGGCACCACATCGTTGCCACAAGCTATGCTCATATTGGTTGCGTTGCCGCGCAAGCCACCAGCGCCACCCGTGTCAAGCACCTTAACGGCCAGCACGGCCTTTCCAGCTTTTACCAGCGATGCAGGTATGGTATAGTTTCTATTAACGGGGCACTGCTCGGTGTGGCCCACCTCTACACCATTAAAGTAGGTAACATCCATATCATCAATCATGGCCAACTGCAAGCGCAGGTCTTTGCCTTCCCACGTCGCAGGAATGTCAATGGTTTTTCTATACCATACAAAGCCATCAAAATTGCCATACCCCACCTCGTCTATTTTCTGAGGCTGAGCCAGCGTTTGCCACTGTGCCACATCATATTGCGGCTGTGCCCACAAGGCGGTGCCATCGGCTTGCATGCTGCCTTCTTTCTGGCCCACAGTGTTCATCCACTCGCGCAGCTCGCGCTGATATTTGATTTCGTGCTCGGCGGCCGACAGTTTGTCGTTGGCTATTTCTTCTACCGTGGGGCGGAAGTCGGGCAACGTCTTCAGCGTCTCGCCACTTATCCAGGTTTCTATATCGGTGCCACCCCAGCAAGTCATAATCAATCCCACGGGCACATTGCGCTGCTGGTTCAGGTGCTTGCCAAAGAAATAGCCTGTGGCCGAAAACTGCTTCACGGTTTCGGGCGAGCACATTTCCCACGTATGGGTTTGCTTGGGCAGGCCATCGGCGGGCGTGCTGCTTATGGCATTGTCAATGTGCATGAGGCGTATGTTTTCATACTGCCCCGAGGCGGCTATCTCGTCGGGATAGGTTTTGATGTTCCAGCCTTCCATTGGAAACTGCATATTGCTCTGACCCGTGCACAGCCACACCTCGCCTATCATCACATTGCTCAGCGTTACAGGCTTGCCATCGGTTAGGGTGATGGTATAGGGGCCACCTGCCGTGGGGGTATGCACGTCAACGCGCCATTTGCCATCGGCACCCACCTTGGTGGTATATTTGCGGTTGTCCCACGAGGTGGTTACGGTGAGCTTCTTGCCAGCCTTAGCCTCGCCCCACAGCGGAGCCTGCGTTTGCTGCTGCAGCACCATGTTATCAGTAAACAGTGGATAGAGTTTCACCTTGGCGTTAACAGACATGGCGGCACAAAGTATAGATAGGGTTAAAGTGGTTTTCTTCATGTGTCTCTTTTATATTGTTTCGTAAAATAGATTATATTACAAAGGTAGTGTTTTTTTTGAGACAACACTCACAAAGCTCCATTATTTTTTTTAGTAGGTGTTCAAATGGAAAATAGGAAAATAGGAAAAGAGAGAGGAGCGAATTGCCGCATGGCTCGCTGTCGGGGCCATGCGGCAATCTTCGATTTAGATTTACAAGGCGGGCAGCAGGTGTTTCCAGATCAGGTTGATCTCGCTTTGCATATCGCCAATGTTGGCGGTGGTGACGATCACGGCATCTTTCTTGGGCACGAGGATGATGTACTGACCGTTTGCTCCGTCGGCACGCACGCAGTTGTGACGGCAGCGCCACATCTGATAACCGTAGCCTTGCAGCCAGTCGCTATCCTTCACCTTCATTGTCTTTGCCACATCCTCGGGGGTTTTGCCTGCGGGGCGGCACTCGATGTGCTTGGAGGTAGCGTCCTCAATCCAGCTGGCTGGCAGGAGTTGCTGGCCCTTCCACTGTCCCTTCTGCAACAGAAATTGGCCCATCTTGGCCAGATCTTCGGTCTTCAAGAAGAGGCCCCATCCTCCGGTGTTGATGCCCTGCGGACTCTCATCCCAGTGTGCACCTACGATGCCCAACGGGCGGAACAGGCGCGGGTAGAGATAGTCGATCACCTTCTGACCCGTCACCTTCTGTACGATAGCTGAAAGCATATAGGTGCCTAAGCTGTTGTAGCAGAAGTAGGTGCCTGGCTTGTGTTTCAGCGGTGCGCCCAGGAAGGCGGCTGCCCAGTTGCCATCCTTGGTCTCGGGCTTGCGCACCAATCCTGTGGGATCGACATCGTGGCCCGACGACATGGTCAGCAGGTCTTGCACGGTCATTGCCTTCAGATTCTCGTCGGGGTTGGCCGGCGTCTCGTCGGGAAAGAAGCTGATCACCTTGTCGGTTAGTTTCAATTTACCCTCCGTCACAGCGAAGCCAACGGCTGTGGCGGTGAAGGTCTTACTTACTGAGTTGAGCACGTGAGGCACTTTGGCGTCGCCTTTGCTCAGCCATTTCTCTTTCAGCACCTTGCCGTGCTGCACGATCATGACGCTATGCAGGTCTTGGCCCGATTTCTCAACCGCTTTCAGGTAGTTGTCGAAGTTCTTGTCGAGGCGTTTCGAGGCTTCGCCACGGGGCAGAGCCTTCGTCAGGTCGTTGTAGCTGATCAGCTCGATGCCGCTCTGTTTGATCTTTTGTTTCACTTTGTCGCTGGTGAACAGGTCGGTCACGCCTTGGCGATCCATGGCCACGTGCTCGTAGCCTACGTGTCCAACGGTCTGCATCTCCTCATTGTCGAGGGAGGGATGGTCGACGAACATATAGGTTTGCCCGGGCTGCAACGAGTCGAGCATCTTCAGGAAGCTGGCCTCTTTCTCAGCGCCAGTCTTCGACGGTCCATCATAGCCTTTATAGATGAACCCGTATTTGTCCATGGCTGAAACACGGTCGATCATGGGCAGGTGGTACTCCTCGCTGAGGCGTTTCATCAGGTCAGACACTTGTGGGTCGAATCCAGTTGATCCCATGTGGCCAGACACGTGGCTGAGCTGCGGAATGTTTCTCAAGGCCATCTCGATTTGGGCGCGAGCCTCTTGCTCCACCTCTTTGATGTCCCATTTATTCTCCAAGATGGCCTTGCCAGGATAGGCTTTGTTGGGGCGCATTATCGGGAGGAAGTAGCCGTTCTCGTCGCAAAGAGAGGGGCAATGGGTGAGCGGACGCCACTTCACGTTCTCCCATTCGCTGGTGAACGCCAGGTGCAGGCCCACGTCGATGCCGGGATTCTCCTTTAACAGGCGAACCGCCTCGGGAAACCAAGAGCCGACAGCCATCACCTCGATGCTGGTCTCGATGCCTTGTTGATAACCTTTTAGGCAGGCGATGTTGGCTGCACGGAAGGAGCCCATGTCGTCAGCGCGCACAATCAGCCTTGGATGCGCTGTCTGTGCGACGAGGGGCAGAGCGGCTAAACAAAAACAGCCGCAGAGTGCTTTTTTGAAATTCATAGTAGTTTAATTTAACCCTAATTTCCGCAACACTTTTGTATAAAACTAATTTGAAGCACTGAGTAGTAATGTATTACCCAGTGCTTTGTCATGTCAGAAGATTCACTTAACTTCGTGTTGCAATAAAAATCAAACCAATCTTCAGTAGACATGGCTAAAGTACAAATAAAATTCGATTCAATCACACCTTTTGGCGGAATATTTTCAATCATGGAGCAAAAAGGGTTGGCGGTTCTTAGGCATCCACGCGCCCTCTACCGATAGCTGAAAACTAACGTTGGGGTTGAGGTTATACTTCACGGCAGCACCTATGCGGTCGCCCAGGCTGGCGGCATCGTACACGGTGAGGGGCATGTAGCGATGGTTACCCACCAGACTCTTCTGCCCATAAACATAGCCCTCCCACTTGTCGTTAAACTTATAACCCAACACGGCCGACAGACCAGCCTCACGCCATGAGGCATGCTGCCACGTGACATTGTCGAAGTAGCCACCCACGGCCAACGACAACTTTGAGGTGAGGGGCACGGCATACATGGCCGAAACGCTCTGGGTGAAGCCAGCACCACCCTTGGCGTGCTTGCCAAACTGGGTAAACACTGATGCACCCAACGATACGTTTAAGCCGCTATGCAGACTCCAGTTATACCAGCCTCCCCAGTAGAGGGGCGACATAACAAAGGGCTGCACCTGACCACGCATATTGATGGCGGGCAGATGTAGGGTGTCGGGGGCAGAAAGTAGGGCTTCGGTGCCCGCTATCGTTGTGGGTGCTTCGGGCATGGCGACCTCGGCCTCGCGTTCGGCGGCCTTTTCGCGAGCCAACTGTCGGGCGGTGCCTAACGTGGCACCACTGTGCATCGTCACCATATCTTTGGGCAAAAGGGCACGATTGTTAATGTTCTTGTCGCCCTCGTTTTGAGCGCTCATGGGCATGTGCCAAGCCATCATTGCCAGCAGCACCACCACTCGGCCTATCGTTGTTATTGTGTGTAGTTTCATACGTTGCTTACATTGTTTCAATTACAAAGATAATGCAAATCGAGAGCAGAATATCAAGCTTGCTTGAATATTATGCCGAGATGCAGCTTATCTTCTACAAAGATAATGCAAGCCCCCTACCCCACAAAACGTTTTAAACATATTTAGGTAAAAAAGTGTTGTCGAGTTTTTTTATTTACAACTTCTTCATCGACAACGAGATGCGGTTGCGCTTACGGTCAATTTCTACCACGCGCACCTTTACATGCTGGTGCAACTTCACCACCTGAGTAGGGTCGGCCACATAGCGGTCGGCCAACTGCGACACGTGTACCAGTCCGTCTTGATGCACACCTACGTCGACAAAGGCGCCAAAGTTGGTAATGTTGGTCACAATGCCTGGCAGCA